>NZ_JBMKKT010000102.1:0-1914 GCF_049239625.1 Tenacibaculum sp. MEBiC06402
AATTCAATCTTATTAATTATCTTTCCGACACAACGGAAAAGAACTCGCGTCCTTTTCCCGCAAAAAATCATACACAAATACGTTAGCCACCATTTGAAATCACTCTTATGAAGAAAAATTTGACAGTTATTTTAGGAGCAGGATTTTCAGCAAATGCAGGAATGCCAACTGCAAGTACTATCGCAGAAAGATTCAATAGAGATTTAAAAGAAAAGCTTCTTTCCGCTTCGTCTAGCGAATGGTTTTGGATTGATGGTAAGGATAAAACTTTTATTCATAATGGAAGATTAAATTATGATTATTTAGCTTATTCTTATGTGTTTAATGAATTGGTAAAAAGTTACGTTTCAGATAGAGGCAGTTTTATCTATTATGAAGATTTTTATCAATATATAATTGATAATTTCAAAAACCCTGATTGGGTTGAAAATTTATTTGAAATAGCAAAAAAATCGCTTCTTAACGATAAGCCATTTTTTCTAGAAGAGAAAAATAAAGAATATTATGAAAGCTATTTGCATGCATTCAACACAAAACAATTTCAAAAGGTTAGTGCTATTCTGAACTATTTGATTGGAGATATCTTAACTGTGATTCCTAAAACTGACGCTGAATTAATAGAAATATATCAAGGCTTTGTTGACCATTTATTTAATTTCGAAAACATAGACATCTTCACACTTAACCACGACTTACTACTTGAAAGAGTTTTGGACCTAAATAAAATAAGATATTCAAAAGGTTTTAATTCACAAGATTCACCAATAAGTCATAATGATTTACAGGTTCCATACTTCAATAACACATTTAATGAAAAAATACGGATTCATAAACTTCATGGCAGTTTAGATTTTTTTCAATTCAGACATTATGCAGATGCTGGTAAATTATTTCTGCAACCAACTGGAGAATATGATTATTATATGACTAGTAGTTATTCTACGAAACATAATGTAATTCGTATTAATCCAGGAACTAAAGAAATACTTCAAGATTACAATTTTGACATAGTACCAAAATTTATAACTGGGACAAGAAAATTAGACACTATCGAAAATGATTTTTTATTTAAACAATTATTTCAAAATTTTCAAAAAATAATTGATGAAACCGAAAACTTATTTATTTCTGGTTACTCATTTAGCGATGAACATTTGAATGAAAAATTAAAAGCAAAAGAATATAATTATATCAATCAAAACCCAAGTAAGGAATATCCATACGGCGGAAATGGTAAGAATATAAAAAGTCTGAATGAATTAAAAAACGGCGGCTAACACCGTATATAATTTATTGCTAGTTCCAGCCTACTTACGAAAGTCCTCGCGGATTTTCTATTCGGTTTTTATTTGCTAAATTACGTGCTAAACCACGCAACAAACCATATACAAAAACGTTGGCATTCATTAACCAACATTCCCTCAAAAGTTGATATTTAGAAATGAAAAAGATTTATTCACTTTTAACAATCTGTATACTATTAACAAGTTGTTTTGATTTATTTGACCCAGCTTATTGGAAGGATGGAGATTATATTTTATCCTCTAATCCTAGAGAACCTGGTTGCTTATCACTTACCAATGACGGAATTGTCCTTTTGGATTGTGTTAAAAGTATTGGAAGCAATAAGGAATACATAATAGCTCTAGAGACAAACCCAAAAAAGCGGTTAAATTATTGGATAATCAAAAAACTTGAAAACAAATACAAAGAAAAACCAGAAGGACCTTTTGGATTTGAGGAATTTGTTGAAATGAAGAAAAAACTTTCAATAGCGGATTTAAAATTTGAAAAGGAATTTGGGAAAAATTAAAATCTATTATACAAAAGACTAAAACGAAATGCCAACAAGGTGTATAATTAATTGCGGCTGAATTTCCTCAACGGAAATTCAATCTTATTAATTATCTTTCC
>NZ_JBMKKT010000103.1:0-690 GCF_049239625.1 Tenacibaculum sp. MEBiC06402
TTAATAAGATTGAATTTCCGGTGAGGAAATTCAGCCGCAATTAATTATACACGTTGTTGGCATTTCGTTTTTTCAGTTTATAGAATCGATTTATTTAATTCCACAGACTTTTAATTTTTGACCAAATTGTTTTTCTAGGAATTTGGGGATTGTTGCTATTTCTATGAATTTGAGATTCATAAAAATCCAATGCAAATTCTCTAATGTATTCAGAGTAGGTTTTATTTTCAGATATGGTTTTCATTAATTCTAAATTCTCTTTCCATTCATCTCCTTTTAATGAATTAATATAACGATTTAATAAAAGTATAGACGTTATAGTCCCATTTCCCTTATTAAACCTTTTTAATTCTGAATTATAAATCTCATAGTTAGGGGTGTCAATATCCTCTATAAAATGAATGAATGAAAAATTCTCACCCATTTCAGGATTTTGATTTTTCAAAAAACCAAAAAGTCCTTTTATCAATTTTTCCTTTTGAGATTTGGTCAAAGAAATTGATTCAGGCAATTCATTTCTTATATTATCAAAGAATTCACAAATTTCATAATCTTCCGTTTCTTCTGAAACTTTGAAATTTCCAATCCGTTCAATTATTTTTTCAATTTTCATCTTTTATTTTCTAATGAATGCCAACGTATTTGTGTATGATTTTTTGCGGGAAAAGGACGCAAGTTCTTTTCCGATGT
>NZ_JBMKKT010000104.1:0-323976 GCF_049239625.1 Tenacibaculum sp. MEBiC06402
CCGATAAACATCCATTGGTATCTTGAGCAATAATGGTGTGTGCTCCTGCTGCTACATCCGTAAATGGTGTAGATTGAAATGCTCCAGCTCCATCTAATTGATACGTATATGGACCATTTCCTCCTGTCGCACTCGGCTCAATTGTAGCACCAGTTGCCGGGTTACAAGTTACTTCTTTCGTAATTGTTCCGCCTGCAACTACAACCGTAGGCTCACTTAATGTTTCTGTACCCAACGACACATCACATGTATCTCCGTTTACAGTTGCACGAATACGGACATCGTAACTTCCTGCTGTTAAACCTGTTGCTGTAACTGGACTACTCATATTTCCAGTAACCCAAGTAGTTCCTCCATCAATACTATAGTCAAATGAAGTTCCAAAATTACTTGCAGTTATCTCTATAGCTCCATCACTTCCTCCATTACAGGTAATGTTGGTAGGATTTGTACTTCCTAATAATTCTCTTCCTGCTTCAACAACAAAAGAAACATCAACAATACAACTTCTCCTATATTCTACAGTTATTGTATGAGATCCAACTGATAAATCAGGAAAGCTATTAGTTCCGTTAAATGGTCCACCATCTAAAGAATATGTATAACTTCCGTTAACAGGAGATAATGTTACATCTGCTGTTCCATCACAATTATAAATTAAAGTAGGTGTTATTGTAGGTTCATTTGGTAAAGGATCTACTACTAATGGATCAGGTAAGCTATACATACAACCATTTGAATCTCTTATCACTAGATTGTATGTACCTGGGGTGGCCGTATTTAATACCCCAGAAGATTGAAAAGTAACACCTCCATCAAAACTATAATTATAACTTGGTGTACCACCAGATTCATTACTAAAAACAATTCTTGCAGGATGACTACAATTAAATTCTCTATCTATCGATGCTTCAGCAAATAAAGGATCTGGTGTTGTTATATCAACTGGTCCAACACTATAACTACATGAAAAACCACCTTTTGTCGCTCTTACATCTATAGTGTAAGAACCACTTCCTAATCCTGTAAAAGTATTAGAAGGATCGAATGACGTTCCTCCATCAATACTATACTCCAAGGAATATCCTATCAAACCAGGAGGCGTCACAGTATTTACAGTAATACTACCATCTGTATCTCCATCACATAAAGGGTTTGTTACACTTGTCGTAAATTGTAAAGGCTCTTCAAGAACTACGGTAACAGCACTAGAAACTTGAGAACAGTTATTATCATCAACAACTATGAACTCATAAGTACCTTCCTCTCCGCTAGCAATACTAAAACTTGTAGTTGAAACAAAATCACTAGAAGCAATATCTGAAACATTAGTATATGATATAGCGGTTTTTGTAGCTGTAGCAGCAGGTGTATATGACCAAACTGCATATGTATAAGGCGTCGTTCCTCCGGAAGCACTTAAATCTATAATACCATCGGTACAATTGATATCTTTTGTAACAACAGCAGTTAAACTCAAAGGATCTGGCACAACAAACGCTGCAGTATCTTCTGAAAAACTACATTCCGCTGTGGTTACCTGAACCGTATATACTCCAGCACCTGTAACTGGAAAGTCTCGAGAAGTATCAGCAGTAGGTCCGAAACTACTTACTAATGAGGCTCCATTTAAAATCGTATATGTGTATGGCCCTGGTATTGCGCTGTTAATCTGAACATTAATGTTCCCAGAATCTCCTGCACAAAGAATAGGACTTGTTGTAACATCGACATCAATATCGATAGAATTTACTGAATAACCTGGATAAGGATAAACACAAGAAGTTGCATCATTCTTAATATAAACATCATAATTTCCAGCAGTTGTAATTGAAAAAACATTAGATGTTTGATATGATGAATCTGGAGGTGTTGGTCCTCCAGCGGTTACAATAGCATATTCATAACCAGAAGGCACGTTATTTATTGTTATACTTCCAGCATTACCACAAATAATATCGTCTGTTACAATAGTAGGTGTGATAGTCGCTTTAAAGACATTAAAGTAATAACGTTCGAAACAACCTCCTGACTCTGTTACCTCTAAACGATATTGACCTGCCTCTGAAAAACTCCTTGTCGTGGCATTAACGTCTGTAGCCACATCCTCCCAACAAGCTGCAGTTTGATTTGGACAGCTAGGATCTGGATCTGGACTACAACTTGAACTTAATTGTTGCCATCGTACGGTAGTTGGAGAAATAACTCCAGTTATAATTTCTCTAAAATCAGTATCTCCACAAAGGTATATTTCTACTAATTCTGTTCCATCATTTGGACAAGTCCTAATATTATCACCAAAAGCAGCGATAGGATTAGTACCTGTTCCGAAAGGACCAACGACAAACGTTTCATCCGAACTTACACAAGCTGCTGGCACCCCTGATGGATTAACTTTCGTTACTGTATAAGTACCTGTACTTGTTACAGTAAGAGTAGGATCAGTACCAACAACTACACCATTTTCATCTCTCCATTCATAAGAGGCAAATCCTGATCCAGGAATTAACTCAAGTGACGGACCACATAATGTTACATTTTGAACAAAGCTACATCCACTTGTATCAACTAAGAAATTTGATGTTCCAGCAATACCATAATCACAGGCATCAATACCAGAAACACTTGGCTCATTATTTACACTAACTCCTCCTTCAACTCCATCATACCTAGCAAAAGCTTGATTTTCAATAACATTAGAACAAACATCTCTTAGCTCATTACAATCTGACACTACTTGAACATGCAGACGAATATTGTGTATTGATCCTCCTTCTTCTACCAAACTATCAGGAATAGTAAACTCTAGTTCTCCTTGGAAACCGTTAGCTAAAGCTGGTGGATCATAAGTATAAGTTACACCTGACGGAACTGTAATATCCGCAGGAATTAAATCAACATTTTTAGGAAGTCTATCGGTTATTACCGTATTAGTTGCATCATCTGTACCAACATTCTGGAAACTTATATTGTACCACAAATCACTACCTAAACCAACCGGCGTTCCTGCGATATCGTTTCCTGCTCCGTCATCAATAGTCTTCACTAGTTGAATATCTGGCTCAATAATTTCAATTGCCATTCCAATTAAGAAAGGCCAGTAAACATCTCCCGCTGTTGTAAACCTTGCATCTAAACTAGTTTGATTATTCGCAATTACTGTATTTGAAGGGTTACTTAAATCAAACAAATCTATATCAAAACCTAAAGTATTTTCACTATCAGGATTTCTGGTAGTTACAAAATTATCATACTGTGTTATACTACCATTAAAGAAGTTATTAGCTGGGTTTGTATTAGTAGTAGAAATATCATTGTAAGTACCTGAAGTATCTTCTACCTGAAAACTATCTCCAGAAATATATGTATCACCTTCAAGTGTTGCAGTAAGAAATTGTGTTCTTACTGGTCCTGAAGGAATAGTTGTAAAACCAGAGAAACTAATATCTGCATTATTCGTTCCATCGACAGTAGAAAACCCATCGAAAACAGAAATATTTTTACTTGATTGCGTTGAATCTTCATAAATTACAACAAGCACCCAACCTGCCGATCCTCCTAAACCATTACTCGAGTCCCATCCGGTTGTTGCTCTAATATTTGCTGCGTAATAATCTCCATTAGGATCACTCAGGGCTTGTACATCTGTAGTAACATCTTTATAACAAACATATGGTCTTTGTGTAGCTATACCATTATCATATATAACTTCATCAGCAGTAATATCTTGGTAACCTTGTCCTGGTAACCTAAATTTTATATCTCTGTAATCTCCTTCTCTTGAACCCGCATCTTCCCATGTATCATATGGGTAAACTCCAGCCCAATATAAACCTGCGTAAATAACTCTAGAACAGTTTGGAAGAGCTAACGTCGATTTTGACGATGAAAATGTAGTACCATTCTCTGAAATACCTTCAATATCATCAATATCAATATAATCCATAAAAAAGTTACCATTATTGATAAAAAAGTAACTTCCACTAAAATCTATTACTAAATCTGAGTCGTATGGATCATCTGGTGTAATTGAAGTATTGACATCTCCACCAATAGTATTAGTATTCGGATTGTAGTAATTAAAATCATAAAAAGAATTATCGGTATCTCTATTTAAAATATTATTACCTACAAAAGTAATATTTCCTTGAACATTGACACCTCCTGTTGCTAATCTTTGTGTAAAAGCAACATCTGGTTTTTTTAATAAGGACCTGTCAACACTTTCTTTATATGCCTTAGACTTAAAACTACTGTTCGGTGGTATTTTATCCAACACTTTCTTCCTGCTATCAACTTGTGAAAATGAGAGCACAGTGTGTAAAACAAATACTATTAGGGTAAGTAATTTTTTATTCATTTTTGGGGATTTGAATATTATATTATAACGCTCATTTAATATATAAAAAGAATTTAACAAAACCAAGCTAAAAAAACACTAAACATATGTTTATCAATTACTTAATTTGATAAATACTTTTTCTATCATAATATTTACCGTTAAAGTTATTATTATATAATCTTATCGCTTCTTTTCTATCATCCGTTTTAAGGATGTAAACATGTCTGTATCCTGTCTCAGGATTTATGAAAAAGTCGGCATCAATACCATCATTTTCTAACTCATCTAAAAACTTATCTGCGTAAGGCTTTTTAGAGAAAGCATTTACAACGATATAATAACCTGCAGGAATCTCTCCCGTTGGGTTTTTCATTGTACGAACACGAGCTGGTGGCTGAGATTTTGGCTCAGTAATCGTTTCACCCTGAGCACCTAAAGTAATCCTCATTACATAAACCCTATCAGAACCAGTTTTCTTCTTAATACCTAAGTCATTATTCGCCTCTTCGCCTTCTACTCCTTTTTTAACAGCCCCATTAATTTCATCCTTCTGTTTTTCAGCATCTTCTTCTTTAGCATGTCTATCAATATAAACCACATATACATCGAATTTAGGATCTCTAACGTATCGAGCTTTGTACTTATTTTTCTTATTTCTATTATACTTTCGCACTTCTGCCTTTGCTCTTGACAATGATTTAAATTGCTCAATAGCTGTATAATACATTGTTCCTGCACCACCACCTGTTCTCGTCACAGTTCTTTGCCTCCAAGGCTTAGCTGTACTTCTTGGTAATGATTGATCTCTTGCTTCTTTCGGTTTTTCAACAGGAACCTCTCTAATAATTTCAGTTGTTTTCGGTTGATTTTTAACTAATCGTAACAATTCATCAACCTTTTTATGTAAACTATTTATAGAATCCTGAGCAACTTTTAACTCATCAGATAAATCGTTATGTTCAGGATCATCGTATTCATTCCTTTTCGTATCAAGAATCTCTGGTTCTTCGTCTTCTGGAAGAATAATATCAACTTTCGGTGTTCTATTTGAAACACCTCTTCCTCTATTTCTACCAAATCGATATAAAATACCTACCTCATTTGTTCCTCCTAAATTATCTTGTTTTTCATATGAAAAACCAATTCCAAGATTTTTAGTAAGATTTATTCCAAAACCTGCATTTAATCCAAATATTTTATCATAACCGACTTTTACCCAACCAGCTTTTGGTAATTCTAAAAGCATATTTCCAGAATAAGAAAAATCACCTTTTAGTTTTCTTGCAATACCTAAACCTCTTATCGACATATTTTGAAGCAAGCCACTTGTATTATCGAACCTATATGTATAAGCCGCATGAGCTGAAATTGTTTTATCTCCGAAATCGGTAACAAATTCGCTCGACTTTAAATTAAAATCTCCTAAGTTCTCAAAAAACAGACCTACATCTAAGTCTCCAAAAGACATTGTTGCAGCAGGTTGAAAAACAACCACTGGCTTATCTTGATAATTATTTATTAAAGGATCGTCGCCATTAGATAGCACTCTTGGGTTGTCTAAACTTCTTCGGCTGTAGAAGAAATTGAAACCAAATGTTAATTTCTTATCTCCTCCTAATTTAAGTTGATATGCGTAATTAGCAACAGCTCCAAAGTCTTTAAAAACACCTATTTCTTGTTGAAAAACTGCAATTCCTCCTCCTACATTTCTTCGCATTCTTCCTGAATAACTTAAAATATGCAAACGAGCAGCATCTTGAAACTCAATATTAGCACTTCTTGAAATTGCTTCAATTGTTGCTGTTTCTCTATGTAAAATTGAAAAAGTCGGCACCGTCATGAAGTTATTAAACTGCATAAAACTTCTTGACGAAAATCCATTATACTCATCTTCATTAATACTTACCTGAGACAGGCCAGTAAAATGAATAAATGCAAATAATACAAATAAAGTAATGTTTTTAACCATATAAATTATTGTAATACTGAAATGGTTCCCGCTTTAACTAGACTATTATCTTTAATAACCTTAAAGTAGAATAACATCCCATCTTTTAAATTATTGTCCTCTGGCCAATTATTTTGATAATCGGTTGTATTAAGGACTTGTTCCCCCCTTGAATTAAATATGATAACCTGAACATTTGGCTGAAAAGCAAATCTGTTCGGTAGTTCCCATCGATCATTAACACCATCACCATTAAACGGTGTAATTATATTAGGTATAATCAACATTCCATCATCCTCAATAACATTCACATCTCGCTGCGCATTACAACCTCCTACTGTACCTATAACAGTGTAGGTACCTAAAACTCCTACGTCTAAAGTTTCGTTTGTTGATAATAAATTTCCAGCTTCATCATACCATTCATAAGAATCAGCTCCACTTGCTGTCAAAGTAATAGTACCTCCAGTAGGTAAGACTGCATTAGTAGAAGGACTAACTTCTAAAACACTATCATCAAACTCGACAATTTCAATTTCGGTAACATTTATTTGACAACCAAAACCATCTAAAGTCACACTATAAGTTCCAATTTCAGAAACCTCAACGTTTAGAGGGTCTACTACAGTCATTGCAGCTCCATCCTGAAACCATGTATAAGTATAACCAGGAAAATCATCAATAGTAAGAAATATTGATTCACCTGGACATAATGCATTGGATGAAGATACAATTTCAACATCCCCAACACCTAATAATAAATTAATCACATTAGAGTCAGCGGTAAGCGAACCTACTGTAACATTTAAATAATACTCACCATTATCGGTATACGAATTCACATTAAATGTTTGAGCTTCTGCTCCTGCAATCGCAACAGTATCTTTAAACCATTGTAATCTCATTATAATTGATCCACCAGAATCAGGTGCTAATAATTTATCTATTTTTTCCTGTGATAAATCATAATCATTACCGTCTGTAGCAGTAACACTTATCCCAACCATAGCCAGCTCAGTGCTTGCAGAATTACATTCTTCATAATCTGTTCCAGCTCTAATGGTTACGAACATTTCAACAACTCCTAGAACAATACGTGTATCAGAATTAATTGAGACTGGGCAATCACCCGAAGATTCTGTTACTACAGCATAATATTCTCCTGGTCCTGAAACATTCAGTGTATCTCCTGACACTCCTGGTATCTCTCCTGATTCATTAAACCATTTTATATCAACAGTACCTGGAGCATCATGAGTAACATTTAACACTATTGTCTCTCCCGGAAATATAATATCTGTTGGATTACCACTAATATTAACATCAAATGAAGTATCTGATTTTTGCTGTAACGTAACATCTTGAGAACGACTTGAGCATCCTCCTATTTCTATTTCTAAATGATAAACCCCAAATTGATCTGTTGTTGGTGTCGTGTAAATAGGTAAATAGTCTGGTAAACCTGTAATTTGAACTCCGTCTTTGAACCATTTGTAGGTAAAACTTGGATCATCTATACTAGCTTGCAGATCATAAGATTGATCTGCACATAAATCCACCGTATTATCTCCCAATATTGTTAAACTTGAAGAATTAACAACTATTACATTAACTTTATTAGAAATAACGGCATCTGTACATGACCCATAATCTACTTCTGCGTAGTATTCACCCGGTTGAGTAACAGTAAGTGAAAGTCCTGTTTCGCCAACAATTTGAGAATTGTTACGATACCATTTATAACTTAAATTCGGATCAATTTCATTTAGCGTAATAGTTTCAGGATTTCCATTACATAAAGCAACATCTGTAAAGTTGTTTAATATTAATTGTTCAGAAGTAATATCATAAGCGCCAAAAGGATCAGAATCTGGACTAGTTACTGCTGGGTTTTCAGCTACAACTCTTATTCTATACCCTGAACCATAAGTACCATTCGGAACACTAAACGAACCATTAATGGGGATCAGAGGGCTAAAATTTTGATTATTCACACTCAATATCTCTACACCAGGAGAAAAATCACCATTCTCATCAGAAAGAAAAACCTTGAAAGTATTGGCTGCGTCGAAAATACCATCTCGGTACGTAAAACTAAATGTAAAATTATTGAAGCTATCAGTAGCACAAGCAGACGTGAAGTCTAAGACAGGCTTATCTATAGTTTGCCCATAAATACTAAAGCTAAGCAATAGTATTGTTAGCTTGAGAATCGGTTTTAGATTTATTTTCAAGTACTTAAACATAATAGGCGGGGACCATTAAACTAGGTGCACTATACACCTAACATACAAATATATTTATTTTTTGTTAAAAGCCTAATTAATTTAAAGCTTATTCAGTTTAAAAACACTATTGTTGTAATTAATACGTTAATTTAGCGGAGTTATTATATGTTGTTTCAAATAATGCTAAAAAAATTCACCTTAATTTCATTTTTTTTCGTTGTAACAAATACTGTAGCACAGGTTGCTGGTTCGAGTACATTTTCCTTTTTAAATACGGCTACAGATGCGCGACAAATTGCTTTGGGAGGAAAAATATTAACATTAGTTGATGATGTAGATCAACCTAAATGGAATCCTGCAGTAATCAATATCGATTTAGACCGAAAACTATCGGTTAATTACACAAGTTACTTAGCTGATATCTCAATCGGATCAATTTCATACGCACATCGTTTTAATAGGCATTCACCTACGTTTCATTCTAACATAACTTATATAAATTATGGAACTTTAATACAAGCTGATGAGCAAGGAAATGAAACTGGAACCTTTGGAGCTAGTGATGTTGCTTTATCAGCTGGATACGCATATCAAATACCAAATTCGAATATTCGAATCGGTGCTAATGCTAGGCTAATTTATTCTTCGATAGCCAATTTTTCGTCTAGTGCTTTTACTGTTGATTTTGGAGCTATTTATTATAATATTGAAAAACCTTACATATTTTCATTGGTACTTAGAAATATTGGAACCCAAATAACTACATTCAATGGAACTTCTGAAAAGATTCCTTTTGAGATTGCGATTGGAGCATCTTACATGTTAGAAAACGTTCCTTTTAGACTCTACGGAACAATAGATAATTTGCAACAATGGAACATAAGTACGGCTAACCCTTCTAACTCTATTTCTGATTTAGAAGGAAATGTAACAGAAGAAGAAATTTCAGTTTTAGATAATGCTTTCAGACACGTTATTATTGGTGCAGAACTCTTTCCTAAACGTGCTGTAAACTTACGAATTGGATATAATTTTAGAAGAGGAAAAGAATTACAAGTCCAAAATGTTAGAACTTTTGGAGGTATTTCATTTGGTTTTGGATTACGAATGAATAAAGTAAAATTAAACTACGCCTACTCCAGATATCATTCGGCATCTAACGTAAGTACTTTTGGCTTAACAATAGATTTCAATAAAGATTATAGACGAAATATTTCTACGAATTATTAACTTAATTATCTTTGCTGTTAAACTAGATTATGAGCGATAAAAAGATAATAATAGCAATTGATGGTTTCTCTTCAACTGGCAAAAGTACAATTGCGAAACAGTTGGCTAAACAACTTAATTATATTTACGTAGATACTGGAGCAATGTATAGAGCTGTTACATTGTTCGCTATGCAAAATAATTTAATTACTAAAACCGCTTTTGATAAACAAAATTTAATAAAATCGCTCCCAAAAATCCAATTGCAGTTTAAATTTAATTCTGAATTAGGATTTGCAGAAATGTATTTAAACGGTGTTAATGTTGAAAAAGAAATCAGGTCTATAGAAGTTTCTAAATTAGTTAGTAAAGTTTCTGAAATCTCTGAAGTTAGAAGAAAACTTGTTTTAGAACAGCAAGAAATGGGAAAGCATAAAGGAATCGTGATGGACGGAAGAGATATTGGAACAATTGTTTTTCCTGATGCTGAACTGAAACTTTTTATGACTGCCTCTGCCGATAAAAGAGCTACCAGACGTTATAAAGAACTATTAGATCGTGGTGACAAGGTAAACTATCAAGAAATACTTCAGAATGTTCAAGAGCGTGACCATATCGATTCTACAAGAAAAGACTCGCCTTTAATAAAAGCAGATGATGCCATAGAGTTTGATAATTCAGATATGGGGTTAAAAGAGCAATTTGAAAGAATAATGAGCCTTGTAAATGATAGACTCTAAAGACTTTCAAAAAAAAATTAAAATTGCTGCATTCATCATTTTTATGATTACAGCTTTTTTTAGTGTTGGACATCTACAATCCGATGAGCATTTTCAGGTTTTAGAGTTTGCTCAATACAAACTTGGTAAAATTTCAGCTAATGATTTACCATGGGAATTCGGAGAAAAAATGCGTCCTTCCATTCAACCATGGATTGTATATTCTTTTATAAATTTATTTGATGCAATTGGACTTAACAATCCTTTTGTAATTACACTAATATTTAGAATTTTTAGTGGAATTCTTTTGTGGTATGTAATCATTTCTTTAAATAAAATTATAATTGAGAAATACTTTAAAGTAACAAGATGGGCTAATATATTTTACGCCACTTCATTACTACTTTGGTTCATTCCTTTTACCTCAGTTCGTTTCTCATCTGAAAACATATCAGCATTATTTTTATTATTAGGATTCTTACAATTATTTCGAAAACAAACCTATGTAAGCTTCGCTATTATTGGACTATTTTGGGGATTATCATTTTTATTTAGATATCAATTAGGATTAAGCATTTTTGGAACTTATGCATTTCTACTTTTCATTCAAAGAATTCACATTTTAAAACTTGCAATAAGTGTAATTCCATTGTTTTTAATAATTAGGCTTGGAGTGTATTTAGACACTTTGTTTTATGATGAATTTACAATTGCTCCATATAACTACCTAAAAGCCAATATACTTGATGACAAAGCTTCTAACTTCGGAACTTCTCCTTTTTTCGCTTACTTATATTTATTTCTAGGAAAAGCTATTCCACCCATAAGCTTGATTCTTTTCGCTGGATTTATTTCATCATTTAAACCATTGAAAAAGAATATTTTTTTATGGTCTATAATACCGTTTATATTAATTCATTCTTTCATTGCTCATAAAGAAATCAGATTCATGTTTCCTGTAAATTACCTATTCATTTTTATGAGTGTTTACGGATTAATGAATTATTTTAAAGACAAGGAAATTAAAAACTGGCACAGTAAACTCATTAAGTTTAGCGTTTATATAAATATTCTTTTACTCGTTGTAATGGCTTTTAAACCTATGAATGGAACAGTGAAATTATTCAAATATGTGTACAATAATTTAAACAAAACTGAAACTCATTTAATAAGCACAAAACGTCCGTTATATTCAATGTTAGTTGATTTACAATCCTCTTTTTACACAGCTAAAAATATTAAAAATGAAGTTGTAAAACCTGAAGATTTAGCTCAATACTTGAGAAGCAACAATATTAAAAACTGCTATATTTTACATGAAAAATTTGATTTAGCAGAATCACTTGATGGATACTCTTTGGAAAAAGTTTATTCAGAATACCCAGAATGGATTAAGAGTTTAAAATTCATAGACTGGCAAAAGAAGCTAAGAACAAAAACTATTTATAAGCTCACAAAAAAAGAGGAATAATTTTAAATTATTCCTCTTTTCTGAAAATTTAATATCCTGTATTATGATTAAATAATTTTCAAATACGCGATTCTCAGCGATTAGAAAATTTTAGTCTATTTCGTTCGAATTAACAGAGTATCTTCTCCATTTTTCCAAACATTGCTGAATATCATCTGGAATTTCAGAATTAAACTGCATAAACTCTCCAGAAGTTGGATGCACAAATCCTAAAGTTTTTGCATGTAATGCTTGTCTAGGTAAAACCTTGAAACAATTATCTACAAACTGTTTATATTTTGTAAATGTAGTTCCTTTTAAAATTTGATCTCCACCATAACGTTCATCATTAAATAAAGTATGACCAATATATTTAAAATGTGCTCTAATTTGATGCGTTCTTCCTGTTTCCAATTTACATTCAACTAATGTCACATAAGTAAATCGTTCAACTACTCGATAATGAGTTACAGCTGGCTTTCCAAATTCTCCATCTGGAAAAACAGACATTTGCATTCTATCTTTTAAACTTCTACCAATATGTCCTTCTATCGTTCCTGAATCCTCTTCTACACTTCCCCACACCAATGCATAATACAACCGCTCTGTTGTTTTATCAAAAAACTGTTTTGATAAATGAGCCATTGCATATTCAGTTTTAGCAACTACTAATAAACCACTAGTATCTTTATCAATTCTATGAACTAAACCTGGACGTTCATTACTATTCTTAGGTAAATTTTCAATATGATGAATTAATCCATTCACTAATGTCCCTGTGTAATTTCCATGACCTGGATGCACTACCATTCCTGGTTCTTTATTAACTACAATTACATCATCATCTTCATATACAATATTTATTGGAAGATCTTCAGCTACCAATAAATTCTCATGTGGTGGATGTGTTAAAACGACTCTAACAACATCTTTTGGTTTTACTTTATAGTTTGATTTCACAGCCACGTCATTCACCAAAATATTTCCAGCTTTTGCTGCTTGTTGGATTTTATTTCGCGTAGCATTTTCAATAAAGTTCATTAAAAATTTATCTACACGCAATGGTTCTTGTCCATCCGTAGCTGTAAATCTATAATGCTCGTATAATTCAGAATTCTCTTCTTGTAAGTCGTGACTTTCCTCCTGCATTTAAATAATATTCTTAACTTCTTAAAGTTGATTTAGTTTCCTTTTCCGTCTCCCAGAATTAAATCTATCACCGATTTTTTAGGTAATTTATCTCCTAAGCCAATTTGTTTACCTTTATGTTTTAAACCTCTAACTACATCCTTACCAATATCAGGAACATAGGTAAACTTCTCTCCTACTAAAAAGCCAATTGATCTTAAATGTGTAATTGCTTGTCTCTTTGTTTTTCCATTTAAATCTGGAATGGCTACATCTTTATATTTTGATGGGTTTAATGTCAAATAAATCTTTCTCTTTTCTTTTACAAAATCTCCGGCTTCAGGATTTTGTTCAATCACTGACTTCGCAGGATAATCAGGGTTATAACTTGCACTATCTATAATAGTGTATGCTAAATTCAATTCTTCAAGTTTTCTATCAACTTCTAACAACCCCATTTTATTTAAATCTGGAACTTGAATTTTTTGATCGTGATTTGTTGTAAAACCTAACCACCATTGCAATAAGAAAACGAACAATAATAATCCAACAATGGCCAGTCCTATCTGGATAAAAAACGTTCTACTTTTCAAAAATTGAATAAACTTCATAATCTATTTTTTTGTAAGATGAGACAAATGTACATTAAAAATAATACTAAATTAAAAACAGCAGTTTTTAAAATACTTTTTTTGGTAAGTTTGTAATACATAATCAATCGTAATGAAGAAAAATATCGCCATTATTATGGGAGGCTACTCGTCTGAAGTAGCGATTTCTATTAAAAGTGGAAATGTAGTTTATAAACATTTAGATGCTGAAAAATATAATTCATACCGAATACATATAGTAAAAGAAGGCTGGTTTTATATTGATTCAAATGAAAAAAAACATGCTGTTAACAAGGATGATTTCTCAATTGAAATTGACGGAAACAAGATAACATTTGATTGTGTTTTTAACGCTATTCACGGTGCACCTGGAGAAAACGGGGCTATTTTAGCGTATTTCGATTTGTTAGGAATTAAACACACTTCCGCTCCATTTTATCAAATGGCTTTAACTTTCAACAAACGTGATACTTTAAGTGTATTACAGAAGTACGATATTCCAACAGCGAAGTCAGTATATTTAAATAAAGGAAATTCTGTTGATCCTAACGAAATTGTTGAAAAAGTTGGATTACCTTGTTTTGTAAAACCGAACAATGCTGGTTCTAGCTTTGGAATTTCCAAAGTATATGAAGCTCATAAATTATATGATGCTATTGATAAAGCATATCAAGAAGATAATGAAATTCTAATTGAAAGTTTTCTTGAAGGAACCGAGGTTTCCGTGGGGGTTATTGAATATAAAAATGAAGTTTTAGTTCTACCAATGACTGAAATAGTTTCTGAAAATGATTTCTTCGATTATGAAGCTAAATACGAGGGAAAGTCACAAGAAATTACACCTGCAAGGATTTCAACCGAAGAAGAAAATAAAGTTAAAACTATCGCCAAGAAAGTTTATACAGTTTTAAACATGAGTGGTTTTTCTAGATCGGAATATATCCTAGTAAATGGTGAACCACATTTCTTAGAAATGAATACTGTACCAGGTTTAACAGAGGAAAGTATACTTCCACAGCAAGCTAATGAAGCGGGGATTTCGTTAGCTGAATTATTTGATAACGCAATACAAAATCAACTAAACTAAACATACATGAGACGCGCAATTTTTCCTGGATCTTTTGACCCTATTACTTTAGGTCATTTTGATATTATTGAAAGAGGAGTTACTCTTTTCGACGAATTAATTATTGCTATTGGTATTAATGCTGATAAAAAATATATGTTTCCATTAGAGAAACGTCAACAGTTTATTGAAGAGGCTTTTAAAAACGAACCTAAAATAAGAGTTGTTACATACGAAGGGTTAACCGTAAATTTTTGTAAAGAAATTGGAGCTGATTTTATATTAAGAGGCCTACGTAATCCAGCTGATTTTGAGTTTGAAAAAGCAATTGCTCATACGAATCGTAAACTATCTGAAATAGAAACTGTTTTCTTGTTAACCTCATCTGGTAAAAGTTATATTTCTTCTTCAATTGTAAGAGATGTAATTAGAAATAATGGAGACTATACAGGTTTAGTTCCAGATTCAGTAAGAGTTTAATTTATTACCCAAAAACAACTATGAAAAAGCAAATTTTTATTTTACTTACCTTATTATCAATTAGCAGTTTATTCGCTCAAAGATATAAACAGTACCGTATTGGTGATACAATCTTCTTAAAAAATAAAGTACCTGTACCTAAAACACAAGCAGACTTTTATACCGTCGTAAAAGAAAAAGTTAGCATCAATAATAAGAGACTTTATAAAATGGAGGGGTATAAATCTCCGAAAGATTCTACCTCTTTTTTTAAACATTCAATATACTATACAATTGATCCGAATTTAGTTGGATCTGAAAGTAAGCACATAATTTTTCATATGAATGGAAATAAACTTGCTGAAGGTTATAGAGAAAAAGGGAGAAATTATGGTTTATGGACTTATTGGTACGACAATGGTCAAAAAAAGGAAGAAAAGCGTTTTTTTAAACACAAAGCTCTAGCTAAAAAAATAAAAGATCCTGAAATACTATCTTTTTGGGATAAAAATGGAAACCAAACTATAGAAAATGGTAATGGTACTTACCTAACTATTAAAGATTCCACCACTACAAAAGGTTTTTATAAAAATGGTTTAAAGCATGGTAAGTTTTTAAAAACAAAAAATGAGAAAAAAGTTTATGAAGAATATTATAAAAATGGAAAACTAAAACAAGGTAAAAGCTGGGATAAAAACGGAAAAGAATTCAGTTACAAACAAGGCTTCAAAACTCCGCAATACCCGGGAGGACAAAAAGCGATTGCCAAGCATATTATAAAAAACATAAACATTCCTGACTACGCGTATCAAAATGACATTTCCGGAAGAGTAATATTAATGTTTAAAATAAACAAAGTTGGTAACATCAGTAATATTAGAGTTGTCAAAAGCTTATGTAAACCTTGCGATCAAGAAGCTGTAAGGGTTATAAGACTTATGAAAAAATGGAAACCAGGAGAGTCTAGAGGTCAAAAAATTAAGGTAAATTACACCCTACCTATTACTTACAACGTACAATAGATGAAAAAACTTATAATTCTTGTTCTTTTAATTAGTTTCTCTTGCCAGAAAAAAAAGGGCTTTGACTTTACAACAACCTTCGAGAAATCTGAAGGAACCGAAACTCCAATTTACAGTGATGTTATTTCTTATTACCAAGATTTAGCAACTCAATATTCAGAAATCACCTTACTTGAATTTGGGCTAACAGATAGCGGTAATCCATTACACTTAGTCGTTTTTAATTCAGATGGAAAGATTGCTAAAAACGAATTTAAAAACTCTAAAAAGAATAGAATTTTAATCAACAATGGAATTCACCCTGGAGAATCTGATGGTATTGATGCTTCCATGATGATGTTACGAAATATCGTTCAAAATGACTCTCTTCAAAACGCTTATAAGAATTCGTTAATTTGTGTAATTCCGATTTATAATATTGGAGGAGCGTTGAATAGAAATTCGCATACAAGAGCAAATCAAAATGGACCAAAAGAATATGGATTTAGAGGAAATGCAAGAAACTTTGATTTAAACAGAGATTTCATAAAGCAAGACACAAAAAATGCTATAGCTTTTGCTGAAATATTCCATACTGTAAATCCAGATATTTTTATTGACAACCACGTGAGTAATGGAGCTGACTATCAGTATGCGATTACGCATTTATTTACCCAACATAATAAATTAGGCGGCCATCTTGGAAGTTTTCTTGAAACAGAAATAAGACCTTATTTAGAGAATTCTTTAGAAAAGAAAAACATTCCTATTACTCCTTATGTAAATGTTTGGGGAAGTACTCCTGATAAAGGATGGTCTCAGTTTATGGATTCACCACGCTACTCAACAGGATACACCACATTATTCAATACTTTCGGAATGATGGTTGAAACACATATGTTGAAACCTTATAAAATTCGTGTTGAACAAACATATGAACTAATGTTATCTATGCTTGATTTCACGGAAGAAAACTCTGAAAAAATTAAAAATTTAAGAACAAGTGCTACTGAAAATATTCTAAAGAAGAAAACGTATCCGATTCAGTATAAAGTTGATAGAGAAAATCCTTCAAAATTCAACTTTAAAGGATATGAGGGTTCATATATTGATAGTAAAGTTACCTCTGGAAAAAGATTATTTTACGATAAATCGAAACCTTTCCAAAAAGAAGTGAATTACTATAATAAATTTAAAACAACTAAGGAAATTGCGATTCCAAAAGCATACATTATTCCTAAAGGTTGGCAAAATGTAATTGAAAGATTAGCAAATAACAACATAGAATTTACACGTTTTTCAAAAGATACAGTTATGAATGTTGAAGTGAATCATATTACTTCTTTTAAAACATTAAGTTCTCCTTTTGAAGGTCATTATTTACACTACAATACAGAAATTAAGAAAAGTGTTAATTATGTAAAGTTTTCAAAAGGTGATTATTTAGTTCCTACCAACCAAAATGGAATTCGATATTTACTAGAAACCTTAGAAGCGGAAGCTGTAGATAGTTTCTTTAATTGGAACTTTTTTGACACCATTTTGCAACGAAAAGAAGGGTTTTCTCCTTATGTTTTCGAAGATAAAGCGGAAGAATTCTTAAACAAGAATCCATTAGTCAAAGCCGATTTTCAAAACAAAATTAAAACTGATACAGTTTTTGCGAATAATCCTAGAGCTCAACTAAATTGGATTTACATGCAAACTCCACATTACGAACCTGCCCATATGAGATTACCTATTTTCAAAATTCCATAGGTCATTATTAAGATAAAAATAAAAAGCTCCTGAAAAATCAGGAGCTTTTTATTTAAAATTTATATTCATTCAGAGGCTTTGGAAACGCCTCTGGATTTGCTGCTAAATGATACCTAGGATCATCAACATCTTCGATAATTATATCATGAAACTTATCACTTGCTTTGTACATTAACACTTTACAATCTTCACTTAAATGTTTTAATTTAATTGTTTTTCCCGCAGCTTGATATTTCTCAACTAAAACAAATAAAGCTTCTAATGCTGAGTGATCTGAAATTCTACTTTCAATAAAATCAATAAGAACATTATCTGGATCATTTTTTACATCAAACTTTTCATTAAAAGAAGAGATGCTTCCAAAGAATAATGGTCCCCAAATTTCGTACACTTTTGTTCCATCTTCACGCATACGTTTACGAGCTCTAATCATTTTTGCATTCTCCCAAGAAAAAACTAATGCACTTACAATTACCCCTGCAATTACCGCAATTGCTAAATCGAAAATTACTGTTAATGATGAAACTAAAATTAAAACGAATAAATCCGTTCTTGGAATTTTACTAGCAATTCTAAAACTACTCCAAGCAAACGTTCCGATTACTACCATAAACATAACTCCTACTAAAGCAGCAATTGGAACTTGTTCAATTAAAGATGAAGCAAAAAGAATGAACATTAATAAGAATACTGCTGCCGTAATACCAGACAATCTTCCACGACCACCACTTTTAATATTAATAATAGATTGTCCAATCATTGCACAACCTCCCATTCCTCCAAATAAACCAGTAATAATGTTAGCTCCACCTTGTGCTAAACATTCACGATTTGTATTTCCACGAGTTTCTGTAATATCATCAATTAAATTTAACGTCATTAAACTCTCAATTAATCCAATTGCTGCTAAGATTAAAGCATACGGAAAAATAAAAGTCAATGTTTCTAAGTTTAATGGAATTTTTGAGAATGTTTCTAAAACAGGAACTGGAAAACCTCCTTTTAGTCCTTCTCCACCACCTTCTCTAATAAATGAACCAACAGTTGCCATGTTGTCCAAACCACCAAAAATTACAATAGCTGAAACTACTAAAATTGCGATTAACGCTTCTGGTAATTTTTTAGTTGCTTTTATTTTAGGTAACCCCCACATGATTAACATCGTTAATCCTACAAATCCAATCATTAAAAATAGTTCTGTTCCTTGTAACCAAACTTTTTCTCCTGCAACTTTCTTGGTAAACATTCCCAATTGAGATAAAAATATTACAATTGCCAAACCATTTACAAACCCCATCATTACAGGATGTGGAATTAATCGAACAAACTTTCCTAGTTTAAAAACTCCTGCTAACATTTGTATAACTCCCATTAACATCACCGTTAAAAACAAATAATACAAACCAAGGTTTTCATCAGCAGCTCCCATGGCATTTCCTTCTGCAACTAAATTCACCATTACGACTGCCAACGCTCCAGTTGCTCCTGAAATCATTCCTGGTCTCCCTCCAAAAATCGAAGTAATTAATCCAATCATAAAAGCGGCGTACAATCCTACTAACGGATCAACACCCGCAACGAAAGCAAATGCTACTGCCTCTGGAACTAATGCTAATGCAACTGTAATTCCAGATAAAACATCATTTCTAATATTCCCTACTCTTTTGGTAATAAACTCAGTCATAATTGTTTTCTTAATTTTAAAAGAGGGCAAATATAGATATTATTTCATCGTTAAAGGTTTCTTACAGTTTAATTTTGCCTTGAGCCATTTTTATACTACTTTTGAACTTTGGAACTATCAATTAAATTGGTAGCATAAAATGAGCAGAAAAACACTACTTACTTCTAAAGAAATTGAAATAATTCTGCATCGACTAGCATGTCAGCTAATCGAAAATCATAACGACTTTTCTAATACAGTTTTAATCGGTTTACAACCAAGAGGAACTTTTTTAGCAGAACGCTTACAAAAGATTTTGGTTGAAGACTACAATATCAAAAATTTAAAACTAGGCTTATTAGATATTACATTTTATCGTGATGATTTTAGAAGAAATGATGAACCTTTAGAAGCTACACCAACCAAAATTGACTTTTTAATTGAGAATAAAAAAGTAGTCATAATTGATGACGTTCTATACTCAGGAAGAAGTGTAAGATCAGCATTAACGGCCCTACAGGCTTTTGGAAGACCAACCAACATTGAGTTATTGGTTTTAATTGATCGCAGATTTAGCAGGCATTTACCAATTCAACCAAATTATCGTGGTAGACAAGTAGACGCCATTAATGAAGAAAAAGTGCTGGTGAACTGGAAAGACACACATTCAAAAGACGAAATATACTTAGTACCTAAACAATCTAAGAAAGAACAATAATGAAGCAGTTAAGTGTAGAACATTTATTAGGAATAAAATATCTGAACAAAAATGATTTAGAACTTATTTTTGAAACTGCTACTCATTTTAAAGAAGTTATAAATCGGCCAATTAAAAAAGTTCCTTCTCTAAGAGATATTACTATTGCCAACTTATTTTTTGAAAATAGTACTCGTACCAAATTATCTTTTGAATTAGCAGAAAAACGTTTATCTGCTGATGTGATTAATTTCTCTGCTGGACAATCTTCTGTTAAAAAAGGAGAAACTCTTATTGATACAGTAAACAACATCTTATCAATGAAAGTTGATATTGTGGTAATGCGTCATGGAAATGTTGGAGCTGGTGTTTTCTTATCAAAACATGTAGATGCTAGAATTGTAAATGCAGGTGATGGAACTCATGAACATCCTACACAAGCTTTATTAGATAGTTTTTCGATGAGAGAGGCTTTAAATTCTGATTTAAAAGGAAAAAAAATTGTAATTGTTGGAGATATTCTGCACTCTAGAGTAGCTTTATCAAATATTTTCGCTCTACAATTACAAGGCGCACAGGTTAAAGTTTGCGGACCTACTACCTTAATCCCGAGGTATATTTCTAGTTTAGGTGTTGAAGTAGAAACAAATCTTAAAAAAGCACTAGAATGGTGTGATGTAGCCAATGTTCTTCGTGTTCAGCACGAGAGAATGGATATTAAATATTTCCCTTCTACCAGAGAATACACACAGCTTTTTGGTATTAATAAAGAGATTTTAGATAATCTTGGCAAAGATATTGTAATTATGCACCCAGGACCTATAAATAGAGGTGTCGAATTAACAAGTGACGTAGCAGATAGTAAACAGTCTATCATCCTTAACCAAGTTGAAAATGGAGTTGCAGTAAGAATGGCTGTTATTTATTTGTTAGCACAACAAATAAAAAGATAGTTATCATGAAAATAGAACACAAAGAAGATTATATTTTAATTAGTTCTGAAGAAACATATTTTTCAGAATTTTATGATTTATTTTCAAATAAACATAAAGAATTTGCTAAAAACAATGTAATAATCAACATTTCATCGAATCTTATTGCAAATGAGCAAGAAATTTCGTTATTTTTGAAATGTGCTGATATACATCAAGAAAGCGGCACAACTTTTGTAGTTGTATATCAGAATGTTGACGTGGATAATTTCCCTGAGACTTTTAACATTGTTCCTACTTTACAAGAAGCAGAAGATGTGTTAGAAATGGAAAATATCCAAAGAGATTTAGGTTTTTAACAAATAATATCCCCTTTTATTATGATAAAAAAACTACTTTTTATCTTTTGTTTTTTATGTGCTTCATTGCTTTACTCTCAGGAGAAATCGGTGAATAAATTGGTGGCATCACCAAACCCTTTTTTAAATTCAACCACTATAACTTTTAACTCAACTACCCAACAAGAAGTTTTGATTAGCGTCAGAAATGTACTTGGAAAGACTGTTTTTACAAAAAAAATGTCAGCTCATGTAGGAAAAAATGAGCTTCCATTTAAAAGAAACAATTTAAGTTCAGGCATGTACATCTACGCAATTCAAACAGGAAATGAAGTAATTTCTAAACGTTTTGTAATTAGATGAGTTTAAAATTAACAGTATTAGGTTGTCATTCAGCAACTCCAAGAGTAAATGCACACCCAACTTCTCAATATCTAGAAATAAATAACAGACATTTTTTAATAGATTGTGGTGAAGGAACGCAACGACAAATGAGAAAGTATAAAGTTGGTTTTTCTAAAATCAATCATATTTTTATTTCTCACTTACATGGTGATCATTTCTTCGGGTTAATCGGTTTATTATCTACTTTCGGAATTTTAAACCGAGAAAAAGATTTACATGTTTTTGGTCCAAAAGGAATCAAAGAAGTTACAGAATTACAACTCAAACTGTCAATGTCTCATGTGAAATATAATATTGTTTTTCATGAGTTAACCTCAAATAAAAGTGAGTTAATCTTTGAAGATGATAAGGTTTTAGTTTACACTATTCCTTTACATCATAGAGTTTACACTAATGGTTATTTATTTAAAGAAAAACCAAAAGCAAGAAACTTACATTTAGACAATATCAAACAATACGATGAAATCGAAATCTGTGATTATCATAATTTAAAAGCAGGTAAAGATTTTATGTTGAGTTCGGGAGAGATTATAGCGAATGAAGAACTTACAGTAGCTCCTGAGAAACCGAAAAGTTTTGCCTTTTGTAGTGATACAATGTTTAAACCAGATATTGTTCCGATTATACAAGATGTTGATGTTTTATATCATGAAGCTACTTTTTTAAAAGAACTAGAGCATCTTTGCGAAAGAACAAAACATTCTACAGCAGAACAAGCAGCAACTATTGCTAAAAATGCTAATGTTGGAAAATTAATTTTAGGCCATTATTCTAGTCGTTATTCAGATATTGAGTGCTTCAGAGAAGAAGCACAAACAGTATTTGAAAACGTAGAACTAGCAAGGGTTGGGGAAGTTTTTACTTGCACCACAAAAGTTCCTGTACACGTTTAAAAACAACCTTTTTTTTATTTTAACTGCACTGTTAATAATTCGTTAAACAGTGTTAAACGAAGTAACAAAACTAATCTTCTCGTAGTCTTTTATGCATTGAAGAACTACAATAACAACATAAGAGATGAGAAGAATTTTATTATTACTTGTATTAGCTATTAGTACAAGTTCATTTGCACAAATGAAAAAAGATGACCTGCCCAGACCAGGAAAAATTTCAGGAAAAATTATAGACAAATTAACTAAAGAGCCATTACCTTACGTAAATATTATTATTAGAGATGCAGCTAAAAAAGTATTAACTGGAGGAATTACAGATGATAATGGACTTTTTAACGTTACCAAAATTCCAGAAGGAAAAAGTTTTGTTGAAATTCAGTTTATAGGTTACAAAACTGTAAGTCGAGAAATTACAATTGGCTCTAAAAATAGAAATATTAAACTAGGAACGATTGCTTTGGAGGAAGACTCTACAACCTTAGAAGAAGTTGAAGTTAGAGCAGAAACCTCTACAGTAGTACAAAAAGTTGACCGTAAGGTTATTAATGTTGGAAAAGATTTAACTTCTGCTGGTGCTACGGCCTCTGAACTGTTAAACAACGTACAATCTGTTAGCGTTGATAGCCAAACAGGAAATATTAGCTTACGTGGAAACGAAAATGTTCGTGTATTAGTAGATGGGCGACCTACGAATATTCCTGCTGCACAGTTATTAAGACAATTACCTTCTACGTCGATTAAGAGTGTTGAATTAATTACAAATCCATCAGCAAAATATAACCCAGAAGGAATGAGTGGTATTATTAATATCATTCTAAATAAAAACGCCAATATGGGATTCAATGGATCGCTTAATACAGGAGTTGAAACTGGACATTATGTTCGTTACAATGCTTCTACAAACATGAACTATAAAACAGGAAACGTCAACTTTTTTGGAAACTATGGATTTAATGGCGGAGACAGATTTAACTTTGGTTTCATCAATAGAGATGGAGTGAATTTTCAGG
Organism: Tenacibaculum sp. MEBiC06402; assembly: GCF_049239625.1. Classification (NCBI taxonomy): domain Bacteria; kingdom Pseudomonadati; phylum Bacteroidota; class Flavobacteriia; order Flavobacteriales; family Flavobacteriaceae; genus Tenacibaculum; species Tenacibaculum sp. MEBiC06402. The sequence goes on from NZ_JBMKKT010000104.1 coordinate 23,858, forward strand.
ATTTCTTATTTATCAATGAAAATGAATCTCATTTATTTAAAATTGGAGCTGATGTGTATATTGATGATAAAAACACTTTTTCATTCTATACTACCCAAAATTGGTCTGATAATGGAGCAAATGGTCGTGTCTTAGTTTCGGATGCCTCTAATAATTTAGTAAGTAACGCACCAAACTCTCAAGACAACAATAATCATAATCAAACGTATAATGTAAATTATAAACATGATTTCAAAAAGAAAGGACATAATGTTGAATTTGAATCAACATACTCTATTAACGATGCACCACAGTTACTTATAAATAACGATTTATTGAATCCAAACGATGGAGAATTAAATTATTTTAATGATATCAATAATGAGCGTTATAATATTTTAATGAACCTAGATTATACAAACCCTGTTTCCGAGAAAGGTAAATTAGAACTTGGATTGGAATACCGTGAGGATGGAACAGATAACACCAATAGAACTAACCAAACTAACTTTAATAATTCATCATTTAGTTACGACAGAAAAATCTTCTCTGGTTATGCTAATTATGGACATACTTTTGGAAAAGTTACAATGCAATTAGGTGCGAGATTAGAGCAGTTTAATATTGAAGGTAAATTCAACGTTGAAACAGTTGGAACAGAAACAGTCACGGATGATATTTTTACTATTTATCCATCTGCTTTCTTTACCTACAATCCTTCTGACAAAAATCAGTTTCAATTAAGTTACAGTAAACGTGTAGATAGACCTAATATTCAACAAGTAAATCCGATTAGAGAATGGAGCACACCTTTAATTACGTCTGTAGGTAACGAAAATTTATTACCACAGTTTACGAACTCAATTGAAGTAAACTATACGAGAAAAGTAAAAGGAGGATCAATAACATTAGGAACATTCTACAGAAATATTAACGATGTAATCTCGAGAGTTACTTTCAGAGATCCAGCAGATCCAAATAATGTAAGACAAATTTTAACGTTCCAAAACTTTGATGATACCGATGCATATGGAGTTGAATTATCATCTAATTATAAAATTGCAAAATGGTGGAGAGCAAATGCTAGTATGGATTTCTATTCTCAAAAGCAATTTGGAGTAGCAGACTTATCTAACCCATCTGCACCTAGATTAGAAGTACAAAACGAAGTTTTTAATGCTAGAATTAGTAACAGTTTTACAGTTTCTAAAAAACTTAGATTACAATTATTTGCAATGTACAGAGGTTCAGTTCAAGATATTCAATGGACAGTTGACCCTATGAAAATGGTAAACTTAGGTGCTAATTATACAGTTTTCGGAGGTAAAGGAAACTTAACATTTAGAGTTAACGATATTTTCAATACTATGCAATTTCAATTTGCATCAGATAATCCATTTACACAAAATGGTAGATTTAAGTGGGAAAGTAGAACAGCTTACCTAGGATTTAACTACAGATTTGGTGGTGGAAAAAACAAAGCTAAGTCTAGAAGAAGAAGAGATAGTAACGAAAAACAAGGAGGTGGTGGCTTCTTTTAATTGAAGGGTAATAGATTAATCACCAAAAGAAAAGCCGAAGTTGATAACTTCGGCTTTTTACTTATAATAAGATTTCTCTTTTTAAAAGTTCTTATGATTCAATAATTCTCCTGAGAACTGAAGCAATCTTAATTCTGCATTCTTAGCTACGTATTTAGCATTATTTCTACTTAATTCTGCATTGATTAAATTAATTTGAGCCTGACGAAAATCAATAGAAGTAATTTGACCAAGTTTATAACGTTCTTTTGAACGTTCAAAATTTAGTTTATTAGTTTGAACATTTTTCTCTTGAGCTTTTAATGCAAACAAACTATTTTGATATGTCTCCCAGGCATTATTTATATCTCTTTCTAACTGCTCCTCTAACTGTTCTTTTCTAATTTCCTGAGTTTCTAAAGCTATTTTAGCATTATTCACATTTGTTCTAGTCCTACCACCATCAAATAAATTCCATGTTAAATTAACTCCAGCACTCAAACCTACTTGTGTATTACTAATTGGACTAAAAGCATTGGTAGCATCTCCACTATTTCTATTCCAAGCATAAGAACTTGTCAAGCTTACATTCGGCATCCAACCTGATTGATTAATTTTAACATCCAATCGACTTAGTTCAATATTCTTCTTAGATTGTAATAGATTAGCATTTTCAGATTTTGCCTTATTAATAATATTTTCCAAATTAATTTCGGTATCATACAAAATATCGGTATTTACATCCAACGGCGTATTTACCTTTCTTCCTAGAACAACGTTTAAATCACGCTTAGCATTTTTCAATTGTCTTCGAACATCTATGTAAGTTATACTATCATTATTGACATCAACTTCTGCATTTAAAACATCTAACTTTGTGTTTTGTCCATAATCAAAGCTATAATTCGCTCTTTTTAAACGCTCTTTTGAAATTTCTAACGCTTGTTTTTGGGTTGATTCATTTTCTGAAAGTCTCGCTACTTCGTAGTAAGCAATAAACAAAGTTATTACTGTATTCTCCATAACCTGACGCCCCTGAAGTTCAGTTAAGTTATAACTTTCTTTTAAACGTTTAAAAGCATTCTGTCTATTAAAACCATTAAAAATCGTATAATTTAAACCAATTGAAGCATTATAGTTTTCAGATTCGGCTCCTGTTACGGTGTTCACTGTTCCATCTTGAAATTCGATATCCGTATCATTATTTGTATATCTTGCTCCAGCGTTACCCGTAACTGTTGGTAAATATCCACTATTATAAATACTTTTATTATTTTCTGCGGTAGCTACGTTATTTTTAGTAATTCGAATATCATAATTGTTCTCTAAGGTAAGTTCTAAAGCCTTCTCTTTGCTTAGAATTTCTTGAGCATAAAAAACACTATTTGACAATAGCAGCCCAACTAAAATTACAATTTGTTTTTTCATGTGTTTCATTTTATGCTAATTCTTCTTCTTCCGATTTCAACTCTTTAATCGCTCTTTCAACTTCTTCTCTAGTAGGTCTTTCTCCTTCCCATAACCAATAGAAATAAACTTTCGCATAGTTAGAAATCGATAATAAAACTGGTAATGTTAATAGGGTTAAGAAAGTAGCAATCATGATTCCATAAGCAATAGAAATTGCCATTGGAATTAAAAACTGTGCTTGTCTACTTGTTTCAAAAATCAGAGGTGCTAATCCGGCAACTGTTGTAATGGTAGTAAGGAATATTGCTCTAAATCTTGACTTTCCGGCAGCGAATAAAGCTTCTTCATACTTTAAGCCTTCCTTTAAATAGGTATTGAATTTGCTAATAAGTACCAATCCGTCATTTACCATAATACCGATTAATGCGATAATTCCTAAAAGTGATAAAATGTTTACGGCAAAACCATGAATGTAATGTCCCCAAGCAACACCAATTAAACTAAATGGAACCATTACCAATAACATGAATGGCTGACCATATGAACGGAATGTAAACACAATGACTATATAAATTAGCAATAATATTACCGGACCTACAATTTTTGCTGAACCAGAAACTTTTGATGCTTCTCTATTTTGCCCTTCATATAATGCAGAAACAGATGGATATTTAGCCTTTAACTCAGGCATAATTCGCTGCTGAATATCAGTTAAAACATCCGTAGCACTGGCCTGCGCATCTTTCATATCTGCCTCAACCTTTATTTCTCTTCTACCTTCTAAGTGATTAATTGAAATTTCACCACGCTCAATTTCATAAGTTGCTATTTCAGAAAGTGGTACACGAGTTCCATTTGGAGCAGAAATTCGCATATCATCAAGATTTTTGATTGATGAGCGCTCTTTTCTGTTATATCTCACCCAAACTTTTATCTCGTCCTGTCCACGTTGAAAACGCTGCGCTTGTCTGCCAAAGAATCCACTTCTAATTTGAGACATTACATCATTTAAATTCAATCCTAATAGATAAGCATTATCCTTTAATTGAATTTTAATTTCCTTAATTCCTTGTGGATCGTTGTCAGTAACATCTTTTAGCTCCTGGTTTTTCTTTAACTCCTCTTTCAGTTCTGTTTTGGCAGCTTTTAATTCTTGAATATTATTACTCAATAAAGAAACTGAAACCGGACTTCCTCCAAAATTTCCACCAGAACCAAAAGTTAAAGATTCAACTCCATAAACCCCTCCTACCCGATCTCTAATTACATTGGTAATTTCTCTAGAACCAAAAGTTCTTTCTTCTCCAGGCAATAAGTTAATTCGTAAAGAAGCCTGAGCAGAACCTGGCCCTATTTGTTTTAATACATTTTCAACAACCGGTTCCCCTTCATTTCCATACTTCTTGGTAAACTCTTTTTCTACTTCCCAAACTTTATCTTCGATAGCCGTAATAATACTATCAGTGATTCTTTCATTAGTTCCCTGAGGCATGGTTAAATTAATAGAGACACGATCACTTGCAATAGATGGGAAAAAAGTTCCTCTGATAATCCCTCCTTTAAACGCACCAATCGTTATCATTAAAAAACCTATCGGAATTATTAAACCAAAAAATTTAAACTCTAATACAAACTTTAATGCTGGCGCATACAGTTTATCTCTCATGAAATCCATTACATCCTCAGCATACTTATTAAACTTGTATAATTTTTGATTTCTATCCAAAGATTTTGAGTGTGCAACGTGTGCTGGTAAAATAATTAGAGCCTCCACCAACGAAAGTATTAATGTTAATGCAACAACTGTAGCTACCTCTCCGAAAAACTCACCGATATTACCATCTAAAAAGAAGAATACCGAAAAAGCTAGTACCGTAGTTGTAATTGCAGAAATAATTGGTGGTACAACTTCCATTGTTCCATCAATTGCCGCACGGATTGGGTTTTTCCCTTTCTCAAAATGATGATAAATATTTTCAGATATAACGATTCCATCATCTACCAATATTCCGATAACGATAATCATTCCGAATAATGACAATACGTTTATTGTAATATTAAAATATCCCGCCAACATGAACATTCCGAAAAAAGCAACTGGTAAACCTGCAGCAACCCAAAATGCCAACCTAGGACGTAAAAACAGTGATAAAAACAACATTACTAACAACATTCCTTGCCAAGCATTCTTAAAAAGCAACTCTGTACGTTGATTTAATGTAATAGATGAATCCCTTGTAATTTCAAGTTTTACATTCTTGTGCTCTTTATTGAACTTAGTAATATACTCGTTAATCTTTTCAGCAGATGACAACAAATCCTCATTATTAGTGTTGCTTACCTGAACTCTAACCGCCAAATTTCCGTTATAATAATTTCTGTTCGGTGTTTCGTTCCAAATATCTCTTACTGTAGCGACATCTTTTAATCGAATAATACGACCAGAGGCATCAGCCTTTACAACTATATTATCTAACTCATCTCCATAATAGGAACGATTGTTAGCACGTATTAAATATTCTTCTGCATCTGTTTTTACCGAACCTCCTGTAGTTAAAATATTTGCAGACGATACAGCATTTGCAACTTGATTAAAAGTAAGATTATAAGCTAAAAGAGAGTTTTCATTCACCGCGATTTCAATTTCCTCTGCTGGATAACCTGTAATACCAATTTGAGATATCCCATCGAATCTGCGAATATCGTTTTCAATATCTCTTGCAATTGATTTTAATGATTTTAATGAAATTCCTTCTCCAGTTACTACAAAACTTATGGTTTCTCTTATATTTTCAACCTTTGCAACCACTGGTGGTTCCATTCCCGTAGGAAAGTTAGGTACTTTATCTACTGCATTTTTTACATCAGCTAAGACTACATTAATATCATAATCTTTAAGTGTTTCAACCGTAATACTTGCGGCGTTTTCGGAAGAAGTTGAAGTTACCCTATCAACACCTACAATTCCTTTTAAATTGTCTTCTATCTTAAGAACTACTCCTTCTTCAATTTCCTGAGGCGAGGCTCCTGGATATACTACATTTATACTGATAAATTTTACTCTTGTAAGCGGAAAGAAAGAAGATTTTAAGGTTGAAAAACCTAGATAACCTAAGATCACAAAAGCAATTATAATAATATTTACCGCTACTGGATACTTAATAAAATACGCTATAATTTTTTTCATATCGTACCTTTATTTAGTTGATGATTTTTCAGAAAAAATCTTAACTGGCATTCCCGAATAAGCGCCAGCAACAGGTTTTGAAACTAATTTGTTTCCATCCGCTAATCCTTTTACAACAACTGTTTTTTCGTTAAAATGAACAGGATTAATATCGACTAAGCTTAAAACAGAATCTTTTACTACATAAACTGCTTTATTTTCTACAAGTAATTTTCGATTAATTTCAATAGCCCCAGATATAGGTTTCGTAGAAACATCTGCTTCTAAATACATTCCTTCTCTTAATCCTTCTCCTTTTACTTCAATATAAATAGTTACTGTTTGCGATGTTTGATCTATTTTTCCATTAATTCTGGTAACAACACCTTCCCATGCTTTAGTTTTCTCTAAGTTTCGCAGTGATACTTTTTTTCCTTTAACTACAACATCAGCAAAACTAGCATTTACTGAAAGTGGTAACTCAAAAATGGAAACATCAATAAATTCACCCATCTTTTGACCAGCTCTTACCAACGTTCCGTTTGTAACCAATGCTTCTGTTAAAACACCATTAAATGGTGCTCTAATATTATATTTACCAAGTCTAACTTCGAGATTCTTTATGTTATAAAAGCTTGTGTAAATATTTTTTCCTGAAATAAAATATTTCTCCTTATTTGATTTAGGCTCGGGTAATGGAGCTAACGAATTATTAATATTAAAATTCTTTAAATAAGAATTCCAAGCTTCAAAGGACTCGGGATAATCTAATCTTATATCTGGCATTATCGAAGCAATTGAACTCTGTAAAACACTGCGCTGAGATTTTATAGATGCATAAAACTCTTGATTATTAATTTTTAATAATGTTTGTCCTTTTTTAAATGGTGTTCCTATACGAAAATCCTTGCCTGTATCTTGCAAAACACCTTGAACTTCAGAATAAATATCAACCTTGTTTTTAGCCACTAGATTTCCATTAGCAGTGACAACAATTGGTACTTCACGATTTTTTACTTCATCAACAAAAACTGTCTTTTCAATTTTAACCGCTTTTGGTTTTGGATTCTTTTTACTGTTCTCGAAATAATTCGAAATTAAAAAGGATAAAGCCAATAAAGCTAAACCCGTTCCGGTAATGATTAGTTTTCTCATATAATAGTATTAGTTGCTAGTGCAACTGTTTTGCGTTTTTGATATTAAATTTTCTTGTACTTTTTGAATAATTCTTATTGTTGATTGAATTTCTTCCTCTGAAATATTTTCCTGTAACGACTTTGCGAAATCTTGAATAACTGGTAATGTTTTCTGGAAAAGTCCAGTTCCTTTCTTTGTCAAATAAATATGATTAATTCTTTTGTCAGTCTTTGAAGGAATTCTAGCTAACAAGCCTTTCTTCTCCATTGTATTTACCAACCTTGTAAGGGAAGTTTTATCTCTTCCTGTGAGAAACGCCAACTCCTGTTGAGGGACACCATCTTTTTCATGAAGTTTTTTTAATAGAACCCATTGTGTTTTAGTAAGACTAATATTCATTTCATGAAACATCTCTTGAATGTAATTATCAATCATCTTAGTAGTTTTACCTAACCATGGCGCCAATGTTTTCTCTATATCCATTATTACATTTCTGTAGTTAACAAATTTACGGCTACTTTATAACTTAGTTGCATATACAACCAGTTAACATTCTGTTAAAAATTTGACATAAAAAAAACCTAAAGATTTCTCTTTAGGCTTTCATAAAATGTCTCAGATATGATTATTTACTCAAATACATTTTTCTTCTTGCATATAAGTCATAAAAATCATCATCTCTTAAACTATCAATAAATAAAATACTTTCTCCAGTACTCTTCATTTCTGGACCAAGCTTCTTATTTACATTCGGGAATTTGTTAAATGAGAATACTGGTTGTTTAATAGCATAACCTTCTAATTGAGGATTAAAACTAAAATCAGTTACTTTCTTCTCTCCTAACATTACCTTCGTTGCATAGTTTACATAAGGTTCTTTGTAAGCTTTTGCTATAAATGGAACTGTACGAGAAGCTCTTGGATTCGCTTCGATGATATATACTTTATCATCTTTAATTGCAAACTGAATATTAATTAAACCTACTGTATTCAATTCTAAAGCAATCTTCTTTGTATATTCTCTAATTTGCTCCAACACTAACTCTCCTAAATTGAAAGGAGGTAATGTCGCGTTAGAATCTCCTGAGTGAATTCCACATGGCTCAATGTGCTCCATAATACCAATGATATACACATTTTCTCCATCACAAATAGCATCCGCTTCCGCTTCAATTGCTCCTTCTAAATAGTGATCTAATAATAATTTGTTATTTGGAATCTTACGTAATAAATCAACTACATGCTCTAATAACTCTTCTTTATTAATAACAATCTTCATTCCTTGTCCTCCTAATACATACGATGGACGAACTAAGATTGGGAAGTCTAACTCATCAGCTAAAGCTAAAGCCTCATCTGCATTTGTAGCAACTCCAAATCTTGGATAAGGAATATTATTATCTTTTAATAATGTTGAGAAACTTCCTCTATCCTCAGCTAAATCTAAAGATTTGTAGCTAGTTCCGATAATTGGAATTCCGTATCTATCTAACTTTTCTGCTAATTTAAGTGCTGTTTGTCCACCTAACTGAACGATTACACCTTCTGGTTTTTCATGCTTAATGATATCGTAGATATGCTCCCAGAATACAGGTTCGAAGTATAATTTATCTGCCGTATCAAAATCTGTCGAAACAGTTTCTGGGTTACAGTTAATCATAATTGTTTCGTAACCACATTCCTTTGCAGCATATACTCCGTGAACACAACAATAATCAAATTCGATTCCTTGTCCAATTCTGTTTGGCCCAGAACCTAAAACGATAATTTTCTTCTTATCCGAAACAATACTTTCGTTCGCAGGTAATTTTTCTCCATCAGCAGTTTCAACTTCATTTTCGAATGTTGAATAATAATATGGAGTTTGAGCTTTAAATTCTGCTGCACAAGTATCAACTAACTTATATACACGCTTAATTTTCAACTCTTCACGTTTCTTATATACCTCACTTTCTAAACACCCTAACATGTGCGCAATCTGACGATCACCATATCCTTTTTGCTTAGCCTCTAAAAGTAATTCTCTGTCAAGAGTATCAATTGTATAGGTAGAAATCTCTTTCTCTAAGTGAAATAATTCCTCATACTGTTTTAAATACCACATATCTATCTTTGTGATATCGTAAATCTTACTCAAAGGAATTCCCATTGCAATCGCGTCGTAAATTGCGAATACACGATCCCAACTTGCATGTGTTAATTTATCAATTACTTGATTGTAATCTTTATAACCTTTACCATCTGCACCTAAACCATTACGTTTAATTTCTAATGACTGAGTCGCTTTGTGCAATGCTTCCTGGAAAGAACGTCCAATTCCCATTACCTCTCCTACAGCCTTCATTTGTAAACCTAAAGTTCTGTCAGAACCTTCGAATTTATCAAAGTTCCAACGAGGAATTTTCACGATTACATAATCTAACGTTGGCTCAAATAAAGCTGAAGTAGATTTTGTAATTTGATTATCTAATTCATCTAATGTATATCCGATAGCTAATTTAGCAGCAATCTTTGCAATTGGATATCCAGTTGCTTTAGATGCTAATGCTGATGAACGAGATACACGTGGGTTAATTTCAATGGCAATAATATCTTCTTTCTCATCTGGAGAAACAGCAAACTGAACGTTACATCCACCTGCAAATTCACCTATAGAACGCATCATTTTAATTGCCATATCACGCATTTTCTGATATGTTTGATCAGAGAGTGTCATTGCCGGTGCGACTGTGATTGAATCTCCCGTATGGATTCCCATTGGATCCATATTTTCAATAGAACAGATAATTACAACATTATCGTTATCATCACGTAATAACTCTAACTCGTATTCTTTCCATCCCATCATCGCTTTATCAATCATTACTTCGTGAATTGGAGAAATCTCTAATCCTCTCGTTAATGATTCTTCGAACTCATCTTCATTGTAAACAATTGAAGCTCCTGCTCCACCTAACGTAAACGATGCTCTAATACATAATGGAAAACCAAATTCTTGAGCAATTTCTTTACCTTTTAAATATGACGTTGCTGTTGCTTGAGGAGCCATTGGCACATCAATTTGTCCCATTAACTCTCTAAATTTCTCTCTATCTTCTGTAATATTGATAGCATCAATGTCTACTCCGATAATTTCAACTCCGAAGTCTTCCCAAATACCTTTCTCATCTGCTTCAATACATAAATTTAACGCTGTTTGTCCTCCCATTGTAGGTAATACAGCATCAATTTGTGGGTGTTCCTTTAAAATTTGAATTAAAGATTTTGTTTTTAAAGGTAATAAATACACATGATCAGCCATTGAAGGATCTGTCATGATTGTAGCTGGATTTGAATTGATTAAAATCGTTTCTATTCCATCTTCTCTTAAAGAACGTAAAGCTTGAGAACCAGAATAATCGAACTCACATGCTTGTCCAATTACGATCGGCCCTGATCCAATAATTAAAATCGATTTTAGGTCTTTTCTCTTAGGCATTTGTGTTGTTTTGTTTTTGTGTGTTTTGCTTGTTGTGTTGTAAAAATATAAATATAAATTGATTAGGTATAAAAAAAGGTGTTACTAATAAACAGTAACACCTTGATATAAACAACTCTAAATCATTATTTTTTCGGTCTTGATTCAGACGAAACCGATAATTTCTTTCTTCCTTTTGCTCTTCTTCTAGCTAATACTTTTCTACCATTAGCAGAAGCCATTCTTTCTCTGAAACCGTGTTTGTTTCTTCTCTTTCTTTTCGATGGTTGGTAAGTTCTTTTACTCATTTTAAATAAAACTTGAAATATTCAAAAATTAATTTTGCTAATAGTGAAATTCCGACTGCTAAAAGCGTTGGCAAATATACAACTGTTTTTTAACTTGACAAGTGATTAAATACTTTTTTTTGAGATATTTTTTTTTAACCTAAAACTCATCGAATTTTCTTCGTTTTTTATTGTGAAAACTATCAATGTTATTACTTTTGCGCAAACCTAATACTGCATGAACAACACAAAATATGTATTTGTAACTGGAGGGGTTACTTCATCCTTAGGAAAAGGTATTATTGCCGCCTCTTTAGCGAAACTATTACAAGAAAGAGGATACTCAGTTACCATACAAAAATTAGACCCATACATTAATATTGATCCGGGAACATTAAATCCATATGAACATGGAGAGTGTTATGTAACCGATGATGGCGCCGAGACAGATTTAGATTTAGGTCATTATGAGCGTTTTTTAAACATTCCTACATCTCAGGCTAATAATGTAACCACTGGTAGAATTTATCAATCGGTAATAAATAAAGAACGTAAAGGTGAGTTCTTAGGAAAAACCGTTCAGGTAATTCCACATATTACTGATGAAATTAAACGTAGAATTAAATTACTTGGGAATACAGGTAAATATGATATCGTTATAACTGAAATTGGAGGAACTGTTGGTGATATTGAATCATTACCATACATAGAATCTGTAAGACAATTACAATGGGAATTAGGTGAAGACAATGCTATTGTTATTCATTTAACATTAGTTCCTTATTTAGCGGCAGCTGGGGAGTTGAAAACTAAACCAACCCAACACTCAGTAAAAATGTTAATGCAGAGTGGAATTGGACCAGACATATTGGTATGTCGCTCTGAACATGAAATTTCCGAAGATATAAAACGTAAACTAGCTTTATTCTGTAACGTTAAGAAAGAAGATGTGATTCAGTCGTTAGATGCAGAAACTATTTACGATGTTCCTAATTTAATGTTTGAAGAAGGTTTAGATTCAGTTGTATTGAAAAAATTAGAATTATCTTCTGATAAACAACCCGAACTAAAAGAATGGAATTGTTTTGTAAAAAAATACAAAAACCCAAAACAAGAAATCGAAATTGGTTTAATAGGTAAATATGTTGAATTACATGATTCTTATAAGTCAATTACGGAAGCATTTATTCATGCAGGTTCTACTCATGAAACAAAAGTAAATGTTCGTTGGATTCATTCAGAAGAATTAGAAAACGGAAACGTTGAGAAAAAATTAAAAGGATTGAATGGACTTTTGGTTGCTCCTGGTTTCGGTGAAAGAGGAATTGAAGGTAAAATTGATGCAGTAAAGTATGCTAGAGAAAATAATATTCCTTTCTTAGGTATTTGTTTAGGTATGCAAATGGCAGTAATTGAATATTCAAGAAATGTTGTTGGTTTAAAAGGAGCTAATTCTACAGAAATGAATGAGAATACAGCTCATCCTGTAATTAATCTTATGGAAGAACAAAAGGAGATTACAAATATGGGAGGAACTATGCGTTTGGGAGCTTGGGATTGTGCTTTGGAAACAGAGTCGAAAGCTTACGAAGCTTATAAAAACAATAATATTAGTGAGCGCCACAGACACAGATATGAGTTTAATAGTGATTACAAAACTCAAATTGAAGCAGCTGGCATGAAAGCAACTGGAATTAACCCTAAAACAGGATTGGTAGAGGTTGTAGAAATTCCTACTCACCCATGGTTTGTTGGAGTACAATATCATCCAGAATATAAAAGTACTGTGTTAAATCCACATCCTTTATTTTTAAGTTTTATTGAAGCTGCAATTAATTATTCAAAGAAATAATCAATAGGTTACCATATAAAAAGAAGCATTCACCAAAAGTGAGTGCTTTTTTTATTCAAACTTAATTGATTTAGATGGGTGAATATTTGAAACTATTTTCGAAGGAATTACAAGCATTAATAAACATAAAATTAGAGTTCCTAAGTTTAATAGTATAAAATGAAGTATGTTTATATTCACCGGTACAGTTGAAACGTAATATGTTTCTGGATTAAGCGAAATGATTTTAAAATACTTTTGAACCAACAATAATCCTAAACCTATAACATTACCCCAAATCAATCCTCTTACGATTAAATAAGAAGCATTATATAAAAACACTTTTTGAATTTCCCAGTTTGAGCTTCCCAATGTTTTTAGGATTCCAACCATTTGAACACGCTCTAAAATTAAAACAAGTAAAGCAGTAATCATATTAATTCCAGCTATTACAACCATAATTGCTATAATAAACCAAACATTATTATCAAATAACTTTACCCACTCAAAAATGGCAGGAAAATTATCTACAATAGTAACTGCATTTAATGTAGCTCCAATAGTACTATAAACTTGATTTCCTTTTTCTTGTAACTCATCAAAGTCATTTAATAAAATTTCAAAACCTCCGACTTCATTATCTTTCCACTTATTAATTCTTTGAACTTCTTTTAAATCTCCTAATATGATGTTATTATCAAACTCCTGAAAACCTGTATTGTAAATACCCGCTATTACAGGTTTTCTCATTTTAAAACCAGTTGCAGTCGCACTTTCAAACCAAGCCTGTAAGGTATCATTTAGTTTAAGTTGTAATCTATCTGCTATTGATTTTGAAATCAATACTTCTCTATTTCTTTTTTGATTATAATTTGGTAATCTTCCTTCTACTAAAAACTCTTTAAAAAAAGAAAAATCATAATCCTTATCGACTCCTTTAAAAACAATTCCCTGAAAATCTGTTGGTGTTCTTAAAATACCACCTTTATTAATATAAGGTTGTACTTTCTTTATACCGTTAATATCTTTGAAGTTTGGGTAAAATTCTTGGTTAACATCAATAGAAATAGTGGAAACATCAGAATTATTATTATCATAATTAGTAATCTGTATATGACCTTTAAACCCAGCTATTTTATCTCTTATTTTTTGTTGAAACCCTGAACTTACGGCAACAGCCACTAACATAATTGCAATTCCCAAAGTAATAGCTACTATGGCAATTTTTATAATTGGAGATGATATACTATTTTTATGCTCTTTGCCTGCAATAATTCGCTTAGCAATAAATAATTCGTAATTCAAAAATTCATGATTTATAACACCATCAAAAGTACATATTTATTCTTGTTTATGCTTAGCATTTTTTGCGATGTGTCATGTAAACAACCAAACAAAATAAATGATGGTAAAAATATAGTACAGCAAAAAATTGTGCCAGGTGCTAATAGAACTGGAATTTATATTCCTCTTTTGAAAGGAAAACGAATAGCAATAGTTGCTAATCAAACTTCCATAATAGAAAAGAAATCAAAGTTCAATCCTGAAATTACATCATTTCATCTAGTTGATTATATTCATAATTCAAAAGAAATTGAAGTAGTAAAAGTGTTTGCTCCAGAACACGGATTCAGAGGAAAAGCAGATGCAGGAGAACATATTAAAGATGGAATTGATAGCAAAACTGGATTACCAATTATTTCTTTATATGGAAAAAACAAAAAACCTTCAAAAGAGCAATTAACAAATATAGATGTAGTTGTTTTTGACATACAAGATGTAGGTGTACGTTTCTATACATATATTTCAACGCTTCATTATATTATGGAAGCCTGTGCAGAGAATAATATTCCACTTATTTTATTAGACAGACCAAATCCAAACGGACATTATATTGATGGGCCGTTATTAGAATCTGAACACAAAAGCTTTGTTGGAATGCATCCCATTCCTGTTGTTTATGGAATGACTATTGGAGAATATGGAAAAATGATTAACGGTGAGGGCTGGTTAGAAAACCAAGTAAAATGCGACTTAACCGTAATTTCTATAAAGAATTATACCCACACTAGTAAATATAGTTTACCTGTAAAACCCTCTCCAAATTTACCAAATGATACTTCTATCAACCTCTACCCTAGCTTATGTTTTTTTGAAGGAACTAATGTTTCAGCAGGAAGAGGAACTAATTTTCAATTTCAAATTTATGGTTCTCCATTTTTAAATGAAATGAATTATACATTTACTCCAAAACCAAATGATGGAGCTAAATATCCAAAGCATAAAGAAAAAACTTGTTTTGGTGAAGATTTACGAAATACAGAACACCTTTCAAAGTTAAATTTAAAGTGGTTGATTAAAGCTTATCAGAAGACTGACAAAAAAGAAGAATTCTTTAATAAATTCTTCACGAAACTTGCAGGAACAGAATTATTACAAAGCCAGATTGAAAAAGGACTTTCACAACAAGAAATAGAAAATTCTTGGAAAAAAGATTTAGAAAATTTTAAAAAGATTAGAAAGAAATATTTGATCTATGATTAAATCAATTTTAAATTGATCGAGATATTACATAAATCCTTGTTGTTTCATCCAATCATCAGAATACACTTTATCCATGTAACGAATTCCGTGATCTGGTAATACCATAACAACAACACTATTTTCATCAAACATTCCTTGTGCTGCGTACTGTTTTGTAGCTTGAATTACTGCCCCTGAAGTGTAACCGCAAAACATTCCTTCTTGTTTTACTAAATCACGGCAAGCAAAAGCCGCATCTTTATCGGTTATTTTTTCATACATATCAACAATATCAAAATCTGTTGCTGTAGGAATTAAGTTTTTTCCTAATCCTTCAATTTTATATGGAGAAATTTCATTAGGATCAAACTCTTTTGTTTCATGGAACTTTTTAATAACCGATCCAACAGCATCAACTCCTAATATTTTAATATTCGGATTCTGTTCTTTTAAATACCTTCCTGTTCCAGAAATTGTTCCTCCAGTTCCACTTGCAGCAATAAAGTGTGTAATTTTACCTTGCGTTTGCTCCCAAATTTCAGGACCAGTTGTTGTATAATGGGCCTCAATATTTAATTCATTAAAATATTGATTAATATAAATAGACTTTGGAGTTTCTTTATGCAGTCTTTTAGCAGTTTCGTAATAAGATCTTGGATCATCTGCTGGAACATTAGCTGGACAAACATGTACCTCTGCTCCCATCGCTTTTAAAACTTCGATTTTATCTTGAGAAGACTTATCACTAACGGCAAGAATGCATCTGTATCCTTTAATTAAGCTAATCATTGCTAAACTAAAGCCTGTATTACCTGAAGTAGTTTCTACAATTGTACTGATTCCTGGTTTTAAAATACCTTTTTTCTCAGCACTCTCAACAATGTGTAATGCAATTCTATCTTTTGCAGAATGACCAGGATTAAAAGCCTCTACTTTTGCATAAAAAGTACCTGGTAAATCTTTAGTAATTCGTTGAAATTTAACAACGGGGGTTTGTCCTATTAAATCAAGTACCGAATTTACTATTACTTTGTTTCTGTCCATCAAAAATTGCTTCATAAAAAAACCTGATAGTGATTACCATCAGGTTTTAATCGGTGCAAAAATATAATTATTTTTCTAACTTATCCTCTAAAGCTAAAAAGAAGCTATATTCCCTTGCAGTTTCTTTTAAAGAATTAAATCTTCCTGAAGCTCCACCATGTCCAGCTTCCATATTTGTATGTAAAAACAATTGATTGTTATCTGTTTTTAACTCTCTTAATTTAGCTACCCACTTTGCAGGTTCCCAATATTGCACTTGACTATCATGTAATCCTGTAGTCACTAACATGTTTGGATATTCTTTTGCTTCAACTTGATCGTATGGAGAATATGATTTAATGTAATCGTAATATTCTTTATCATTTGGATTTCCCCATTCGTCATACTCACCTGTTGTTAAAGGAATACTATCATCTAACATTGTAGAAATAACATCCACAAAAGGAACAGCAGCAATTACTCCATTATATAATTCTGGATTCATATTTACCACAGCCCCCATTAATAATCCACCAGCAGAACCTCCCATAGCATATAAATGCTCTGGAGAAGTATATCCGTTATCAATTAAATATTTAGAACAATCGATAAAATCAGTAAATGTATTTTTCTTATTTAACATTTTACCATCTTCATACCACTCTCTTCCTAAGTATTGACTTCCTCGAATGTGAGCTAAAGCGAAAATAAATCCGCGGTCTAATAAACTTAAACGCGTTGTTGAGAATCCATCAGGAATTGTGTATCCGTACGAACCGTATGCGTATTGTAAAACAGGTGTATTTTTATCAATCTTAGTATCTTTTCTATGAACAATTGATAAAGCTACTTTTTTACCGTCTCTAGCAGTAACCCAAATTCTTTTACTTACGTAATTTTCTTTTTTGAATTTCCCTCCTAAAACTTCTTGCTCTTTTTTAATTTCTTTAGACTGATCTTTCATATTGAAATCAATCACAGAGCTTGGAGTTGTCATTGAATTGTAAGAATAACGAATTACCTCTGTATCGAAATCAGGATTTGAATATACTCCAGCAGAATATGTTTCTTCATCGAATGGTAAGTAATAATCTTCTTTACCATCCCAACGCTTAATTCTAATTTTGAATAACCCGTTGTCTCTTTCTTCTAAAACTAAGTAATCTTTGAAAATTGAGAAATCCTCAAAAAACACATCTTCTCTGTGCGGAATAACATCTACCCAATTCTCTTTCGTAGTTTTAGTTTCTGGAGTTTTCATCAACTTAAAGTTCGTTGCTCCGTCTTTGTTGGTTTTAATATAAAAGTGGTCTCCGTAATGAGCTATATCGTATTCTAAATCACGCTCTCGTGGTTGAATAATTCTAAACGTTCCAGTAGGATTATCAGCTTCTAAAACCTGATATTCACTCGAAACTGTACTGTAAGATCCCATTACTAAGTACTTCTTAGATTTTGTTTTCGTTACAAAAACTCCAAAAGTCTCGTCTTTCTCTTCAAAAACCAACACATCTTCAGACTCATCTGTTCCTAAAACGTGTCTATAAATTTGAGAACTACGTAATGTTACAGGATCTTTTTTAGTGTAGAATAACGTTTTATTATCGTTAGCCCAAACACTTCCTCCTGTAGTATTGTTGATTCTATCTTTATAGATTTCGCCAGTTTCTAAATTCTTAATTTGAATAAAATACTGACGACGACTTACCGTATCTGTAGCAAAAGCAAGTAACTTATTATCAGGAGAAACATTTAATCCTCCTAATTGAAAATATTCATGTCCTTCCGCTTCTTTATTCACATCGAACATAATTTCTTCTTCAGCCTCTAAGTTTCCTTTTTTTCTCGAGTAAATAGGATATTGTTGTCCTTTTTCATATCGAGTAATATAGAAATAACCATTTCTTTTGTAGGGAACAGATTCATCATCTTCCTTAATTCTACCTTTCATTTCTTCAAACAAACTTTCTTGGAAGTCATTGGTATATCCCATAACATCTTCGAAATATTTATTCTCAGCATTCAAATAATCATATACCTTTTGAGTTTGCTCGTCTTTTGTTTCAGCGTTTTTTTGCTCATCAGTTAAACGCATCCAGAAATAATTGTCTACACGAACATCACCGTGTTTTTCTAGTTTTTTTGGTTGTTTCTCAGCTACTGGCGGAGTGGTTTTGTTTGTCATCTTCTCTTTTTTGCAGGAAGCAAAAATAACACTTATACCAATACTGAATAAAAGAATTTTTTTCATTTGATTTATTTTGGTTTAGTAATGTAGTAATTTTGTAACGGAATTATTTAAAAAAATATATAATTTATGTTCGGAGATTTATCAGGAATGATGGATAAGCTTAAGCAAGCTCAACAAAAAGTAGAAGAAACAAAACAACGTTTAAATACTGTTTTAATTGATGAATCCGGTGCTGATGGAAAAATTAAAGTTACCGTTACGGCTAACAGAGATATCAAAGCCGTTTCTATCGATGAATCATTATTAAACGATGCTGAAGAATTAGAAGATTATCTAATACTAACATTAAACAAAGCATTAAAAAGAGCTGGAGAAATAAACGAACAAGAAATGGCAATTGCTGCAAAAAGCGGAATGCCTAATATTCCAGGAATGGATATGTTCAAATAATTGAAAGGAATAATTTAAAGTTAGAGGCTAGAAGTTTCATTAACTTTAGACTTTAGACTTTAGACTTTAGACTTTAGACTGTAAAAAATATGAATCTAAATCAAGTTACGGTTCCTTCATTAGATTTGTCAAAATCAATTCCTTTTTATGAAAAGTTAGGATTGAAACTTATAGTGAAAGCCTTGCCTCATTATGCCAGATTTGAATGTCCTGATGGAAATTCTACCTTTTCCATTCATTTAGTAGATGAATTATCAAAAGGAAATGGAGTTTACGTGTATTTTGAATGTAAAAATTTGGATGAAGAAGTTCAAAATTTAAAAGAACAAGGAATTCAATTTGATCAAGAACCTAAAGATGAATCTTGGCTTTGGAGAGAAGCTAGATTAAAAGATTTAGATGGAAATCAGTTAATATTATTTTATGGAGGTGATAACAGGTTAAATCCGCCATGGAGAATTCAAGAATAAATTAAAGATGAAAACCCAAAAAAGCCATACAACTGAAGATTATATGCTGCCATGTTTGAACAAAAAAATGTTTGGCTTCGATTGTCCTGGATGTGGTTTTCAACGCTCTGCAGTAATGGTTACAAAAGGAGAATTTAAAGAAGCCTTTAACATGTTTCCCGCAATCTATACCTCGATTATTTTTTTTATCGCAGTAATCTTTCATTTTTTGGTTAAGAAAAAAATCACTTCTAAAATTTTAATTATTTTGGCTATTCTAAACGTATCAGTAATTATTATTGCTTATGTTTTGAAAATGAATAAACTAATAAACTAAATAAAAATATTTACATGTTTGAATTTGAACAACGAAAACTACCCAATGCAACACCTGTCTTAGTTCTAGGAATTTTATCAATAATTACCTGTTGCTGTTATGGTGTATTAGGAATTATCATAGGAGTTATTGCTCTAGTATTATATAAACAAGACAAAGAGGTATATGATAAAAACCCTAGTGTTTATGATAACTATTCTAACTTAAATACTGGAAGAATATTAGCCATAATCGGAATTATTTTAAGTACGCTTTTTTTAATATATGTAATTTGGTTAATCTCTTTTTTCGGCTGGGATACTTTACAAAATCCAGAACAATTACAAGAGCGTCTTAACGAATTACAATAATAAATACTCTTATGGTATTTTAATTTCTTTTCAAAAGAGTTAATTACGTAACAACTTTACTATCAATAAAGAATAAAGCAAACTGATTTACAGTTTGCTTTATTCGTTAATAAGTATTCGCAAAAAAACGAAATCTTAGTTTTTAAATGTCCTATTTTCGCCGTCTTACATTAAAATTTGAGGGGATTAATGATAGACAAAAAATGGTTACAATACTATAAAAACAGCTTGGTTGATAGTGAAAACTTAGCAATAGACATTGCTAAAATTAAAAACTTATATCATCAAAACAATTCAGATTTAAGTAACGCATTTATTAATCAAAAGCAAGCAGTTCAATTAATCGACGCTGAGGAAAGAAGAATCAATAGACTTCGTGGAGTTCTTAAAAAAGAGAATAGTCAATGGCGTAACATTGAAGAAACTAAAATTGTGATTGCTCCATTTCATTTAGAATATCAAACAGATAATCCTCAATTTAAACAACGTGTTATTCATCCATTTTGGATAAACGCTACTGTAAACAGATTAGGACAATTATCGGCTCCGAAAGACCTCTTCCCTCTTATTGTAAGAAATTATATGACGCCGATAGCCGATATTAAAAATGATTTTATTTTTACTTCATTAGATGCCGTTCAAAATGCAAGAGAAATTGAACCTCCTTCAACTGAACATGAAGAAGATATTGTTCCTTGGGATGAATACTGGAATTACATAAACGAGGTTTTCTATGCTATTACGTTTAAAAACTTACCTTATTATAGAGCGGATAGATATTTCACTAAATTTCAATTAACCTATTTTGCTGTAAGCTCAAAAATTTCTACTGCAAAAAGTATCTTGTTTCTATATGATAACTTATTACAAAATGAGGAAAAGTTACCGCTGCTCTCAAAAATAATCAATCCAAATCAGGTCGAAAAAAGAGATGCAATAACAGACTATGACTATCTAAATTATAATCACTTACATCTTGGGCAAATGTCGGATCGTTTTCCATTATCGGTAACACAACGTAAAACATTACTCTCATATTTGTCTGCCGAAGAAAGCTCGGTTACTGCAGTAAATGGTCCTCCAGGAACAGGAAAAACCACCTTACTTCAAAGCTTGGTAGCTACAGAGCTTGTAAAAAGCGCCATCATCGGAGACGAAGCGCCTTTTATATTAGCTTGCTCAAATAACAATCAAGCAGTTACAAATATTATTGACAGTTTTATAAACTCAAAAAGTAGCTTAGAAAATTTATCAGAAAGATGGATTCCTAATTTTAAAGGATACGCTACTTATTTACCTTCTAATGGAAAAAGTGAAAAATACTTAGGTGACATTAATTTTTTAAAAGGTAATTTATTCAAACATGAAGGTACACTATGTGAGCTTGAAAACCAAAACTATTTACAGGAAGCAGAATATTATTTCTTATCAAAATATAACGATTATTTTGACTTAAAAACCGATTCAATTGAAGATGCATTAGAACATTTACAGGACGAAATAATTGTTATTGAAGAACTATTAATTGATAGTGTTTCTTTTCCTGACAACCTCTTAAAGTCTATAAACTACATTAACATACGACTTAAGGACAAAGAAAATTACATTAGTCGTGATGATTTAAACATTTCTCAAATTAACGAATGGCGTTCAATTCTCGCTACATTAAAATCAGCCTCTAAGAAACCTGAATTTCTATCATTAGTAAAAGAGTATTTTACTTCAGACGCAGAGAAGTCTTCGAACAACAATACTTCTATTTTTAAGACAGAAGAGTCAATTATTAACGATAAAACAAAAGCGAATCAGTTAATAAAAGAACTCATTAAGAATTTAAACATTGCGTTACAATCAAATTTAAAACTAAAAGACTGGCGACAAAAAGTTGACATTCAAAGTTTTCCTATTTTAAAAGAAGATAAACTTTGGGAATCTGAGTTTAAAAAATTAGAAACAAAAGATTTTACTCCTAATTTTTATTATGATGAAATTGATGTTACTCTTCGTCACAAAGCATTTTTACTTGCTACTCATTATTGGGAAGGACGCTGGATTTTAGCCACTAAAGAAGCTCTAGAAGAAAACACTGAAAGAGGAACTGGTGAACAAGCTATTACCATCAAATGGAAACGAAGAGCAATGCTCACACCGTGTTTCGTGTCCACTTTCTATACCGCTCCTAGTCATTTTTTATACAGCCAATTTCAGGGTGAAAATGAAAATGGAAAGCCTATTTTTGAATATTTCCCGTTATATAATTTTGTTGATTTATTAATTATTGACGAAGCCGGACAAGTTACACCAGAAGTTAGCATTCCTGTTTTTGCAATTGCTAAAAAAGCATTTGTAGTTGGCGACTTAAAACAAATTGAACCCATTTGGTCTATTCCTTCAAGAATAGATAAAGGAAATCTATCTAGCTTACGGATTATTGAGCACGAACAAGATATGGAATACTTAAAAGAAGCTGGACTTTTAGCTTCAAATGGATGCATCATGAAAATCGCACAAAATTCCTGTGAGTATGAAACTCCAATTGACAATAAAAAAGAACAAGGCTTGATTTTATTAGAACATAGAAGATGTAATGATGAAATAATTAATTTCTGCAATGAATTAGCCTATGATGGAATTTTAAAACCTATGAAAGGAAGAGCAAGAAAAGATCAAGCTTTTCCATCGATGATGGCTTATCATATAGAGGGTTATAGCGAACGAAAATACAACAGTCGACAAAATATACAAGAAGTAAAAGCTATTGTTACTTGGCTTCAGCAGAATAAAGAAAAAATTCAAGAAACATACAATGTTGATAATATCGAAGATGTACTCGGAATTATTACTCCTTTTGCCAGTCAAAAAGGAGAACTCTCGAAAGCATTACTCGAGGCTGGATTTAAAGTAAATGATATTAAATTAGGAACGGTTCATGCTTTGCAAGGTGCTGAACGTGATATTATTTTATTTAGTTCGGTATACACAAACGATGACGAAGGAACGATGTTTTTTGAAAAAGACAATAAACCAAACATGCTAAATGTTTCGGTTTCGAGAGCAAAAGACAGTTTTATATTATTCGGTGATACAAGAATTTTCGACGAAACTCAAAATACGCCCTCTGGTGTTTTAAAGAAACATTTAAATATTTACGAAATGGCTACTTAAAGACATAAAAAAAGCCTCACAATTGTGAGGCTTTTTTTATATATAATTCTTCTATTTTTCGAATTCCATAATTGTTTTCTTGATAATAGAAATACAATCTCTTAACTCCTCTTTATTCATAACTAATGGTGGAGCAAATCTGATGATATTACCATGTGTAGGTTTAGCTAATAAACCGTTATCGCGTAACTTCATACAAATGTTCCATGCAGTATCACTATCTTCAGTATCATTAATTACAATTGCATTTAACAATCCTTTTCCTCTAACTAAAGTTACTAACTCAGTTTCGTCTACTAATTTCCCAATTTCTTCGCGGAAAATTTTCCCTAAACGATCTGCATTCTCAGCTAAATTCTCGTCTCTTACAACTTCTAAAGCCGCAATTGCAACGGCAGCAGCAATAGGATTTCCTCCAAAAGTTGAACCGTGATTTCCAGGACGAATTACATTCATAATTTCATCATTTGCTAATACAGCAGATACTGGATAAGCTCCTCCACTTAATGCTTTACCTAAGATTAAAATATCTGGTTTTACATCTGGAGTTCCAGAACAGTTTTTATCTGCACAAGAGCAGTTTCCGCAAGTAGCTAATAAACGACCAGTTCTAGCAATTCCTGTTTGAACTTCATCTGCAATAAACAATACATTATACTTTTCACATAATGCCTTTGCCGCAGCTAAATATCCTTCAGATGGAACATAAACTCCAGCCTCACCTTGAATTGGTTCTGCCATGAATCCAGCTACATTCTTATTATTCTCTAATGCTTCTTCTAAAGCTTTTAAGTTATCATATTCAATTTTGATAAATCCTTTTGTAAACGGCCCGAAATTTTTACGTGCCACTGGATCATTTGAAAATGAAATAATTGTTGTTGTTCTTCCGTGGAAGTTATTCTCACATACGATAATCTCAGCTTCATTCTCGTCAATTCCTTTTACTTCGTAAGCCCACTTTCTACAAATTTTCAAAGCAGTTTCAACAGCTTCCGCACCTGTATTCATTGGTAATAACTTATCAAAACCAAAATACTCAGTTGCAAACTTTTCGTACTGACCTAACATATCATTATAAAATGCACGAGATGTTAAGGTTAAAGTTTTTGCTTGATTTACCATTGCATCCACAATTTTTGGGTGACAATGACCTTGATTTACCGCAGAGTACGCTGAAAGGAAATCATAATATTTCTTTCCTTCTACATCCCAAACATAAACACCTTCACCTTTGCTTAATACAACTGGTAACGGATGGTAGTTATGGGCTCCATACTTGTTTTCTAAATCGATTGCTTGCTGTGACGTTAATTTTTCTAAAACAGCCATTTCCTTAATTTTTTTAAAAATTCATAAAATAACCATTCCTACTGTACCTTTATTCTTCCGAAGAGCTTCGAAAAAGCAGCGTGGGAGAGAAATCATCCCTAAGAGATGCGCAATTTATTAAATAATAACTCCGCCGTAAAATGTTACTTCGATAATTTTCCCGATAAAGAAGAAACTTGTAATTCTAATCGCTTAATCTCTCTTAACAGCGCCTTTTTATCCATTTGCATCCACGTATAAAACTTCAACATTGAAGAAGCCATTATACTTAAAGAACCAAATACTCCCCAACGAATTAAATCATTCGTTTCTGTAGCGTTAAAAAACTGAATTGCACAGTACACAAATACTCCAAACCAAAGTAGTTGAACAATTGCTATTAATATAGTAACCCAACTATTTTTTCCTTTAAATATACCAAACATCATCTGCCACAAGTTTTGTTCTTCCAATTCATCATAAAATCTTGCTTCTTCTTTAGTTAATGTTTCTTTTATCAATTCATCTAAATCTTTAAATTCTTCCATTTTTCCTATATTTTATTATTACTTTTTTTAATTGTTCTCTGGCATGAAATAGCCTAGATTTTCCGGTACCAACAGAAATTCCTAAAATATTTCCTATTTCTTTTAGCGAATAACTTTCAACATAAAACAACTGTAAAACCTGTTGATGTTCTTCACTTAGTTTTTTTATTTCTTTAAGCAGAATTATTTTAATTTCCTCTTTATTATCATCAGATTCTATTGAGGAAGTAAATCGCGAATCTTTATACTCAGTTTTTCGTTTTTGCTCTCGTTGTTGTACTCTCAAAAAATCTATTGCTTTTCTATTTACAATACTAATTGCCCAACTTTTAAACTTCATTGGATCTTTCAAATCATTGAATTTATTGTAAATAATCGTCCAACTTTCTTGAGCTACATCTTTAGCTATATCTCGATCTTTCACATAAAAATGAGCCAGTTTACAAAACCGAACATGCCAACGTTTTACGAGTACAATAAATGCAGTAGACTTACCAGACTGATAGTCTAAAATCAATTTTGCATCTATTTCTTTATCCTTGTTTTTCATTAATTAGAATTCATAGTATGGACGATGAAAAAATAAAAAGGTTCAAATCTTTTTAAAATTACTTTTTAAATTTCAAAATAAACGATTCAAACTGCTAAGTTTTACTAATTTTGCAGTCCTTAAAATTATTATAGATGCCAAGAAGAGAACGCAATAAATTTGTAAAACGAGGAGAAGTAATTGAGTTACTAATTGAAGATTATGCTTTTGGTGGAAAAGGTATCGGGAAAATAAGATCAGAACATGGTGAGTTTGTAGTTTTTGTTCCTAATACGTTACCAGGTCAATTAGTAAAAGCCAGAGTTGCAAAATCTCAGAAGAAATACGCAGAATGCAAATTAATTGAAGTTCTTAAACCTTCGGAAGATGAAGTTGCCATGGATTATCAAGAAATTCCTGGTGCGCCGTATATAAAACTTCCAGTAGAAAAACAGCATAATTACAAACATACAAGTACTTTAGATTTATTTAAAAGAATCGGTAAAGTTGCAAATATTGATGATTTATTTGATGAGTTTGTGAGTTCTCCAAACCTATTTCATTACAGAAATAAAATGGAATATAGCTTCTCTGCCATTGGTTTTGATAGCGTAAAAAATACTGACGTAGATGAGTTTACACTTGGTTTTAAAAAACGTGGTGTTTGGTGGATGGGTGTAAACCTTGAAAAAGATTCTGGTTTATTTGATAAAGATGTTGAAGACAATATCAGAAACATAAAAACCTACTGTGAGGAAACTGGTTTAGCTCCTTGGCATGGACCTAGAAAAGAAGGTTTCTTTAGGTATTTTGTAGTTAGAAAGTCATACAAAACAAATGAATTATTATTCAATTTAGTTACCACTTCAGGAGATTTAGACAACTTTAACTTGGATAAGTTCGCTAATTATTTAGTTGAACTTTTTGGTGATCGTGTAGCTGGACTATTACATACTATAAATGATGAAACGGGAGACAGAACAATCGCTACTTCTGGAAGCATTCAATTAGTATATGGAAAAGATAAAATTGTAGAGGAATTACTAGGATTGAATTTTGAAATCAGCATGAAAAGCTTTTTCCAAACAAATCCTAAATCTGCAGAAAAACTATACTCTAAAGTAATTGATTATGCTTTAGAAAATAAAGATGCAATTGATAATACCGTTGTCATGGATTTATTCTGTGGAACAGGAACTATTGGTCAAATATTAGCTTCAAAAGGAAGTAATACAAAAATTATTGGAGTTGATATTGTAGCTTCTGCCATTGCTGACGCAAAGAAAAATGCAAAAAGAAATAACATAGAAGGTGTTGAGTTTTATGCCGCTGATGTTGGGAAATTCTTATTAGAACATCCTGAATTTAAAAACAAAATTAGAACGATAATTTTAGATCCAGCGAGAGCTGGAATTGCTCCAAAAACACTTAAAAAAATCATAAATCTAAATGCAGATAGAATGGTTTATGTATCTTGTAACCCAGCAACTCAAGCAAGAGATACAGAGCAGTTGATTGAAGCAGGATATAACTTAAAAAAGATTAGTTTAGTTGATCAATTTCCACATACCGCTCATATTGAAACTGTTGTATTGTTTGAAAAATAAATTTACATGAAAATTCTAAAGCAACTATTTGTTTTTACACTTTTAATCGTAATTATTAGTTCTTGTGAAAAAGATGATTTCTGCGAATTCAGTTCACCAACACCAAATTTGGTACTTCGTTTTTACGACAAGGATGTAAATGACGATTTAAAAATTGTTCAGCGATTGTCGATTATCGCTCAAAGTAAATCAGATAGTTTATATACCAATAGATCAGTTGACAGTATTGCTATTCCTTTAAACACGAATGCTTTTGAAACTATTTATATTTTCAAAAGAAATGAAATAGATGGAAATTTAGCGAACAACGAAACTGCTACCTTAACTATAAAATATACGCCTGAAGAAGAATATCTTTCTAGATCCTGTGGATTTAGATTTGTATTTAAAGATATTACTTTTGAAAAAACAGGTTGGATTGACAGCTTATCAATAACTACTTTAGAATCTATTAACTCACAACAAAATGCGCACGTTAACATTTTTCATTAATTTTTGTTTTCTTTTTTGTTTCGCTTCTATTGGTGCTCAAAATATCGGAGTTAAAAAAGAGCAACCGAAAGATACAGTAGTTTACAAAACTGGTTATGGTTTACGTTTAGGTTTGGACCTAAGTAAAGCTGGTTTAAGTTTTTTTGACAAAAGTTATAATGGTTTAGAAATTGTTGGTGATTATCGTATTTCTAGTAGATGGTATATCGCTGCAGAAATAGGATATGAAGAAGAAATTATATTTGAAGATTTTACCACATCAAGCTCAAAAGGAAACTATATAAGAATTGGGGCTAATTACAATACCTACAATAACTGGCTTGATATGAATAATGAAATTTATGTCGGCGGAAGATACGGATTAGCGTTATTTGATCATACGTTAGAAAGATATACACCCAATGCAACAACTGGAGATGTAAATACACCAATATACTTCCCTACTACTCCTGTAACAACTCCTGTTACAGAAACAGGATTAACCGGACAATGGATTGAATTTGTTTTTGGAATTAAAGCAGAAACTTTTAAGAATCTTTTTATTGGTTTTAGCGGATCGTTTAAGATTGTTACAACTATGGAAGACCAAACTGGATTTAAAACTTTGTACGCACCAGGCTTTAATGATGTTTTAGATAGCGGTACAGGATTTGGTTTTAATTACACTTTAACCTACTTAATTCCATTTGTTAATAAATAATTTTAGAGCATACCTCCTATTTTACTACCTTTACACTACGTAATAAACAAACTTATTAACAATGGATAGAATACCTAGTGTTGATCTGAGAGACTTTTTGTCTGGAGATGAAAGTAGAAAACAAAAATTTATTAATGAAATTGGTCATGCTTATGAAAATATAGGATTTGTTGCCCTAAAGGGTCATTTTTTAGACAAGGAATTAGTTGACAACCTATATGAGCAAATCAAAAAGTTTTTCGAATTACCAGTAGAAACAAAACAGAAATATGAAATCCCAGGTATTGGAGGTCAGCGTGGTTATGTTTCGTTTGGTAAAGAAAGTGCAAAAGGAAAAAAAGAAGGAGATTTAAAAGAGTTTTGGCACTTCGGACAATACGTTGAAGATAACCCAACTTTAGAAAAAGAATATCCAGCTAATGTTACAGTTGATGAACTTCCAGAATTTAATGAAGTAGGTAAAGAAACCTATAAAATGTTAGAGAAAACAGCTAAATACGTATTACGCTCATTAGCTTTGCATTTAGGTTTAGAAGAGACTTACTTCGACCAATATATTTTTAACGGAAACAGTATTTTAAGACCTATTCATTATCCACCAATTAAGGATGAGCCAAAAGGAGCTGTAAGAGCTGCTGCACATGGTGATATTAACTTGATTACACTTTTAATGGGAGCTCAAGGTAAAGGTTTACAAGTTCAAAACCACGAAGGTGAATGGATTGATGCAATTGCTGAGCCTGATGAATTAATGATTAATGTTGGGGATATGTTGTCGAGACATAGTAACAATAAATTGAAATCTACAATTCATAGAGTTGTAAATCCACCAAAAGAATTATGGGGAACTTCTCGTTACTCAATACCGTTTTTTATGCACCCAGTTTCAGAAATGAAATTAGATGTTTTAGACAATTGTATTGATGCCGACAATCCAAAGAAATTTGAAGACATTACCGCTGGCGAGTTTTTAAACGAGCGTTTAAGAGAACTTGGGTTAATTAAGTAATTATGGATTTACAAGATCAACTTAAGAATCTTTTTCCAGATCATCAATTTGAAGAACCAACTCCAGAAGAAAAACCTGATATTTGGCTTCAAGATGAACCTCTTCTTTGTAAATATGAGAAACGTAAAGGAAAACCTATCACAATAATTGATGGTTATAATGGTGCTACGCAAGACTTTAAAAAATTAGCCAAAGAGATTAAAACAAAACTGTCTGTTGGTGGAAGTTTTAAAGATGATACCATTATAATTCAAGGAGATTATAGAGATAAGATAATGGAACTTTTGCAAGAAAAAGGATTCAAAGTGAAAAGAGTTGGTGGCTAAAGAATCTTTGATTAATAGGTGTCAAAAATCATAGTGCCAAATTTTTTAAAATTCACTTTTTTAACAAAAAGTTTATCAAAACAACAAAAATAAACAACAAACAAAACAATATTCTCAGAGTATTGTTTTTTTTTATTAATATTGATAAATTTTTATATTAAGTCCCTACAAATGAGTTCTTTTTTACACATCACCAATGGTGATTCAACAACTGAAATTTTAGAAAACCTTTCTATCAAAGGTGAAATTATTACGTGGCGTGAAATGTTGTGCGAAGGAAAAACTACCAGAGATGTTGGAAGTGAAGATTTTTGGAAAACACGTTTTGATTTTTTAAATACTGCTTACAAAATAACCAAAAAAACGTTTATTGATTTTACCTTAAAAGAATACAGAAAACTCTGTAAACAAAATCAAGACGAAATCGTACTATGGTTTGATTATGATTTGTTTTGTCAAGTTAACATGCTGGCGGTTATTAGTTGGTTAAAAAAATATCGAAAAGGCTGGAAAATTACGTTGGTCCAAAGCGGCAAATCTGAAAACCATGATCATATGGTTGGCTTTGCAGAATTAACCAAAGAGGAATTAACCAACCTTTATGAAAATAGAATTCAGTTGTCACAAGACGACATCGAATATGCCGATTATATATGGCAACTATACTGTTCCGATAGCCCGCTTAGACTTGAAACTGTTCATAAATTCAATCCTTCATCTCCATTTATTTATTTGACTGATGCTATAAGCGCTCATTTAAAACGTTTTCCTTCTGTTGAAAATGGTTTAAATAAAATTGAAAACAATATTATAAAGGCTGTGCATAAATCAAATCTTACAACTGAAAATGAATTAATTCACAAATTATTGGTAGAACAAGAGGTTTATGGTTTTGGAGATATTCAGTATAAAAACAAAATTAAAGAGCTTCAAAGTTTATTTTCTTCAATGAATCCAGTGAAGCTAAGTGAGGATGGAATTAAAGTTCTAAACAACCAAAAAAATTACTATCGAGAATTGCGTTCTGATTTTTCGTATCTTGGCGGGGCAAAAAAATACAGTTACTTGTATATGAATGCTAACGACAAGTTATTGAAATTAACATCTTAATGAACATTCAAAATTCTGAACTTATCTTAAATCCTGATGGAAGTATTTACCATCTTAATTTAAGACCCGAACATATAGCCAAGGATATAATTTTTGTTGGAGACCAAGATAGAGTTGACAAAGTAACAAAACACTTTGATAGTGTCGATTTTACTACTCAAAAAAGAGAGTTTAAAACCTCTACTGGATTCTACAAAGGAAAACGATTGTCAGTTGTTTCCACTGGAATCGGACCAGACAATATTGATATTGTAATTAACGAGCTAGATGCTTTGGTAAATATCAATATTGAAACAAGACAAGTAAAAGATAATCATACTTCACTTAACATTGTAAGAATTGGTACTTCTGGTTCTTTACAAAATGATATTCCTGTAGATTCGTTTTTATTGAGTTCACATTCACTTGATATTAACGGAATGTTGCATGCCTATCAAATTGATAGTATCTCGAATCCTGAAATTGAAAATGCTTTTATTAAACATACGGATTGGTCTGCAAAAAAAGGAAGTCCAATAGTAATAAAAAACTCCCAAGAACTAGAAAACAAATTGTTCTCTGAAGAGACTTATAAAGGTATTACTGCAACTGCGGGTGGATTTTATGGACCTCAAGGTCGTGTACTAAGATTGCCTCTACAAGATCCTGATATCAACAAGAAAATTGATAGTTTTAATTATAATGGTAATAGGATTACAAATTTAGAAATGGAAACTTCTGCTATTTACGGTTTGTCAAAATTATTGGGTCATAACGCTTGCTCTATGAATGCAATTCTCGCTAATCGAGCGAACGGAACTTTTAGTGCTGATCCAAAAAAAATAGTTGAAGAATTAATTATATATACGTTAGATAAATTAGTTGAATAAATGCTGGATTTAAAAGTTGGTGGTGTTCCGGAACATTTTAACTATCCATGGTACATTACGTTAAAAAATAAAGAATATACAAAACAAGACATCAATCTTCGTTGGAAAGATTTCCCTGGTGGTACAGGTGCCATGTGCAAAGCATTGAGAGACGCTGAAATTGACATTGCTATTGTATTAACAGAGGGAATTATTAAAGATATTATCGAAGGAAATCCATCTAAAATATTACAAACATTTGTAAAAAGTCCTTTGGTTTGGGGGATTCATGTAGGTGCTAAATCAAAGTTTAAAACGGTGGAAGATTTAGAACATGCAACGGTTGCTATTAGTAGATTTGGTTCTGGTTCTCACTTAATGGCCATTGTAAATGCTTACAATAATGGATGGGATATAAATAAATTAAAGTTCAAAGTTGTTAAAAACCTTCAAGGAGGTATTGATGCTCTAACCAATGGAGATGCCGATTATTTTATGTGGGAGCATTTTACTACTAAACCTTATGTGGATGAAGGTATTTTTAGAAGAGTTGGTGATTGTCCTACTCCATGGCCTTGTTTTGTTGTAGCCGTAAGAGATGAAGTATTAGAAAACAATCCTGAACAAATAAAAGTAGTTTTGGATATTATTAATTCTTGTACTGAAAATTTTAAGCAAATACCCGAAATAGATAAGACATTATCAATCAGATATGAACAACAGTTGGAAGACATTCAAGAATGGCTTTCTATTACTGAATGGAATGACGGAAAACCTATTACCAAAAATTTATTAACGCGCATTCAAAATAAAATGGTTGGGTTCAACGTTATATCCGAGAAGATTGATTCTGATAAATTAATTAAAAATTTGTAAATTTAGCATCTAAATAAGATAAAATGAAAAGAGTAGTATTTATTGCAATTTGTATTGTTGGTTCTTTAGGATTAATCTCATGTGGAAGTACAGCACCTTGTGGGCTGTCTCAAAACACAAAAACTAAGCAAACTCAACAAAACTATCAACAAGAAATTGTTGTTGCTGAGGCAGCAGCAGAATAAGTTGATTGTTCTTTTTTCAAATTCAATAAATCCGCTTTTTTAGGCGGATTTTTTTGTTAACTTTAGTATATGAAAAAGATTTTTAAAATTGTTAAAACAGTCTTAGCTTTATTTCTAGTTTTAATTTTAATCGATTTATACATTTTTCGTGGATATCTCTATATAGATTTTTTTCGAGGGTACTTTACTGATTATACGGAAAGAAAAGAAATTCAGAGTGATAACCTTGAATTTAAAATTCGAAAATCTGATAGTTCTTTTCATATAAATTTCACTAATAAAAGCTTAAAGCCATACTTTGTTAAAACATACAGGTGGAAAGTTAAATTTCCTGTTAATGACTCCATTTTCTTTCTTCATTTAAGAACTAAATCTAATTATCCAAAACTTCAAGATGATTATGGTGATGGAATGGACTGTGGAACAGGTATAGGATATTTCTCAATAAATCCTTTAGAAAGTTTTAAACAAGATATAAGTTACTCTAAATTAATCAAAAATCACCTAAGCTACGCTCATCGAAAAAGGACAGATGAAGATACAATAAATGATTTATTTTACGATAAACCCCTCATAATATCAAAAGAAGATAAATTGCCTTTCCTCATTGATAGAAATGATTTAACTGAAGAAGATAGTTTGAGTCTTCGATTATACATTCCCGTCTATAATTATAACTATAGCCAATTGATTTACGTAAAGTCTAACAAGATAAAGGTTTCTTATTTAGATGTAATTAAAAATGATATTCAAGTAAAAAAAGACGAATTCGAGAATTATTAATTCCTCTTTTCCAACATCGGAACAAACTTAAAATCACCCAACTCGTGTTTTTCAAATTCTTTTGCTGATTTACGAATTAGTAAGGTCATTACTTGAGTTTTATCTCCTACTGGAATTAATAGCTTCCCTCCTACTTTTAATTGACTTAACAATGGATTAGGAATATATGGCGCTCCTGCTGTAACAATTATTTTATCAAAAGGAGCTTTCTCAGGCAATCCCTTATAACCATCTCCAAAAATAAATTTCTTTGGACGGTAACCAATTTTTGGCAAAAACAAAGAGGTTCTCTTAAATAATTCATGCTGTCTTTCGATAGTATAAACTTCTGCTTTCAACTCCAATAAAACTGCCGTTTGATATCCAGAACCTGTTCCAATTTCCAATACTTTTTCCCCTTCTTTAACATCTAAAACCTCTGACTGAAAAGCTACTGTATAAGGATGTGAAATTGTTTGATTGGCTGCAATTGGAAATGCTTTATCCTGATACGCATGATCTTCAAAACTGCTATCTATAAACAAGTGTCTCGGAATTTTCCTAACAGCATTCAACACTCTTTCATCTGAAATTCCTTTTCCAGACAACGTATTAGCTAACTGATTTCTAAGTCCTTGATGTTTGGTAGTATCTCTCAAAAAAAGTTGATTTTTGGGATTTTAAAAGTAGTAATTATTCACCAAAAAAAATCTATAAAAGTGTATCTTTGTTTGCGTTGATTAAAAATAATCGGCAATCATTTAAAACTTAATTACATATGCTAAAAGCCGGAGTTTTAGGAGCAGGCCATTTAGGTAAAATTCATTTACGCTTATTACAAGAATCTGAAAAATATGAATTGGTTGGTTTTTACGATCCTAATGAAGATTATGCTCAAAAAGTAGCCACTGAGTTTGGGTACCACTTATTTGACTCTATCGATAGTTTAATTGATGCTGTTGATCTTGTTGATATCGTTACTCCAACACTTTCTCATTTTGATTGTGCTAAAAAAGCCATTGAAAAAGGAAGACACGTTTTCATTGAAAAACCAATAACGAACACTTTACAAGAAGCCGAAGCAATTAAAACTTTAGCTAGTCAGAATCATGTTCGAGGTCAAGTTGGACATGTAGAACGTTTTAATCCTGCATTTACGGCTGTAAAAGATATAATCGAAGCTCCTATGTTCATCGAAACGCATCGATTGGCAGAATTCAATCCAAGAGGAACTGATGTACCTGTTGTTTTAGATTTAATGATTCATGATATTGACATTATTTTATCTGTTGTTAAATCAAAAGTTAAAAATATTTCTGCAAGTGGTGTTTCTGTTATTTCTGAAACTCCAGATATTGCCAATGCACGAATTGAGTTTGAAAGTGGATGTGTTGCTAATTTAACTGCGAGTAGAATATCTATGAAAAACATGAGAAAAACTCGTTTCTTCCAGAGAGATGCGTATATATCTGTTGATTTTCTAGAGAAAAAATCAGAAGTAGTAAAAATGAAAGATGCACCCGAAACACCAGATGATTTTGCTATGATTTTACAGAATGCAGAAGGTGTTAAAAAACAAATCTATTTCGAAAATCCAAAAATAGAACAAAACAATGCTATTTTAGATGAGCTAAACTCTTTCGCTGATGCTATCAATCAAGACATCACCCCTATTGTTTCTTTAACACAAGGAACAGAGGCGCTAAGAATTGCTCATAAAATAATCGATTGTTTTTCTAAATAATACATAACAACTAAAATTTAATTTTCATGAAGAATATTGCAGTAATTGGTGCTGGAACTATGGGAAATGGAATTGCTCATACTTTTGCTCAATTCGGATTCAATGTACAGTTAATTGATATTTCTCAAACAGCTTTAGATAAAGGTATAGCTACGATTTCTAAAAATTTAGATAGAATGGTTGCTAAAGAAAAAATATCTGAAGAAGATAAAACCAATACATTAAATAATATTACCACCTACACTAGCATAAAAGAAGGTGTTCAATATGCAAGTTTAGTAGTAGAAGCTGCTACTGAAAATGTTGACTTAAAACTTAAAATATTTAAAGAATTAGACGACGTTTGTCCTGAAGACACAATTTTAGCAACAAACACTTCTTCTATTTCTATTACACAAATTGCAGCGGTTACATCTAGACCAGATAAAGTTATTGGTATGCACTTTATGAATCCTGTGCCGATTATGAAATTAGTTGAAATTATTAGAGGTTATAACACCTCTGATAGCGTAAATGATTTTATTGTTGATTTAACTAAGGATATCAAAAAAGTACCAGTTGAAGTGAATGATTATCCAGGATTCGTTGCTAATCGTATTTTGATGCCTATGATTAACGAATCTATCGAAACGTTGTATAACGGTGTTGCTGGTGTAAAAGAAATCGATACGGTTATGAAACTTGGAATGGCACATCCAATGGGACCTTTACAATTGGCAGACTTTATTGGTTTAGACGTTTGTTTGTCGATTTTAAACGTAATGTATGAAGGATTTAAGAATCCGAAATATGCTCCATGTCCTTTACTAATAAATATGGTAACAGCAGGCAAGTTAGGTGTGAAATCTGGTGAAGGTTTTTATGACTATTCTGAAAGCAGAAAAGCAGAAAATGTAGCTAAAATGTTTAGCTAATATCAAACACATATTATTAAAAACAAAAAAGAGAGCTCAAATGAGCTCTCTTTTAGATTGGGGATTATGTTGAATTAATTACTATAAAGTAATTAAAGGGGGAAACATTTGACGATTATCGGGGGATTCCTATAAGGGGGAATTTTATTTGTAAAAGGGACTTCTATTATTCTTTACATATACCGGTACTTTCTCTACTTTTAATCCTGAATTTGAAAATCCGAATAAAACTTTTACTAACTGATTTAATGGCTGAAAAATGTTCATTTTAAAAGATGTTTTTAAGGGGTTATCCTTTTGTTTGACACCGCTAAATTACAACACATTACTTCTTTCTTTTTTAAATTTTAGACTGTAGTAGATGATGAGCCGATAAATGGTATTCTTTTGTCGATAAGTAAAAATATAATATCATTTCATCGAGTTTTCAACTATTTAATTGTCCATTTCACCTTAGCAATAACTTACCTTTCAACTCTTTAGTCCCAGAGTATATCTTGAAGAAATACATACCTGAAGCTAGATTTTTTCTATCAAATACAACGGAATTCGTTCCTGTTACTGACTTAATGACCTCCTGATGAACACGTTCTCCAAATAATGTATATACTTCAAAGTTAAACTCAGTACTTACATCTGTTCTGAAATTTAGTTGTGCTGACTCTACTACCGGATTAGGCACAATATTAACAACTGCCTCATTAGTTAAGTCCGTAACCGAAGCTGTAGCTGACTTTGAAAACTTAATATTTTCAATTTCCAATAATTTAGTCTGTGTAATACCATTTTCTGAAAGTAATGTAAAGAACAACATTTTTACGTCGTTAAGCTTATTGTCATTACTAATCCCTGAAAGTAAATCGTTGAAATATATAATATGTTCCTTCTTAAAACCATTTAACTCAATAACCTTATAAGGCTGATTCTCCCATGAAGAAACACTTTCTTTTACAAGAGTTATTTTTAATTTACCTGTTCCTTTTCCTAAAAAAGACAACGTATTGTAAGAAGATAAATCAACAGTTTCGAACTTAGGAGTTAATGATCTGTAAATAGATACATCTTGATTTGTCTGAAAAGTAGCTTGTATATTTCGCTCTACTGCAAAAACCTCTTCATCATAATCAATCGAATTTTGTGTAACCGAAAAATCAGAAATAAAAGACTCTGAGCTATAATCAACTCCCCAAGTTCCATCAGAAAGAAACAAATCATCAGGAGTCATATTATATTCGTTGGACAATCTAAATCCAAAATCATACAATCTATCAGTTTCTAAAGTAACATTATTTAATGCTCCATCTAAATTAATAACAAAATTTACATTTTGATTTTCTGATGTTTCCGTTGCTCTTTTGTAACCGTCTATTGAAATAGTTGTTGCTCCAATAGTACTTACAACTTCCATATCAATCTTACCATTATTATAATTCGCCTTTCTAATAAAAACTGGTGGAGCCTCTGAACCTACATAGGATGTTATTTCTTTTTGAACGTTTATCAAGTTTAAGACTTCCTTCGACAACTTATATAAATCATCTATATTACTTGCCCAAATTTGGAAATTATAAAAACCTTTATGAGAATATTTATCTAAATTCCAATGAGATTCAACTAAATACGAACTTTTATCTTCAGACTCAGTTACTGCAAAACTAGCAACATATTCAATTCCTCCATCAGGTCTTTTTACGATAGATTTTATAAATAATTCATCGTTAATTTCCATATTAGAAACAGAAAGTAATTCTGAACCAGTAAATCTATCACATATAAGTTTTGTATGTTCGTACACAGAGTTTTCGGTTTCTAAAACCAAGATAGTTCCCAAACCTTCGTTATTACTAGTAATATAATCTACCGAAAGTACGTCTACAGCATTCGTTATATCTTCGAGGTCTTTTGGAGAACTTTCAACTACCGCTACACCTTGTAAAACATCCATAGGAATAAAGTCCCACAAAGTAACTTCACCACTCGATCTTTTTCCGTAATTCGCTTTTTTAAGTACTTTCTTCGCGGTAGAAATATCGAACTTGTAATTTGTTTTAACTCTGTTTAAATTTCTCTGATTTATTTGCTGAGACAATCGATTATTACTTTCCAAACCTCCATCATTACCCGTTGAGGTTGCAGACATTTCAGGACACGCAGCCACTCCAGAACAAGATGGGTCGTCACAATCTACCAAACCATCACCATCATCATCAATTCCATTTGTACAGTTTTCTTGAGGAACAGGAGCTGTTGGACAACGTGCTCCATCATTTTGAGAACTTGATGGTCCGTATGCAAACAAGTTTGATTGCATATTCGAGCTACTTGTTACATTTTGTACACCATAAATTACGTAAACGGTTCCAGTTTGATTCGCAGAAACATAAAAATTTCCATCTACGTCGAAATACACAGCACCATAAGTATAATCTAAACCAGCTAGTATTGGTACTTCGCCAAGTGCCAGAACATTACCTGTTACTGGATCGATTTTATACAAAATATTAGAATATTTCTCTACAGTATAAAGCATATTATCAACCGCATTAAACGCCCAATCATGATTACTAATTGCTTGCGATAAACTTACACTACCGATATTAGTTAAATAAGTTGGGGAGCTTGGGTCCAAATCGATTTTATACAATGAAGAACTTCCGTTTTTTAAATGGTAAACTCCATCTTGATTTACATCTCCTACATACGAATAAGGAGCATTGGCAATAGTATATTGGGTAATCTGATAATCATTTCCGATTCTTACAATAGTATTTGATGGACTCTTTAATGAACCCCAGATATAACCATCTTTCGGATTATATCCGACACCATTTATCACTGAAGGATCTAAATCAACTCCTTCTAATGAAGCAACACCAGATGCTAAATTTTGAGCATAAACATCGTTACTTTGAAACAAGTATGCTTCTTGAGTACAATTAAAAGGTTCATTTTGAGAATGAAGTTTGTTATTCAATGATAATACTAGAATTGCTACTAATGTAATAATGGTGTGTTTATTCTTCATAATATTGCCCGTTTAGAATTGTTATCGTACTATTTTGAATTCTAAATTAGCGCATATTACTAGGAAATTTTTAGAATTAGCTCCTTCGTTAATTTAAGTATTGATTAAATACTAATTTTTAATGATGAAAAGAGAAAAAACAAAAAGGCATCTCAATGAGATGCCTTTTTTACCGTTTGTCTATAGTTTTTTAGTTTTTGTCTTTATCTTTTTCGTTTTTAGATGCTTTATTCCAAATTTTGATATCATCTTCCATAGTAATTCCTGATTTAACCTCTATGTTAACTCCGTCAGAAATTCCTAATTCAAGTTCCTTCTTTTCAAAAGAATCTTCTCCTGTTTTTACCTCAACATAAGGCTTCTCCGTTTTCTTGTCAAATCTTAATAACGCCTCTTTAATTGCTAATACACTATCTTTTTTCTCAAGAACAATATCCGCATTTGCTGAATATCCCGCTCTAATGAAATAGTTATCATCTAAAGAAACATCTGCTTTAATTTTAAACTGAACTGCTCCACCTTCTTCCGTACCCTTTGGTGCTATAAAATTTAACAACGCAGGGAATTTTTTATCTTCAATAGCCCCTAAAGAAACTTGTAATTCTGTTCCTTTTACTAATTTACCTACTTCCGATTCGTCTACCTGACCTTCAAAAATCATTTTATTCATATCTGCAATAGTAGCAATGGTAGTACCTGCATTAAAGCTATTACTCTGAATTACCTGATATCCTTTCTTTACGGGAATTTCTACAATCATTCCTGAAGATGTAGCTCGAATATTTGTATTTGCAGCACTTCCTAAACCAGCTGTAGTACCTCTCTTAATGATGTCCATATTAGAACGAGCATTAGATAAACGTTGCTTTGCGTTATTAAAAGAAAGTTGAGAATTCTCAAACTCTTGACGAGCAATTACACCTCTTTCGAATAAGCTTTTATTGCGGTCAAACTGAACTTTAGCATTATCAAATGCTAATTGAGCATTCTTAATTTCGTTGTTTGCTGAGTTTAATGCCTCTACATTTGGTACTACTCTAACCGTTGCTAATAAATCTCCAGATTTAACAACCTGTCCCTCCTCTACTACTATTTTATCAACAATACCAGCAATTTGAGGTTTAATTTCTACCTCTTCTAAAGGAACCACTTTTCCAGTAGCAACCGTTTTCTTAACTATAGTTGTTTTAAACGCTTTCTCTGTTTCGAATTGTACAACACTTCTCTTGTTCTTTTTCGCAAACCAGATTAATACGGTTGCAAATAACAGTGCTACAGCGATTAATATAATTTTTGCTCTTTTACTCATTGTATTTATTTATATAGTCTGATTATTATTGTTATTCTTCTCTTAAAGCCTCGATAGGTTTTACTAACGTTGCCATATACGCTGGAATTAATCCTATTAATGTACCTAAAACTACTAGGATAAAAAACGCAAATAGTATAATAGGAATATTTACAGTTGGGTTTAATAACGTCGGATCTGGCCCAGAACCTAAGGTGGTATCAATTAAATATAGAATTAAGCCTCCAAAAACAATTCCTAACATTCCTGCAATTGTTGTTAAGAAAACCGATTCTAAAACTACTTGTTGACGAATTTCAATTGGTGTTGCTCCTAGAGCTCTACGAATTCCTATTTCTTTTGTACGTTCTTTTACAGTAATTAAAAGAATATTACCGATTGCAAAAACTCCCGCAATTAAAGTAGCAATACCAACAAACCAAGTTAAAAATTGCATTCCCGTTAAAAACCCTGTTACTTTATTAATTCTAACAGCAAGATTAAAACTTCCAAAAGCTCGATTATCCTCGGGATCTACTTTATGTAAATTTTTAAGCGTTAATTTTATATCACTTTCCAATTGCTTGATATCTACTCCTGCATCACCAGTAACCATCATCCAATCGATATTATTACCTCTATTGTAGATTTGCTGGAATGTTGTAAATGGAATGTATGCTGCATCTCCATCAATACCTATATTTCCTCTTTTATAAACTCCAACCACTTTGTAATTAATGTTATCTGCAATAACATATTGCCCAATTGGAAATTCATTTTTCTCAAATAATTGCTTGTAAGCCGTCTCTTCGATTATTATTACTTTCGATTTATTTTTGATATCGTTCTCATTAATAAATCTACCGTAAATTAAATCTTTCTTTTGTACTTTATCTAAAACCGGATAATCACCACTTATACTGAATTCACCTGTTTTAAATCCATTAATAATATTTGTACTTGTTTGACTTCTTGGAGCTAAATATTTAATTTGTTTAAACTCACTTTTTAATACTTCAATATCTTTTGTTGTTAAGCGAATCCTACGTCCTTCTTGAAAACCTTTAAAAGGTTTTTCTGTTCTTTGGGCCCACATGAAAACACTATTGGTAGCAAAATCTCCAAAGATATTTTTAAAGTTATTTTCCATTCCTCTTGCCGCTCCTAAAAGAACAACTAACAAAAAGATTCCCCATAAAACTCCTATAATGGTAATTATAGTACGAGTTTTGTTTTTACGAAT
This sequence comes from Tenacibaculum sp. MEBiC06402, assembly GCF_049239625.1. Taxonomy (NCBI): domain Bacteria; kingdom Pseudomonadati; phylum Bacteroidota; class Flavobacteriia; order Flavobacteriales; family Flavobacteriaceae; genus Tenacibaculum; species Tenacibaculum sp. MEBiC06402. The sequence continues at coordinate 65,650 of NZ_JBMKKT010000104.1, forward strand.
TCCTCCGTAAATCTCTTGCCATGTATCTGAATCAAATAAAAATTTAAACATAATTAATCTGCTCTTAAGGCTACAATTGGTTTAATTTGGGCTGCTTTCTTAGCTGGTAAATATCCAGCAATTAATCCTGCAATTACTAGAGTGATAGTCGCTCCAACTACAATTCCCGTATTTACACCAGGATTTTTAATAAAATACTCTTCTAAACTATCTCCTATTTGATTTAAAATATAGGTTCCTAAAAGTAGTCCTAAATATCCTGCGAGTGCTGTTATCAAAAGAGACTCCTTTACAACCATTGCTATTATAGAAGATGGTTTTGCTCCTAATGCTTTTCTGATACCAAATTCTTTGGTTCTTTCTTTAATTGAGAAAATCATGATATTACTAATCCCAATAATACCTGCAATTAAAGTACCTGAACCAACAAAAATTACAATAAAATATAAAGCTATCATGAATTGGTTTACTCCTTTATTCGCTTCTGCCATATTTCTTACCGATAATGCACTTTGGTCATCAGGATGAATATCTAACTTCTCTCGTAAATCTCTCTCTAAACTATTTCCAAAAGCAATTGCTTGGTTTAAATCTAATTTTGGATCATAACCAATATTAATTTGACTGATATAATCATTATTACCGTACAACTTTTGCGCTGTAGTAACTGGCATATATGTCAATCTTTCTTCGTTATCTCCTCCATCATCAGTAAATACACCTATTACTTTGTAAGAAATACCGTTTACATTCACCTGTTTTCCTAAAGCAGGTCTCTCGCCAAAAAGATCTTCTTTTACTAATCTTCCTATAACAATAACTTTTGATGCTTGTTGAAGATCTAACTCATTAATATATCGACCATCGGTGATTATGGTTTTCTCTAAAAATTGATGATCTGGATGAACAGCTCTCAAACTGTAAGCATCTTGCTTATTCTTATAAGAAATACTTACGTTTTTATAAATTCTTGCAGTTAAATATTGAATTTTGTTGTTGTATTTTTCTTCAACATAATCGTAATCTTTATTCTTCAATTGAATTCTTCTTCCAGACTGTAAACCTTTATATGGCTTAGAAGTTTTCCAAACTCTCACAAACATTGCGTTAGCTGCATCATCAACAAAAGCTTCGGCAAATGTATTTTTTAAACCACTAACTATTCCAAATAGTAATGTGAATAACAAAATAGCAAACGCAACTGTAAAACCAGATAAAACAGCTCTTAGTTTGTTTTTATTAATACTCTGAAAAATTTCTCGCCAAGAATCTAAATCAAACATAGCCTAGCTTTTAGTTTACTTTTTTAAGTTTGCCTGCATCAGTCAATTCATCACTTATAATTACACCATCCTTCAATCTAACAATTCGATTCGTTTGCTCTGCTACATCCTCTTCATGTGTAATTACAAAAACAGTCATTCCTTCATCGTTGATTCCTTTCAATAAATCCATAACAGAATCAGTAGTTTTAGAATCTAATGCTCCTGTTGGCTCATCTGCTAAAATAACTTTTGGATTGGTTACTAATGCTCTTGCAATAGCTACACGTTGTTTTTGCCCTCCAGAAAGCTCGTTTGGTAAATGGTTTGCCCAAGGTCCAAGTTCTACCTTTTCAAGATATTCCTGTGCTATTTTTAAACGCTCTTTTCTTCCCATACCTTTATAGTACAAAGGCAATGCAACATTTTCAAGTGCAGTTTTATATGATATTAAATTAAACGACTGAAACACAAAACCTAAAAATTTATTCCTTAATACAGCGGCTTTCTTTTCGTTTAAGTTTTGAATAAGTTGGCCATTTAAGAAATAATTTCCTTCATCATGTGTATCTAAAAGTCCAACAATATTTAGCAATGTAGACTTACCTGAACCTGAAGATCCCATAATGGATACAAATTCACCTTCTTTAATGTGTAGATCTAGTCCCTTTAAAACATGAAGAGAATCTTTCCCGATTGGATAAGATTTGTGTAGTCCTTCTATTTTTATCATATAGTTAGTTAATTTATCTGAATTTGTAAGTTCTAAAAAGCTTTGACTTTAATAACTCACACTCACTAGACGCTTGTTTTTAAATTATGTTACAGAAAGTTGTTGTAATTTTGAAAAAAAATAAAAATTAATATGATTGATTTCCCTGAAGATAAAAAAATAATATTATTTGATGGTGTTTGTAACTTGTGTAATCAAACGGTATTGCGAATAATTAAACTTGACAAAAAGGATGTTTTTCGATTTACTTCACTACAATCAGAAACAGGAAAAGAAATTATTGATTACCTCAAAATTGATACTTCAAAGGTCGATTCTATCATTCTATTTGAACCAAAAAAAGCTTATTACATAAAATCTACTGCTGCTTTAAAAATATTTGGTAACTTTGGAGGAATTTGGGAGGTAAGTAAGTTTCTATTGTTTTTCCCCTCTTTTATCAGAGACTTTGTATATGATATAATTGCAAAAAATCGTTACAAATGGTTTGGTAAAAAAAATCAATGCATGATTCCTACTCCAGAATTACTATCAAAATTTATAGATTAAATGATACAGAATTTAAGATGTGTAATCTTTGATATGGATGGTGTAATAATTGATTCAGAAGAGTTACATAGGAAAGCATACTTTGAAGTATTTGAGTCTTTAGATTTAGATGTAACTGAAGAGTTATATAAATCGATGACAGGTTCTTCTACTCTTAACGCTTTTCAAAAGTTAGTTTCACACTTCAATTTAAACGAGGTTCCTGAAGAACTTGTTTTAAATAAAAGAAAAAGATATGTTGACTTTTTCGAGAATGACCCTAATTTAAGTTTAATCGATGGAGTTGAAAATATCATCGATTATTTCTTTCACAAAGGCCATACCCTAGTACTAGCTTCTTCATCGGCTATGGTAAATATTAATCGTGTTTTTGATCGATTTGATTTACATAAATACTTTAAAGCTAAAATTAGTGGAGCCGATTTAAAAGCTTCAAAACCACATCCAGAAATTTTTGAAAAAGCTGCTGTTCTAGGAGGACATGATAGAACAAATTGTATCGTAATTGAAGATTCTGATAATGGTATTAAAGCAGCCAACGACGCTGGTATTTTTGCGGTTGGTTATAAGAATCCTTTAGTTACCAATCAAACTTTAGAAAATGCCAACATGGTTATTTCTAGTTATAACGAACTAATTGATATTTGTTAATGGAAGGAAAAACAACACTCAAAATTTTTGTTATTTCAATAGTCTTAGCCTCTGTATTGGGATTCATGTATTTAAAGAACAAGGATACGTCTAAAAGCGCAGAACATAATGTATCTGATAAAGTTTTAATCAAAAAGGCCAAACAACAAATTGACTCTATCAAACAATCTTCTTTAATTGAAGATACAATGATGGAATTAATTATAAACTTAGCTGATGATTATTCAAAACATAAGAATATTGGAACTAAACTTTCTGATAACGATATTTCAAAAATTGAAGAAAGATTAGAACTTACCTTGCCTGAGTCGTACAAACTATTCTTAAAATATTTTGGTGATGGAGCTGAATTAGTTTACAATGCACCTGTATTGAATAGTAAGAAAATTGACTATTTAAACAAACTAAACAAAGAGGTAAATGAAACCATTGAATCTGATATAGCTACATACAAAAGCAGTAATTTGCTATCATTAACTAGAAAAAGCAAAGATGGAACTGCATGGTATTGGTTTGTGGATAAAACTAAAGAAGATAATGAATGGAGTTTAGTTTACTTCAACTCTAAAAACCAGTCTATTGAACATGAAGTAGAAAGTTTTACGAAATGGGTAGAACTTCTTGTAAGTGGTAAAAGCAATGTTGTTACTGAATTACAAAATAAAATAAATTCAGGTGTTAGTACCGATATAACTACTTCAAGTTATCTAAAATAAAGTTGATTGTTTCGTTTTTATTATCATTCCTTGAATACGAATCGGTAATATACTTGGAAGGAACAGCATATCCGTTAGTAATCAGATATTGAATATCATCGGAATATTCTAATGTAACTTTACCTGTTAATAAATTACTTAGGTCTTTTCCTTCTTTATAGTGATTGTATATTTTCTTGAGACCAGTTAAATACAAATAATCCTTAGTAAACCCGCCTCCACGATAAGCTCTAAGTGTTATATAAAAAGCATTTTCCCTATCTAAATCGAATGAATTATGTAATAATCTAAAGGTTCTTGAAAACGAATAACCTTTGGCTAATCCATTTACAGCCAAAACACGATAAGCAAGTTCTTTTAACCTTGTTAAGGTAAGATTTCCAGACATATATTCACTAAAAACTGCCAACCCTTCTTGTGTTTCTTCATTTCCAGGAAAACCGTGAGAGAAAATTTTCAAAGGATGTTCTAAAGCATTCATCGTTGTTACCATATGAACACCTATTTCATGATTTGTTAAAATAGCCAATTCATTATCGGAGTATGTATGATTTTCACTTAAAACCAACGCTTTTTTGCTATTTAATACCATAGCAATAGCACTCATTTTTCTTGAATGTTTTATACTGAAATCGAAATCATATTTCTTCCCATAATCTATAAATACTTTTTCCGCTTCTCTTGAAGAATACTTTCCTTTAAAAGCCGGAGCTGTAATATCTTCATCTTCAAAATGAAGAATAAACTTAGCATTTTCAACATCATCTTCTGTAGGAGAACCAAATGATCGTAAACTGTTATAATAGAATTTTTTCCCTTCACCAATAGTTTCAATACACTGAATCAATCCTGAGTAGAAATAGATAATGTCTTCATATAAATCTCTAATCTTTTCGTCCTCAATTTCTTCAAGAGGCAAAGCAAAAAACTCACTGTGCAATTTGAACTTATCAAAATCACGCTCGGGATAAATAAAATTCGGATCAGTTAAATATTTTGAAGCAAAGAATTTTGTTTTTTCCTCTTCTATATTCACTGGATTTACATATCTAAGTAACTCAATTTCTTTAACTAATTGATCAATTCTTTGATCTATTTCGAAAAGTTTTTTTGTGTTAACCGTAGTATCCATCATCATTTTAAAATTCTAACCTGCAAATTTATGATTTATGTCTGTTATAGAAATCTTTTGCATGCTCTTTTAACATACTTTTCAAATATACTTTTACTGCATTTACAACTTCAGGATAAATGATTTGATTAAGCTCATCACAATATACTTTAGCTATTTCTGTAGCTAAAACCAGAGTATTATCAAACCTTTCAGTAATAAATTTTAAAAAGTATCCATTTCCTTGAAAAGTGTCGTTAATTTTTGAAGTCGATTTAATGTTATTTGGCAATGGCATTTTTTCTAAAATTTGTCTCCATTGTTCAACATCGTCTTGGAATCTTTCGTTATCGATATTTGAAGTTCCTAAATTCCAAGTTGGCACTTCTCTATCCCAACGCTGCCAATTGTAACTATGCATATCAAACACTATACAATTTTTGTGCTTCGATTCTAATTTTTTAATTAAAGCATACACCACTTCATAGAAAGATTCATGTTTTGCTAAACTTTTCTCTTTCATAGTATTGGCTAGAGGAGATTTCCACAACTTTTTACCCCAAGCATCTTCATAAATTGCAGTAGAAGGAGCCCTATTTAAATCGTACTCAAATCTTGAATCTAGTCCTGCTATAACAATAGGATGCTCTGCAATCATTTCTTTTGTGCATGGATCCTCTTCATACCAACGGTCATATTCAGTGTGCAAACAATTTGCCCACAACTCTTTTCTGAATTGATGCCCATCGTGAACGGCTGCACAAACATACGGGACATATTCTTCTATTTTTAAGGTAAAAGAATAATCAGAAGAAACCGCTTCGAAGGTTTCCTCTTTCTCTATCTTTAGAATTATTTCTTGTATCGATAATTTTTCCATCTATTTCAGGATTTTTTGAAGTGCAGCGAAAATTTGTTTTTCAATTTTATCGACAGTTCCATCTGCGAAAAAAACTTCTTTAATATCGTTTAGTAGATTCCTTTTTTCTTGATCTGAATATTTATTGGTAAGTAAATACTCCTTAATATTTTCAATGATATCCTCTTCTCTATCAAAAACTATTTGAGTATGAACTTTATTAAATGTTTTTTCATCTACTTTAGAAAGAATATAATTACGTTCTTCTTCAGTTTCAAGAAGATTACATTGAGCTGCGTATAACAGAACATACGCTTCAAACTCAGTTCTTGTCCATTCTAGTATCATAATTAATTTGCAATAGGTAAACCTGATATACTCGCCCATTCTGTCCACGAACCATCATATACCGAGTAATTAGTATTTTCAGTTATTTCAAGTGCTAAAGCCAAAATACAAGCAGTAACTCCCGATCCACAAGTAAATATATAATCCTTATTTTCTGAATTAATCGATTCGAATAATGTTATCAATGCTTCCTTTGACTTCATCTTTCCGTTATTTTGAACAACAGAATATGGTAAGCTTTTAGAATTAGGAATGTGGCCTCCTTTTAAATCTTTTCTTGGCTCTGGTACTTTTGCTAAAAATCGATCATTTGAGCGTGCATCTGCTACACAATATGTATTGCTAGTAATATTATCAAGTACTTCCTGATAATTCACCACATAATTTGCATTAAATTTTGCTCTAAAATTACCTTTATTAAGATTAACAGATTTTGGGTTTTCAATAGTATATCCTCTTTTTTTCCACTCTGGAAATCCTCCGTTTAAAACAGCTACATTATCGTGACTAAAAAGTTTAAAAAGCCACCATGCTCTTGGAGAAGAGTAAACTCCCAAATCATCATAAATAATAACACATGAATCATCATTTATTCCTAATTGTTGTATCTGTTCTTCGAAATATTGTTGATCTGGAATCGTATTTGGAAACTTTCCATCGACATCTAAAAAAACATTCTTAAGGTCAAAAAAAACAGCATTTGGAATTTGGAATTTTTCTTGAACGACATCAATTGATGAACCGACTTTTTTTATACTGGCATCTAAAATAATTAAGTTGCTTGCATTACTATTTTCATTTAACCAATCAACAGAAACAATTGGAGATACAACTTTAAGCTTCATCAACTTGTTTCTTTAAATCTGTCATTCTTCTGAAAGCCGCATTCTTTTCAAGAACTTTACTCTCTAAAAAGTCAACAACTTTCTCTTGTAATTTTACTTTTGAAACTTTATTGATGTAGGTGATTCCTCCAGGACTCATAACATTAACCTCTACTAGTTTACCATTAATCACATCAATTCCAACAAAATACAATCCATCTTTCACTAATTTAGGACCTATTTTTTTACATAATAATTTCTCTGCGGTTGTTAAACGATGCTTTTCAACTCTACCTCCAGCTGTAACATTTGATCGGTGATCTTTTTCACCCGGAATTCTTTTCATTGCACCAATCGGCAATCCATTTAAAAGTAAAATTCTAACATCTCCTTTTTCCGCACCTTCAATATACTCTTGAAGAATTACATAATCAGAAGAACCATCACTTTTACTAATGTAAAAATCAAGTAATGAATTGATATTTCCCATTGCGGATTTCTCAATTAAAATAACACCAGAACCTCCATAACCGTTTAAAGGTTTTAGAATCATTTTATCCGAGTCGGATTCTTCAATGGTTTTTATTAAATACTTTTTATTTTTTGATACGTGAGTAACAGGGATAATTTCATTCTTTGGGTCTTCAAAAACCGCCGTATATAATTTGTTATTTCCTTCTCTCATTCCTTGTACTGAGTTGATGATAAATACATCATCCTTTACTGAATCAAGAAAATTTAACATTAAAGGATCCAACGGTGGATTAGCACGCATAAAAATAGCGTCAAAACCAGCTAATGGTAACATTTCTTCTCTTATCGTTGCTTTTTTATAATACGATTTAGGAGAAGTTGGCACCTTTTCCATTCTATTAATAATTGTACAAAAAGCATTGGTAACACTATTTCGAATAGTTAGATTTGAAGGTGTACAAATTGCTACACCATGACCTCTTTTTGCGCATTCATGAATTAACGTCAATGAAGAATCAGTATCTGGTTTTATTTCCTCCCATGGATACATTAAAAAACAAATATTCATTTATTAAATGTAGTTTTTGATTAGTATAAGTAAGTATCTATAAAATTAATAGAAAAACACCAATAATATTGCATTGTTATTGGTGTTTATAAAAGTACTCTTTTTTATTTATCTGATGGAAATAAATATTACTTTACCTCATCATAATGATCATCCCAATTTTTAGGATTAGGTTCACCTAATTTTCCAACAGATTTCGCCACCAACGTTGCTACAGTAGCATCTCCTGTAACATTAATTACAGTTCTGCACATATCTAATGGTCTATCAACAGCAAAAATCAAGGCTAAACCGATTGCTAATTTATCCGCTGGAAAACCGACAGCTTCTAATACAATTACTAACATTACCATTCCAGCTCCAGGTACTGCTGCTGAACCAATAGAGGCTAATAATGCAGTAAGTATAATAGTTAACTGATCAGCAAAGGACAAATCAAAACTTAATGCTTGCGCTATAAACACTGCTGCAACTGCCTGATATAAACTCGTTCCGTCCATGTTAATGGTTGCACCAACAGGTAACACAAAACTTGAAACTTCTTTATCAACTCCAACGTGCTCTTCTACTCTTTCCATAGTAACTGGCAAGGTTGCAGCACTTGAACTTGTTGAAAAAGCTAATAATTGAGCCGGACTAATTTGTTTTAAAAACCATAATGGATTCTTCTTCGCGAAAACACTCATGATGATCATATAGAATACAATCATTAATAACAATCCTGACACTACAGTCAAACCATATTTAAATAAAGCAAATAATAAATCTGGATCGTTTGATGAAACCACTACATTCGCTAGTAATGCAAATACAGCATATGGTGCAAATAACATTATTAAATCGACCATTTTTAACACAACTTCATTCAGTGAATCGAAGAAATTCTTCAATGGTTCAGACTTCTTTTCTCCTATTAACAACATAGCAATTCCAAAAAATATAGTAAAGAAAATTACTTGTAACATTGCTTTATTATTGCTCATTGCTTGCATGGCATTGTCAGGAACCATATCAACTAAAAACTGTAAAGGTCCACTATTTTTTTGTCTTGAAGCTTCAGCAATTTTAGATTTAACTCCATCACTATTTGCGTAAGTTTGAGTTAACTTTTCGATAGTTTCTTCAGAAATACCATCTCCTGGCTTTACAACATTCACTAGTAATAATCCTATCGTAATTGCTATAACAGTTGTTCCAACATAAATACCAATCGTGCGTAGTCCAATATTTTTGAACTTTGAAATATCTTTTAAATCGGAAATTCCTTTTATAAGTGATGCAATAATTAGAGGAACTGCAATTAGTTTTAATAATTTTACAAATATTGATCCAAAAGGTTTAATCCAATTTCCAACAAAACCAGCTCCGCCTTCTACAGTAGTCATCAGTACCCCAAAGACTATTCCTAAAACCATTCCGATTAATATTTTCCAATGTAATGCTAATTTCTTCATTTGTTTATTTTGGTTTGTACCGTGTAAAAATATAAAATTGATTATAATTAAACTTAAAACATTTACAGTGGAGAAAATCCAAAGAATATGTGACTTCTTTTTGTATCTTGTGTCAATATAACTGTCAGAGTATTAATTAAAATAAAAACTAATAGAAAATGGAAGGAATCTTAGACTTATTAAACAGCCCAATTGGAAAAACTATTATTAGTGGTGTTGCTGGTTCAACTGGACAAGATAATAACAAAACTGGAAGTGTTTTAACTATGGCATTACCGGTTTTAATGAAGGCCATGGAACGTAATGCTGCAACTCCACAAGGAGCTGAAGGATTAATGGGAGCTTTAAATAAACATGATGGAGGAATATTAGATAATCTTGGTGATTTATTTAATGGAGGTGTTAATAAAGAGGTTGTTGATGATGGAAATAAAATACTTGGACATATTTTAGGATCAAAACAACAAGGTGTGCAACAAGTAATTGGCCAAAAAGCAGGAATGGACTCAGGAGCTGTTGCTGATATTTTAAAAACGGCTGCTCCAATTTTAATGGGAGTTTTAGGGAAACAATCTAGACAAAATGGTGTGAGTAATGCGGGTGGCTTAGGTGACTTACTCGGCGGAATGCTAGGTGGAAGCAAAACTAAAAATGAGCAAAGCTTCTTAGAAAAAATATTAGATGCTGATGGTGACGGAAGCGTTATTGATGACGTTGCAGGAATGGTTCTTGGCGGAAGTCAAAAAAAATCAGGCGGTTTATTAGGCGGACTTCTAGGAGGTTTATTTGGTAAGAAATAAGATTCAATCTACATAATAATAAAAGGGTAAACGTATTTGTTTACCCTTTTTCTTTTATATACTTTTGCCCCGAAATATTTAACTTCTTATTTTGGAAAAACTAAAAGAACGTTGGGGTTTAAAAACGAATTGGGATGTTGTTGCCGTATTAATTGTGTTTGCTATTAACGGGTCTTTTTCTGCTTGGGTAGCAAAGCCTGTAACAAGTTTTCTTGGTTTGTCTTCAGAAACATTAAACCCTTGGATTTACTATCCTCTTAGAATTCTTTTAATATTTCCAATTTACCAAACTACTCTGCCTATTGTTGGTTGGTTATTCGGACAGTTCAATTTCTTTTGGGAATTCGAAAAAAAGTTTTTAAGTCGTTTAGGTTTTGGTTTCTTATTTAACAAGAAAAACTAAAACAAATCATCGTTTTTTAATTTCCTTATTTTTCCCAGAACTAAAAACATATGTGTAAAACCACATCAGAGTAAAAGTAGGTATAACATCTAACCATGGCATGGCCTCTTCTACGAATGAAATAGCTGCTGCAATTTTTCCTCTATTACCTTTATACATCTTAGTCATTAAATAAGCAGAAGCAGGAGCCCAAACAACATCCGTTAATTCGGCCAATCCTGGTATAATAAAAGACATATATCCTATTACATCGAAGAGTATTCCTAATAGTAATTTTTGATATTTATTTTCTATATTCATATTTTTAATTTTTTATGAAAGTTACATCAACATTCAAACCATTTATTAGACACAAAAATTAATAAAAGTAACAGTATTCATGGATTTTTCTCATTTCAAAGATCAAATTAACCTTTTAAAAACAAAACCTTTAGGAGGATTAGAATCACAATTTAAGTTGGTTCCAGAATTGAGAATTAAAATATCTGAAGAAAAAATTAAAAAAAGTAACCCCAGGAAGGCTGCTGTAATGGCGCTTTTTTACCCCGATGAACAGGAAAGAACAACGTTTTTATTAACTCAAAGGGCTAGCTATAATGGCACTCATTCAGCTCAAATAAGTTTCCCTGGAGGTAAATATGACCAAGAAGATGATAATATTCGACAAACTGCTCTTAGAGAATTAGAGGAAGAAGTAGGAGTAATTCGAGATTCGGTTAAAGTTATCCGACAATTGTCTGATACTTACATTCCACCAAGTAACTTTATGGTGACTCCATTTATCGGTTTTGTTGACAAGAAGCCTTTGTTAACCCCAAATGAAGAGGTAGCAAAACTTATTGAAATTGAAGCTTCTGACCTTTTAAATGAACAAAATATCTCTTCTATTGTTATGGAAACTTCCTACATGAAAGAGATTGAAGTTCCGTGTTTTAGATTTTATAATCACATTGTTTGGGGTGCTACTGCAATGATGTTATCTGAAATAAAAGATTTAATGAAAGAAATTGAATGAAAATGTTTTTTTAAATTTGTTTTACTAAACTAGATTTTATGCCCCTATTTAAAAGGAATCCTTTCGGACATATTCTATTTATAAAACGTTTTCTGATACAAATCTTAGGATTAATTTCTCATAGTAGATACAGAAGTTTTAACAATTTACAAATTGAAGGATCAGAAGTACTTAGACAACTTCCTGATAAGAACATACTGTTTATTTCAAATCATCAAACATACTTTGCTGATGTTGCCGCTATGTTTCATGTTTTTAATGCTTCTTTAAAAGGACGCGATGACAATATTAGAAACGTGGGATATTTATGGAAACCGAAATTAAACTTATACTACGTTGCTGCAGGTGAAACTATGAAGTCTGGATTACTGCCTAGAATTTTTGCTTACGTTGGTTCCGTTTCCGTGGAAAGAACTTGGAGAAACGCTGGTAAAAATATCAACCGTCAAGTTAAAATGTCCGATATTTCTAATATTGGAACCGCATTAAAAGATGGCTGGGTAATTACATTCCCGCAAGGTACAACAACTCCTTTTAAACCAATTAGAAGAGGAACAGCACATATTATTAAAACTTTTAAACCTACAGTTGTTCCTATTGTAATTGATGGCTTTAGAAGATCTTTCGATAAAAAGGGATTAATGATAAAAAAACGTAACGTTTTACAATCTATGGTAATTAAAGAGCCGTTAGAAATTGATTATGACAATGAGAGTGTGGATAGTATTGTTGAAAAAATTCAATTCGCCATTGAACAACACCCTTCTTTTTTAAAGGTTTTAACTCCTGAACAACTTAAAGAGCAAGAAGAGTTTATTGAAAGTAGAAGTTTTTGGGGATAAATAAAACTTCTAATCACAAACACATATAAAGTAAGCATAATTATGTCAAAAAAAGAAACCATATTAACTAAAGATTCTATTGACTTTTTAGAAAAATATTTAAATAACGCCGCTCCTACTGGGTATGAATGGGAAGGACAAAAAATCTGGATGGATTACCTAAAACAATATGTTGATGAGTTTATTACAGACACCTATGGAAGTGCAGTTGGTGTTATCAATCCGGATGCAAAATATAAGGTTGTTATTGAAGGACATGCAGATGAAATTTCCTGGTATGTAAACTATATTTCTGACAAAGGATTGATTTACGTTGTAAGAAACGGAGGTAGTGATCATCAAATTGCGCCAAGTAAAGTTGTAAATATCCATACAAAAAACGGAATCGTAAAAGGAGTTTTTGGTTGGCCTGCAATTCATACTAGAGATAAAGGAAATGAAACTCCACCGAAGCAAGACAATATTTTTATTGATGTTGGTTGTGCAAACAAAGAAGAGGTTGAAGCACTAGGCGTGCATGTTGGTTGTGTAATCACTTATCCAGATGAGTTCCACATTTTAAATGAAAATAAATTTGTTTGTCGTGCTCTAGATAACAGAATGGGGGGATTCATGATTGCCGAAGTTGCTCGTTTACTTCATGAAAACAAAAAGAAACTTCCTTTCGGATTATATATTACAAATTCAGTTCAGGAAGAAATTGGATTACGCGGAGCTGAAATGATTACAGAAACAATTGAACCAAATGTTGCTATTGTTACGGATGTAACTCATGATACTACCACGCCAATGATTGACATGAAAAAACAAGGTCATCAAGAAATTGGTAAAGGTCCAGTTATTGCTTATGCTCCAGCTGTTCAACAAAAACTAAGAGATTTAATTATTGAAGGTGCGGAAGAAAATGATATTCCTTTCCAAAGATCAGCTTTGTCAAGATCTACAGGAACAGACACTGATGCTTTCGCTTACAGTAACGGAGGTGTTGCTTCTGCATTAATTTCATTACCATTACGTTACATGCACACAACTGTTGAAATGGTTCACAGAGAAGATGTAGAAAATGTTATTAAAATGATTTATCACGCACTGTTAAAAATTGAAGACGGAGAAGATTTCTCTTACTTTAAATAATATTAACAGAGAATATAGAATTGTGTCATTTTGAACATCTTGAAAAATCTAGCAAAGATTTAACAAGTGTTCAAAGTGACATTTTTTATTTTTATAACAAATACAACTAAAATGAGTTTACCGAACCAAAAAGTTCTATTCCATTTACCAGACGATATTACTTATTTAAATATTGCAAGTCAATCTCCTTCATTTAAAAGTGTGGAAGAAGCAGGAATTAAAACTGTAAAAGAGAAAAGTCATCCTTACTTAATTACGGCCAATCGTTATTTTGATCCGATTGTTAAACTCAAAAAACTTTTTGCACAACTTGTAAAAGCAGAAGATTACAACAGAATCGCATGCATTCCATCTGTTTCATATGGATTAGCAACAGTTGCAAACAACATTCAATTAAAAGAAGGTGATGAAATTCTTCTTATTGAAGAACAATTTCCTAGTAACTATTATGTATGGGAACGTTTAGCTCAAAAATACAATGCCATAATTAAAGTTGCCCAGCAACCGAAAACCAATTCTGATAAAGGAAAAACATGGAACGAAAATATTCTGAATTCAATTTCTGACAAAACAGCGGTAGTTGCTATGGGAAATATCCATTGGGCAAACGGTACTTTATTCAATTTAAAAACAATTCGAGATAAGTGTTACAAACACAATTCTTTGTTTATTATTGATGGAAGTCAATCGGTTGGAGCTTTGCCGTTTTCTATTGAAGACTTAGAACCCGATGCATTAGTTTGCGCGGGTTATAAATGGTTATTCGGACCTTATGGATGCGCGTATGCTTATTTCGGTTCTTATTTTGATAACGGAACTCCCATTGAAGAAAATTGGTCTAATCGATTGGATAGTGAAAATTTAAGTGGTCTAACCAACTATCAATCTCAATATAAACCATTAGCCAATAGATATTGTGTTGGCGAACACGGAAGTTTTATTTATACAGAAATGCAAATTGCTGCATTAACACAATTACTAAACTGGAATCCTAAAGATATTCAAAACTATTGTCATGAAATTACATCAGAATTTGTTCATAAACTAAAAGAAGTTGGATGTTTTATTGAAAATGAATATTTCCGTGCGAAACATCTATTCGGGATTCAATTACCTGAAACCATTGAAATGGAAAGATTGAAAAATCGATTACAAAGAGAAAAAATATTTGTTTCCTATCGTGGAAATTATGTTCGTATTTCCTGTCATTTGTACAACACAAAAGAAGAATTCGATAAACTTACCGAATGCTTTTTGTCTGAAATGCACTAATTATGGATGAACTTATTGATATTGTTGATGAACAGGGAAATTATACAGGTAAAACTTGTCTAAAATCAGAAGCACATAAATTTGGTTACTTCCACCCTACTGTTCATATTTGGATATATACACCTCAAAGAGAAATCTTATTACAGAAAAGAGCTCTAACTAAAAAAGTGTTTCCTGGTTTATGGGACATTTCCGTAGCGGGTCATATCGCTGCAGGAGAAAAAATTGAAATTGCTGCATTAAGAGAAGTTGAAGAGGAAATCGGTTTTATTATTGAACCTCAAAATCTAAAAAAAATAGGTACTCGAAAACATCAAGTTCATCATGCAAACGGAATTATAGATAATGAATTCCATCATGTATTTATTTCTGAACTAACAGTTCCTGTAAGTAAATTAGTTATTCAAGAAAGCGAAGTTGCTGAATTAAAATTATTCAATCTAGAGATCCTAAAAAACACCTCTGCATATGAAAATATCTTACTCCCTCAGTACAGCGATTATTATAAAACTGTTTTTAATGCAATAAATTCTGGTTTAACTAGATAGATTACTTACATTTGCCGCGTAAATCAAAAAAAAAATCACAAACAAATGAAAATCAGTAATCTATTACTTTTATTCATAACAACTTTTTCAATTTTAAGCTGTACAACTAATAATCATAATTACCCTATAGAAAAGGAGTATTGGGATATTAACGATTACGACAAAGCTATTTTAGACCTAAGGTTTGGTTACCAAGCTAATGAACCAAAGCCAACTTTAGATAATCCAGAGAAAAGAATTATTGTAGAAAAACTGATTGATAAACAGAATTATAAAATCATACTTGACGATAGTACCATTAATCTTAGAGAGCGTAATAAATTTGCTCATGACTTCTTTGATCAGTGGAGAGAAATGACATCCATATATAATGAAAAAGGTGCTGATAATAAATACATTTACGGAAAAGAACTTTTAGCTGTTTGGCATTTTGGATTAGAATTTCACATGGAATATTTCACAATCGGAAATAATGCTATTCATACTTTTTCTGCTAATGCAAACAATGAAAAAGTTATCAATCGAGTAAATCATAATATGAATGAGTTGGTTAAAAACTTCTCTAATTATATGGATTTAATTAAAGAGGAAGATGCTTTTTACGAAAACGAAAAGGAGTTTTTTATTAAAGGAATCGATACATATTTCACAAAACTTATTATGAAACTTCCTGAGGCAAATTATGAGCGAATAGAAAAAAAAGCAACAAGTGTTCTTAAAAAAATAAAATCTAAAGAGATAAGAGCTTCTCTAGAATCTCTAATTGAAACGATTAATTTTATTAAGCTAAAGAAATCGAATGTATAGTTAAACTTTAATGATTTGAGTGAAAATTTAGTTGCGGCCTTGGTTCTTTTAATTTACTTCTCTCCTATATTTTATCAACTTACCATAGTATTAAGAGAACTAAAAAAAGGAAATAAATTACCATTAAAAAAGTTATTTCGATTTTTAAAAATTAGTATCAGCATACTGATTCCTACAGTGGTTTTCTTTTTTATAATTAGCCATACGAATTATTTAAATTATCAAAAACCAATGAGGTTTAATGAATATGATAAAATCACTTTTGACAATTTTAAAGGATTAAACTTCTTTAAGAAATCATTATATGGCAGTACTCGGTTTGCCTATATTGTTACCAGTATTGAAACCCAAATAGAAACTGATTCAGTATCTATTGAAGCACTTTTTCACCCTTCAAGATCTTTTGTTTATAATAGAAAAACTTACAGTAAAGATTTATTAAACCATGAAAAATACCATTTCAAAATAACGGAACTATTTGTAAGAAAAGCTAAAAAGAAAATTTCAAGGTTACAATTAAAAAACGAACAAAAAATAAACTACATAGTAACATCTATTAAAAAAGAAGAACGTAAATATCAAAAAGCGTATGATTATAACACCTTTCATAGCTACGTACATAGCGAACAAAAAAGGTATGAAAAAGAAATAGATAGTTTATTAAATTTGTTGTCAGAATATAAAAAATCAAAAATTACACTTAATGAAAAAAAATAAAGTAATACTAATCCTTCTGGTTGCTGTGGGATTCATAAATTGTGCTGAGGAAAAACACAAGTTCCCGATAGAAAAAAGATACTGGGATCTTAACGACTATGATAAAGCTATTACAGATTTAAGATTTGGATACATAAATGATGAGAAAAAACCAAGCTTTGATGATCCTGAGCAACGAATAATTGTTCAAAAGTTAACAGATGAACAAAATTTCAAAGTAGTTTTAGATGATAAAGAATTAGGATTAAAACACAAGAATAAAGTTGCTACAAAATTCTTCTCTCATTGGAAAGACATGACCGCTATTTATCAAGATAGAGATAGAAAAGACATGTATATTTATGGAAAAGAGATGCTCGCTGTTTGGCAGTTCGGATTAGGATTACAATTAAGGTATTTTAAATTGGGTAATGACGAAATTATAGAAGATTCAGACGACCCTAGTTCTAAAGAAATAAGAAATCTTATAAACTCTAATGTTAATAAGCTTACTACAAATTACACATATTACTTAGGCTTAGTAAATGAAGAAAAATCATTAACCAAAAAGGAACAGGACATTTATGCGAGTGGAATTTCAAAATATTTCACAGATTTAGTTGAACTTTATCCTAATGCAAAATACGATTCTCTTAAAGAAAAAGCCAGTTTAATGCTAAACAAAACAGAATCAAATTCTATTAAAAATGCTTTGACAAAACTAATAGCTTTAATAGATTCTAAAAAAGTAAAAAAGGGATAAGAATAATTAAACCCTTTTGTTATTTAATAATTATTAAAAACTCACCTAGTATTAGGTGAGTTTTTTATTTACGTCTGTTTTGTAATACTTTATTTATTAAATTGATGTCCAAACAACCAAACCAAAAACATCTATTTAAATGCTTTCAAAACAAGAGAAATCTGAACTAAGAGGAAAACTATTTCGCCACTTAGATGGAATTGTAACCTGTCCTGCAGCTTACGAATTACATAAAAAAGGAATTACCAAGTATCTATTATCAGAACAACAAGTTGATTTAACAGAACTCTCAAATCATTTTAAAGCAAATGAAGGATATTTAAATGTTGCACTAAGAACATTAGCTTCTCAAGGCTGGTTGGATTATAATGTGAATAACCAATCAAATAAAGTAACTATTCGCACAAATGATTTATCAGAAGAAGCATTCAATCATTTTTCTTTGTATCAAGAAGCTGCAGAATTACTAAAATATTCAGAACAATATTCATCTAGAAAATTTGAGCTAGCTCCTTTTTTGAAACTCGAAAGCTTATTCGATAATTTTAAGAATAACTTTGGAATACAACTTTCCTTAGATGATAAAATAGTTACGATTCAAAAACAAATCCTAACACATATCGAAGGAATTATTGTAGGACCAACTTTGGTTCTTTTGGGAATGAATGGAATGTTTCATAAATATTTTATGCAAACAAAGTTTAAAGCTGAAGAATTCCATAGAGAACCTGAAAATTTTGCCCGATTGTTAGATATTTTAACTCATTTAAATTGGTTCAAAAAAACTGGTGATTCATACGAATTTACAGATACTGGATTGTTTTTTGCTAGAAGAGCCAGTGCATATGGTGTTACAGTTTCCTATATCCCAACGTTAAGAAAACTAGATAAATTCATTTTTGGGGACCCAACAATTTTTAGATCTGAAGGAATTGGAAATGAAGAAATTCATGTTGACAGAGAAATGAATGTTTGGGGAAGTGGTGGTGCTCATGCTTCCTATTTTAAGGTAATCGATGAAATCATTATAAAACTATTTAATAAGCCAATTCATGAACAACCGAAAGGAATTTTAGATGTAGGCTGTGGAAATGGAGCTTTTCTTAAACATTTATTTAATGTTATTGAAAATCAAACTGAACGTGGAAAAGTTTTAGAAGATCATCCTCTATTATTAATTGGAGTCGATTATAATGAAGCTGCTTTAAAAATTACGCGTAAAAATTTGGTTCAAGCTGATATTTGGGCTAAAGTTATTTGGGGAGATATTGGTAATCCAGAGGCAATGTCGAAAGACTTAAATGAAAAATACGGAATCAATTTATCTGATTTATTAAATGTTCGTACATTTTTAGACCATAACAGAATATGGGAAGAACCAGAAATTAAAAGAGAAATTGCCGCTACAAATTGTTCAGGAGCCTACGCTTACCGTGGAGTTCGAATTAATAACAATTTAGTTATTGAATCCTTAAAACAACATTTTAATAAATGGAAACCATATGTTAGTAAATTTGGTTTATTACTAATAGAATTACATACTTCAAAACCTGAATTAATAAAAAATAACATTGGTAAAACTGCTGCAACAGCTTATGATGCTACACATGGATATTCTGATCAGTACATTATAGAAATTGAAGAATATATGAAAGCCATGGAAGAAATCGGATTATCTTCTGATGATTCAACTTTTAGAAAATTCCCCAATTCTGATTTAGCGACAGTTTCTATTAATCTATTCAAATCGAAGAAAGAATAAATAAGATATAAAACTCCAGGGAGTTTAAATTTGATACGGAAAGAGTACAAAAAAACAAGTCTCTTTCCGTATCATAAAAATCTAATTAAGAAATTTTTATGGTTTTAATAGGTTTCTTTTTTGCTTCTTCTCGCTTCGGAAGAATAACCTCTAGAATACCATCCGTATAGTTTGCTTTAATTTTTTCATCATCCACGGTTTCAGGCAGTTTAAATCGTCTTTCAAAAGACGAATAACTAAACTCTTTTCTTGTGTAATTTTCCGATGTCTCTTCATTATTATATTCAACAATAGATGAAATGGACAAAAGATTATTATCCACACTAACATCAAAATCAGATTTTTTCATTCCTGGAACAGCCATTTCAACAATAAAACTATCGTTTGTTTCCTTAATATTAACTTTAGGAACCGAAGTTTCCGTAGTTAAATCTGAAGAAAAAATTGATGGAAAACCACTCATAAAGAAGTCATCAAATAAGGTTGATCTCTTTGGATAGTTTGTCTTTGCGTTCGCCAAACTTCCATTTTTTGATAATGTTGCTAAATTGCTCATAATTAAAAATTAAAAAGTTAGACAATTGATTAATAAAATTATGCATTTGTAAAAATGTAATCACCACTATTACGCATTTTATTGTAGTAGTACTCATTAACAAATACAGGTACTTTTAAATAAGGAAATTTAATTTTGAAGTTCTCGTTTTCTTTACCTAGAAATTTTACTTTAGTTTTTTTCATAATCCAAAATTTTTAATCTAAAAATTAATAAACCATAAAAAATAATTTCACTTATAATGTTACCAATTTCGTTCCATTTGATTTTCATCAAAAAAACAAGACAAAAAGACATTTTGAATTAAAGGAGGTTCTGATAAACCACTAAGTAACAAACTAAAAACTGACAATTTTTCAGCCTACTAAAAAGCTTTATTAATTATTCGGGAATCGTACATAATTGGTAATTTCTTCATTTCCCCATTTTATTTTTAAAGAATCTTTACTTACTGAAATCACTTCACCAACTTGTGTTGCTTCTTCATAAAACACTTTTAATCGGTTATCCTCTAAAACATATTTAAAAGAAGAATCTCCATCTGAATCAGCAAGATAAAACTCATCTTTATTAATCATAAATTGAGCATGAGGATCGGAAATGTTGTAAGCCCAAACCCCATAAAAAAGATTTAAGTCAATCGGCTTCATAAACTCCTTAAACTTCACCAACTCGGGACTAATAATAATGATTTCCTTTTTTCTTGGAAAAGCTCCATGCTCTATTATGAGTTCTATTTTGTTATTATCCTTCTTATTTAAAGAAACAATCTTAACATCAAAAAAATCTGATATCACAAAGGTTTTATTTTCATACCCTAATTCTGTAGGTTGAATTAGTATATGAATATTTGTTTTACTGTTTTCACTTTCTAAAGACAAACTTTCTCCATTATAAAAAGTCATTACTCTAACAAAAAAATCATCTCCATAAATTGATTTTTCTTGTTGAAAATCTTTCAAAACAGCCTCAAAATCAGATTGAGTTGTTTGTTTGATTGTGGAGGTGTGTTCGTACACAATTAAATTATCAGAAACATCAAGTGTATCGGTAAAGAACTTCTCGTCGATTATTTTTTCTTTTCCTGCAAATAACTGTTCTTCAACATTAATTTCCTGATTCGCTGATTTTACAAAACGATAATAATCATTAACAACAGAATCTTCAGAAACTCTTAAACGCTCTATTTTCTTATTCAAATCCGAGATAACTTCTTCCTTTTCTCGTAATTGCTTTTTGAGCTTATTAAACTCAGCTGAGTTTTCTTCATTATTACAACCTACAAAAACTTGTAACACTATTAAAAAGGTTAATCTCCTAAACATACTTTATAACTTATAAGTAAATATAGTAAAACAAAAAACCTCGAATTATATTCTTCGAGGTTTTAATTAATTTATGATAAACTGATTATTTTATTTCGTTCTCTTTTAAAGAAAGTAAATTCGCAAATAATTTATACGCTCCAGGAACACCTGCTGGTAATTCTCTAAAGAAACTTAATCCTGTGTAGATATAGTTTCCTTTTCCATACTTTGCAACTAATAAACTTCCCTTTTTCGAAGATTCTCCCTTATCATTCATCGCTAAAATCGGTTCATATTCTGCACTCCAGTTATTCGGAAAATATAAACCTCTTTCCTGAACCCATCCCTCAAAATCAGAATTTGAAATTTTATTCGGATAATTTAATACTTCATGCTCTTTTGCTAACATTGTTACTTGAGCGTTCTCATCTGTTACTCTATCTCTCGACAATTGTAAAGTATAAGGAGCTTTTACATCAACTCTCCTATTCGTATTATACTGAACGATAATGTTTCCACCATTTTTAACGTACTCAAGTAAATATTTCTGTTTAAACTGAAGAACTTTTTTGGTGTTATACGCTCTAATACCAACAACAACTGCATCAAAACTATTAAGAGAAGTTTCATTTATATTTTCTGGTGAAATCTCAGTAACCGTATATCCAATCTGACGTAAACTTTCTGGAACAGCATCTCCAGACCCTTGAATATATCCTATTGATTTTCCTTCTTTACGAATATCTAATCGAACAACTTTTGCTTTTGAAGTTAATAAAACGGACTGTTTAGGAATATGGTTATAATTAATCTCTATTAGTTCCTTATCATATGACTTATTATTAACCTTAGCTACCGAATTAATATAACCCTCAGATTGGTTTTGAGATGGAGTAACGGTAAAGGTAACTGCAATTTTATCTCCTTTTTGTTCAATTGAAAAAGGAATCTGTGCTGGACCAACAGTCCAACCTTCAGGAACATTTAATAAGACATTTCCCTGAACGTTCGCTTCTCCAGATCTAACTTCAACAGCTATCTTTTTTGGTTTACCATCTGCAAAAATGATTACTTTATCTTTTAACTTAGTTGTCACTTTAGGTAAAACTTCAAAAGGTTCATAAATCTCTCCTTTATCTCTTTGCGAATATCTTCTAACCACATTTTTAGTGAAAGAAATCGGAGTATCTTCAATCATAAGATTAAACCTTACTTGAATTGGTCTTGGTGTTTCAGGCTTTCCTATGAGCTGTTGATTTTTAACTGTATACATTCCTAATCCCCAAACATCTTTTAACCAATAAGGAGCTGAATATTCTATTCCGGTTAACGAAACATCCTCGGTAAAGTTTTGTCTTTTATTTGAAATTAAATCAATATTCTTCGAAACTTTCTTCTGAGAAGGCAACCATTCAATCGAAGTTAAATCCATTGATATAGAACTTCTATTCAATACTTCAAAATCTACTTTTATTGAAGAACCTGGAGTTGCACTTGAATTTTTAGCCGATGCTTCAAGATATAATCCAGCGCAAGCTTCAATAATATCTTTAATTTCAGCAGATTTTATCGCTTTCCAATGATCATCCTTCAAATTATTGATTAAACCATAGGCTTTTAATAATTCAGGTAAGTGTTTAGCTGGATTTACAAAATCAAAATTCTTTTCAATGTCATATAATATATCTCCAATCGCTCCTCCACCTTCTACTCTATTCCAAGTTGTATTAATTCCAGAAAAAATGTCTTTTTTATCCTTAGGAAAATCTCCTTTTAAAAACTCAACCCATTCCGTCTGAGTTCCTCTAGTAGTTAACCTCCCGAAACCTTGACATAAATGTTGACTACTTGCAATAGAGGCTAATTCGTTATTGGACAACCCTTTTAAAGGATAATAAACCCCAATATCAAAATTTAGCATTTTACTCTTATCTGCTTTGTCAAAATTTTCCTGACTTCCATAAAACCACCATGAAGTATTAAAAAACAAACGGTTTGGTTGCCAAGCATCTGTGTATTTTAGTTGTTCTGGATACTTAGATTTATCTCCAGCTAAATCAAATGCTTCGACACTTAACATCGCAGATGACGTATGATGCCCATGCGTAGTTCCTGGAGTTCTGTGATTAAAACGATTAACAATAACATCTGGTTTAAACGTTCGAATGGCCCAAACAACATCTGACAACACTTTATCTTTATTCCATATTTCTAATGTTTCATCCGGATGTTTTGAATACCCAAAATCATTAGCCCTTGAAAAGCGTTGTTCTCCCCCATCAACACCTCTTGCCGCTAATAATTCCTGAGTTCTTATTACACCTAGTAATTCACGAATTTCCGGACCAATCAAGTTTTGACCTCCATCTCCCCTAGTTAGAGACAAATAAGCTGTTCTTGCTTTTACATTGTTAGACAAATAAGCAATTAACCTTGTATTTTCATCATCTGGATGAGCTGCTACATATAAAGCAGAACCTAAAAAATTAAGCTTCTGTACTTTCTCGTAAATCTGATTTGTAGTTAATTTTTGTGGTTTTTGAGCAATCGCTGAAGAACATATCAGCAATAATAAGATGAATGATAGTGAAAACGTTTTTTTCATTTACGTAAAATAAATTGTCAGGTCGAGCGAAGTCGAGACCTAACTGTTTTACCTCCCGACTCCGCTCGAGGTGACAAGTTAGTATTGCAACAAATTTATAATTTTTAGTCTCTTAATTATCTAGTTTAACAAAATGCTAACACTTTATTCTAAAAAATAATCGTCACTAAAACCGATTAAATATAACTTTTCTTGTGCTCTGGTGACAGCAGTATATAACCAACGTAAATACTCTACGCTAATTCCATCAGGTAAATAAGGTTGCTCTATAAAAACAGTTTTCCATTGACCTCCTTGTGATTTATGACAAGTCATAGCATACGAAAATTTCACCTGTAAAGCGTTAAAATACTTATTGTTTTTTACACCCATGAATTGTTTGTATTTTGACTTTTCATGTGCAAAATCTTCTTTTACAGCTTCATACAATCTATTCGATTCTTCATAAGTCAATGAGGGACTTTCACTTGATAAGGTATCTAAAAGTAAAACCGTTTCGAAAGGTTTCATATCAGGATAATCAATCATTCGTACCTCTACTTCAGCAAATTTGAATCCGTACAACTCTTTTATTTGTATAATTCGCATTACTTCACAAGTATCACCATTTGCAATAAAACCAGCAGAAGAGGAATCTTTTAACCAGAAATAATTATTTTTCACGACCATTACATAATCTCCGACAGAAATTTCATTTTCTTGTCCTCGTATTTTGGTACGTATTTGCTGATTATATTGGTTGGCTCTTTTATTAGAGCGAACAATAATTGCAGTATCTTCTACTCCTCCCGAAGCGTCGGGACCATCATAAGCTTGCGTTATAGCGTCTTGGATATCATAACCATCCTGCAATCTAACAATATCAGGGTAATTTAAATCGAACTTAAAATCGACACCTTCATTCTGGATTAACAGACGTAAATCTGTTGCATTTGCTAAAATTCCTGAATCCTGTTGTTGACGAACAACTTCATCTAATTCTATTTCAGATATATCCTTATTATAATGAAGTGATAATTTATCAGCGTCTAAAGCAGGACTAACATCTAACTTTACAGGAGGCAACTGAGCTGTATCACCAATGAATAATAACTTACAGTTCTTTCCGGAATACACAAAAGAAATTAAATCGTCCAAAACTGAACCATTTTCAAATAACTTAGCATTCTGGACCTGATCTGAAATCATGGATGCTTCATCCACTATAAACAATGTATTGGTATGCTTATTTGGTTGCATTACAAAACTTACACCTCCGCTAGACTGTTTTTTCGGAAAGTAGATTTTTTTATGAATTGTAAATGCTTGCCTTTTTGAGTATCCCGAAATTACCTTTGCTGCTCTTCCTGTTGGTGCTAATAAAACAGCTTTTTTTCCAACTTTCCATAAACTATGAACTATGGTACTAATTACAGTTGTTTTACCCGTTCCTGCATATCCTTTTAATAAGAAAAGAGCTTGATTATTTTTATCGAAAACAAAATGAGACAAATCATTAATTAACTCTAATTGTCTTTCTGTAGGTTCGTATGAAAATTTTTGTAATAGCTCTTTATAAAAATCGGCAGGATTCTTGATCATATTTCAAATAAAAAATCAAAGATAAGTGTATTTGCAAATAATTGTTTTCATGATTGAAAAAAAATTGTAGATTTGCGTACATATCATAAAAAAATCTAGATACAATGAATTTAATATTAACTATTGTAGCCGCTGTTATAGTCGCATTCCTTTTAGCTTTTGTTATAGTAAAATATATACCATTAAAACTAAGAGGTTTAGTTTCTGTTTTATTATTATTAGTTGCAGGTTATTTGGTTTATTTAATATATAACGGAATTATGGAGCCTATCAAATTCAACAAAGAAAAGAAGGTTCGTTATGCAAAAGTTATCGATCAGTTAAAAATCATTAGAGACGCTCAAATAAAATATAAAGATGCTAAAGGTGTTTTTGCTAAAGACAAAGCTAGCTTAATTAATTTCATTGAAAGCGATTCATTAGTAATTACTCAATCAGTTAACGAAAAGAAAGAAATCTTAATTGGTGGTGGATTAACGAAAGAAGTTTCTGTAAAAAGAATAGATACAATTGGTTTTGAACCAGCTTTAACATATTTTAAAGACAGACCTTACAAAGAAATGTTTAGTGTTCCTGGAACTGATAAAGAGTTTCAGATGACTACTAGTGAGATTGAAAAAATTAAAGGTTTATTTGTACCTGTATTTGAGGCAAAAACTGAGAAAAAAGAAATTTTAAAAGGTTTACCAGCCCACTTAGTTAAGCAAGAATTAGAAGTAATTGAAGCAGATCAAATTAAAGGTCAATTCGTTTCAGTAGGATCTTTAGAGGAAGTATCTACTGGTGGTAACTGGCCTCCATTTTATGACAAGGGAGATGCAAAAACTGATTCAGAAGAATAGAAAAGAAATTTCATCTAAACATAAAAGTTTATCCATCCAATTTAGTTTGGATGGATTTTCTTTTTGTGTTAAAGACATACCAAGTAAGGAAGTTTTAGTTTTATCAGAATATATATTCGATAAAACCCTAGAAAATCCTCATTTACTGCAAGAAAAAGTTCAACAAATTTTTGAGACTGAAAAAGAATTACAGATAGAATTTTCAAAAGTTACTGCCATTCATGAGAATCAGTTAGCTACTCAAATACCTGAGGACTTTTTTGATAAGGATAATTTAAAGAAATATTTAGATTATAATATCAAAACATTTTCATCTGACTATATTACTTATGATAGTTTAGAAACTCTGCAAGCAAAAAATGTATATATTCCTTATGTAAACATTAATAATTTTTTGTTTCAAAATTTTGGTGAGTTCGAGTTTAAACATCATTCCACAATACTTTTAGAACAGCTAATTGGTGTTCATTCTAAAACTTTAATAAATACGATGTATGTGAATGTTTCTAATAAAAACATGGATATCGTTGTTTTTAAAAACAATCAACTCACCCTGTATAATTCATTTAAATTTAACTCTAAAGAAGACTTCTTATATTATATTTTATTCGTCTCGGAACAACTAGAATTAAATCCTATAAATTTTCAATTGTTTTTCTTAGGAAATATTAATGAGGATTTTGATACTTTTAAACTAGCTAAAGAGTATGTGAAAAATATAGATTTTCTTAAAAGCAAGTATAATTTCTTACAAGAATCTGAAGTATTTCAACCTCACTCTAATTATATTTTATTATCATAAATGCGTATTATATCAGGAAAATATAAAAGTAAAAGAATCAGTGCTCCTAAAAACTTACCTGTTCGACCTACAACCGATATGGCAAAAGAGTCATTATTCAATATTTTGAATAACTTATATTATTTTGACTCTATTTCGGTTCTGGATTTATTTGCTGGAACTGGAAATATTAGCTACGAATTTGCTTCTAGGGGCACAGAAACGATATATGCCGTAGATGCTCATTTTGGATGTATTAAATTTATCAATCAGATAGCTAAAGAGTTGGACTGTGAAATCACTACTTTTAAAAGTGATGTGTTTAAATTTCTGGAAAAATCCTCGTTAAAAACAGATATCATATTTTCCGACCCTCCTTACAACTTTGAAGAAGAACAATTCCTAAAAATTGCGGATTTGGTGTTCGAAAATGATTTACTAAATGACGAAGGAGTATTAATTATAGAACATTCGAAACATACAGATCTTTCTTCACATCCTAAATTAAGCTACCAAAAAAGATATGGAGGTAGTGTTTTTAGTTTTTTCGAGTTAACATAGCACCTCTACTACCATTATAAATTTTAGTGTTTTAAAACTTTAACATTCTTTTTATTACTACAACTATAGTTATAGTAATAAAAGGTATATATTTGTTGTATGAATAAGTTAACCAAGCCTGAAGAGCAAATAATGCATTATTTATGGAAGCTTAAAAAAGCCTTCCTTAAAGATATAGTCGATCAGTTTCCCGAACCAAAACCAGCATACACTACTATCTCTACTGTTGTGCGAGTTTTGGTAAAAAAGAAATTTATTGACTACAAGACTTTTGGAAAAACTAGAGAATATTACCCTTTAGTTTCAAAACAAAAATACTTTTCTGAATACATGAATGATGTAATTTTCAGCTTTTTTAACGGTTCGTCAGCCAAGTTTGCATCTTATTTCACTAAAAATGAAGATTTAAATTTATCTGAACTTGAAGAAATAAAAAAGCTTATAGAAGAAAAAATAGAAAACTTAAAAAATCAGCATGAATAATTACATCCTCTTTACTTTAAAAGTAACAATCGTTTTTACAGTTTTATTCACTTTTTATAAGTTATTCTTCAGTAGAAATACATTCCATAAATTAAATAGAATTCTATTATTACTCATTATTCCATGTTCAATTTTTATTGCATTAACAAAAACTGTCATTCCAATTCAAAATGAACATTTAGAGATACCATCATTTGTTGAACTTGGTTATACTATAGATACTACTTCATCGGAGATAAACATAATTGACTCCAACACATCACTTGAAAACCCATATTGGTTATTCATTATTTATATACTAGGTGTTGTAATTTATATGATTACAATTCTAAAATCCATTTTTCATATACATAAGTTGAAAAAAGATGCTACCGCCATCAGTGATGGAAAATACAAATTAATGTACTCCAATACTAAAGCTACATTTACCTGTTTTAATCTGATTTTTATTCCAAAGGAATTACAAAATTCAGAAAACAATATTGTAATTGAACACGAAAAAAAACATGTCGACTTTAATCATACTCTCGATTTAGTTTTAATCGAACTTTTCATTGCCTTATTTTGGTTTAATCCGATAGGTTATCTCTACAGAAAATCTTTAAAATCAATTCACGAATATCAAGCCGATGAATCCGTTTTAACTGATAACAACATAAGCATCTATCAATACTTAAGCTTACTAAAACAAGAAATAGAGAAATCTACACATTCTTATTTGTACAGTTACTTCGGTCATCCAATTTTAAAAAACAGAATAAAAATGATAACAACATCAACAACTCGAAATATCCATAAATTGAAATATTTAATACTGATACCTGTGATATTTTTAACAATGGTTTCATTTACAAAAGAAAATAATATCATTCGAATACTACCTGTTCTCAATGATACAAAACCTTCTATATCACCTGTAAAAAACTTCACAAAAAAAGATATTACTGCCAAATATGGTCCAATGAAACATCCAATTCTAAAGTCACTTAAAATCCACAATGGTATAGATATAAGGGCCTCTATAGGAACTCCAATTTTAGCTACAGCCGATGGAGTAATCGCAAGTGCCTCTGATGAAGGAAATTGGGGTAATCTTGTTATAATTAAGCATGAAAATGGATTTGAAACATTGTATGCTCACTTAAATAGTTTCAACTGCAAAAAAAATCAAAAGGTAAAAAAAGGAGAAATTATTGGTTATTCTGGTGAAACAGGAAAAGTAACTGGTCCACATTTACATTACTCTATAAAACAGCATGGAAACTTCCTCAATCCTCTAAATTTCATAGATTAATTTCATTAATTCGGAACAAACTCGTACACCTAAAAACTTATAACAACTTACTATTCATTACATGAAAAGATCGATACTAACCTTACTAGTTTCTTTGATACTTTTTGGTCTGGCACCAAATTTATACAGCCAAACTTTAGACACTAGTATTTTGCAAATACCTTCCATCATAACAAAATACAAGAAAGATCTTGCCAAAAACAATCGTGTTAAGGATAGTTTGAGTTCTATTAATTTCAAAGAAAATTGGGACACAATTCATTTTAATCCATACGATAGAAGTAACGTTAGTTTTCCTTTTGAAATAAGTTTTTTAGATAAAACATATGCATCTCCTATTCAAAAAAAACATGTTGTTACCTCGAGATATGGATGGCGTCGAGGAAGAGCACACAGAGCAATTGATATCGATCTAGTTACAGGTGATGATGTTTACAGTATTTTAGATGGAAAAGTACGATTTGTTGGTTATCATCCTGGACATGGTAAAACTATTGTTGTACGACATTACAATGGATTAGAAACGGTATATGCACATTTATCTGAATACAATACAAAAGTAAATACTATTGTAAAAAAAGGTCAATTAATAGGTAAAGGTGGAAATACAGGAAGATCTCGTGGAAGTCATTTACACTTAGAGGTTAGATATAAAGGAATTGATATTAATCCTGAGCATATTTTCACTTTTAAACGCAATAATAATATTCGATCTAAAAATGTTTGGGTAACTAAAGACTGGGCGACTCCTTATCACCATATTTCAACACGTCAGAGTAGTCTTGTTACACTTGACACTTTTGAAAAAGTCAAAGCTTATAAGAAAAGAAAACGTAGAATATATATAGTAAAAAGCGGTGATACTTTATCCGGAATTGCCTTTAAAAACCGTGTTCCTATTCGAAGAATTTGTAAGGCAAATAAAATAAAGAAAACATCAACTTTAAAAATTGGTCAAAGGTTGATTTTGTAAAATATGTTTACTTAACCATTACAAAAAACTCTAGTTGTAATGGTTTTAAATTTTCTTTTAGGGTTGAAATAAAATCTGAACCATACTCTAAATAATATTCAGAGAAATTTCGTTTTCTTTCTTCTAGACTTAAATTCGGTAATATTTCGCTTTGTATAGATTTTATTCTATCTACGATATCTGAATGTCTTCGTTTTTCTGCTCTCAATAAGCGTTTCTCTAGATTATCTAATCCTTTCAACTGCTTTTTTTCTTGCGCGTTGACTGCTCCAACATAGGAAACATCGGTTTTTTCTGCAATTTCTCTCAAACTGTTAAATTGCTCTTCTAAAAAAGCTCTTTGCTGTTTAAAATCGAAATGAACTTCTGAATTTTCCTCTACCTTTTTTGCTACTAAATCATGTTGCTTTAAAAACAATTCTTCTAAAGAAATATTAAGTCTCTCTAATTTACCGTACTGTTTTTTACTTACCACTTGAACAGAATTACGTAATAATAAAATAGGAAACGGAACATCGACTTTGTCAAAATAAGATTTTAATTGCATCCAATATGCCAACTCTCCTCCTCCACCTATATAACATAAATTAGGAAGTATTACTTCTTGATACAACGGTCGCATAATTACGTTTGGAGAAAAACACTCGGGATGTAATTGCAATTCTTCTAATATCGCATTTTTACTAAAATAAATATCTGTATTTAAAACACTAAAAGAATCATTTTCAAATACAATACGCTCTCTTATTTCTCCCTTTACATAAAACAGGTTAATTTCTCTTGGATTTACCTGAATTTTATAAGTATCTCCAAGTTCTTCATTAGTTTTATTAACAGCCTTAAACGAAGTGGAATTCATCAAATCCTCTTCTGCATACGGAATTAATAATCGCTTTAAATCTTTATCATCCGCATCTATAACAACTAAGCCATAATCTGCAAAAAGTTCATTCGCGATGAAACGAGTTGCATCTGCAAGATTATTCTGATTCAAATAAGCTTTTTTAAACAAGTCTTTCAAAAACTCAGCATTTCTTGAACTACCCAAGTGTTTTTGAAATTCTTCTAATACTTTATCTAAACCCTCTGTTGAAAATCGACCTACTGCTCCAGTTTGATTAGAATTCCATTTTACTTTTGTTCCTTTAAAATTGAAATAATTAATTTCTTCAAAATCATGATCTTCCGTCGCCATCCAATACACAGGAACGAAATTAGAATCTGGATACTTTACAGATAGTTCCTCCGCTAAATTAATTGCTGAAATAATTTTATAAACAAAATACAGTGGACCAGTAAATAAATTTAATTGATGACCTGTTGTTACCGTAAAAGTGTTCTTCTTATTTAATAATTCGAAATTTTGTAAAGTTCTTTCAGATGCAGCAATTGAACTATATTGATTCTTCAGGGAATTAACTAGAATATCTCTTTTGTCTTTCGAAAATGATTGTTCTTTTAATTTTATCTGTTTTTCAAAGTTTTCAATACTCGGGAAATTACCGTAAAAAGAAGTTAATTTTTCTGACTTTTCAAGATAATCACACATCATTGTAGAGAAAAAACCCGTTTTTTGAAAAGGAATATAGGTACTACAATCACATTCGGTTAAAGACATTTGCAAAAATATTTATAGTAAAGTAACAAATTTAAGTCATTGCTTACAACTAGTATTGCTTCTTAACAAAATTTTATTAATCAATTTCTCTATTTTTACGGAGTAATAAAATTTAATATGCAATTTAAACATCCAGAGTATTTATATTTCTTAGCACTACTAATCATACCTATTCTGGTTCATTTATTTCAATTAAGAAGATTTAAAAAAGTCCCTTTTACAAATGTTGCCTTTCTAGAGAAATTAGTCATAAAAAACAGAAAGAGTTCTCAAATAAAAAAGTGGTTATTATTATGTTGTAGATTACTTTTAATTACCGGGATTGTTTTGGCTTTTGCTCAACCTTTTTTCAGTAATCAGTCAAAAAATAGTACACAACATACGTTCATATACTTAGATAATTCATTAAGTCTAAACACTAATGGAAGTTCAGGAAATATTCTTAAAGTTGCTTCTCAAGAGTTAATTGAAAATACTGTTGAAAATTCAAATTACAGCTTGTTAACCAATTCTAATTTTTTTAAAAATATAACATCGGGAGAACTAAAAGCCCAACTTAAAAAAGTAAAAGCCACAACAAAGGAACTTTCTAAAGAAGATGTGTTACTTAAAATAGCCAGTTTAAAAACTACCTCTGAAAATATAATTATCTCTGATTTTCAAAATACCGAAGAAAAATTATTCTCAAACACGAGTGTCCCTCTAACCTTAGTTCAAGTTGCGCCAGTTCAAAAAAACAATCTTTCTGTAGATAGCGTTTATGTAGGTCAGAAAGAATCAAACTCGCTAACTATTAATGCACTTATAAAAAACCAAGGAGCATCAAAAGAAAATATTCCAATTGCCATTTATAACGATGATAAGTTATTGGGTAAACAGACATTTTCAGTTTTAGAAAACGAAGAGAAAATTATTACTTTTTCAATTGAAAAAATAAATCCTTTCAAAGGAAAAATTGAATTGAATGTAAAAGATACTTATAGTTTTGATAATACCTTTTATTTCAGTCTTAATTCAAATGAAAAAATAAATGTACTCGCCATAGGAAATTCAAATGAATTTTTAAACCGAATCTATACCTCCGATGAGTTTAATTTCTCGAATACTTCTTTACAAAGTGTTAACTATAATAATGTCGAGCAACAACAATTAATTGTTCTTAATGAGTTAGAGAGTATTCCTCAAAGTTTAACCTCAAGTATCGTTAATTTTGTAAAAAATGGTGGCCATTTAATTATTATACCAAACAAGCAAACCGATATAAAATCGTATAACACATTCTTAAAAAACTTATCTATTGGAACCATTATTGATAGAAAAACTGATTCGTTAAAAATAACTTCTATAAACTTTAACCATCCATTACTTAAGAATGTTTTTGATAAAAAAGTTCAAAATTTCCAATATCCATTAGTGACAAACTACTTCGCAACAAACTTCACTAATCCAAGTAGAATAATTGGTCTGGAGAATAATAAAAGTTTTGTTTCAAAAATAGGTCAAAATAACTCTTCTATTTATTGGTTCTCCTCTCCAATCAGTAAAGAAAATAGTAATTTCACAAACTCACCATTAATTGTTCCCGTTTTTTACAATATCGGACAAGGAAGTTTGCAGCTTTCAAAACTCTATTATAGAGTTCAAGAAAAAAATGAAATTGAAGTAAGTATTCAACTCAACAAAGATGATATTCTTTCGATTAACACAAAGGAAAACACTTTTATTCCGCTGCAACAAACATTTCAAAATAAGGTTAAACTAACCACAAACGAACTTCCAGAAAATAAAGGTTTCTATACGATTACTAGCAAGGATAAAGGAATACAAATCATTGCTTTTAATAATCGAAAATCAGAAAGTTTACTTAATTTTCCTAATTTACTAAATAGCTTTAACAACAAGGAAAACATAACTGTATCTACTTCAGTTGGAGATACGGCAAAAAAAATAATTCAAAAAAACAAAGTTCATTGGCTTTGGAAATGGTTTTTAGGTTTAGCCATTGTATCTTTGTTGCTAGAAATTTTGATTCTAAAATACTTTAAAGTATGACTACGCTTATAAAATCAGCGACTATCATAGACTCTAACAGTCCTTTTCACAAACAAACTAAAGACTTATTAATTATCAACGGTGTTATTTCAAAAATTGAAGATAACATCTCTCCCCAAAAAGACTACAATACAGTAGAGTTAGAAAATTTACATGTTTCTACCGGATGGTTTGACACTAGTGTAAGTTTAGGAGAACCAGGTTTTGAGGAAAGAGAAACGATTGAAAATGGCTTAAAAGTAGCGGCGAAAAGTGGTTTTACCAATATTGCTGTAAATGCAAATACAAATCCAATTGTCGATACTAAATCTGCTGTGGAGTATTTAATAAACAAATCAAACGACCATCCTGTAAATTTGTATCCAATTGGCGCCCTTACACAACAAAGCAAAGGCGTAGAAATGGCAGAACTTTATGATATGCAAAAATCAGGAGCTATTGCTTTTGGAGATTATAAAAGATCTTTAGAAAATGATAACCTATTAAAAATAGCTTTACTATATGCTCAAAACTTTGATGGTTTAGTATTGAGTTTTCCTAAGAACAAAAAGATAGCAGGAGAAGGTATTGCTAACGAAGGATTAAACTCAACAAAACTAGGATTGAAAGGAATTCCAAATCTTGCTGAGGACATTCAAGTCGCACGAGATTTATTTTTATTAGAATATACTGGTGGAAAACTGCACATCCCTACTATTTCAACAACCAAATCTGTCGAATTAATTCGAGAAGCTAAACGAAAAGGGTTAAATGTAACTTGTAGTGTGGCTGTACATAACTTAGTTATTACGGACGACGCTTTACATGGTTTTGAGGCAAATAATAATGTAAATCCTCCTTTACGAACTCAAAAAGATGTTGATGCTTTAATTGAGGGGGTAAAAGATGGAACTATAGATATTATTACATCCGATCACAATCCAATCGATATAGAAAATAAAAAAGTAGAGTTTTCAATCTCTAAAAGTGGAACTATTGGAATGGAAACTGCTTTTGGAGCTTTGCTTACGAAACTTGATTTAGAAACGATTATTTCTTGTATCAGTGATAATCCGAAGAAAATATTTGGTCTTGATAATTCTAATATTGATATCAATAACCAAGTAGATATTACGCTATTCAATCCAGATATTGACTACAAGTTTTCAGAAGAAGATATTTTATCAACTTCAAAAAATAGTATATTTATAGGACACAATTTAAAAGGGAAAGCATATGGCGTTTATGCTAACGGTCAACTTTTACTAAATACCTAAAATATGAAAAACTTAACATCAGTAGAGGAAGGAAAAACACTTGCAATAATTTCTCACTTCTGGTTTATTGGAACAGTTATAGCCTGGGTTTTAAACCTAAAAAAGCAAAATGATTATACAAGCTTTTATGTAAGACAAATGCTTGGTTGGGATTTATTGGCATTCTTAAATGGATGGTTAATATATAGTTTTTTTGGAGGTTTCTTTAAATGGATAATCGGTGTTATTTTAATTTTATTTTGGATTATCAGTTTTATCGGATGTATATCAGGTGATAAAAAATTAATACCTGTTTTTGGTGAACACTTCCAAGAATGGTTTAAAAGTTTATAACATACATGAGTTTATATTACAAGGTCAGAGAACCTAAAATTGCTTCAGAAAATTCAAGTTTATTAATATTATTGCACGGTTACGGTAGTAACGAAGATGACTTATTTTCATTCGCAGAAGAATTACCCGATGAATTAAGAATAATTAGTGTTAGAGCTCCGTACGAAATGGGATATGGTGGATATGCTTGGTATGCCATTAATTTTGATGCAGACGAAAATAAATTTTCAGATATAGGTCAGGCCAAACAATCTGTTCAAAAAATTTCTGAATTTATTGATGAGTTAAAATCTCAGTACAATCCAACTAAAATTTTTCTTTTAGGATTTAGTCAAGGAGCAATTTTAAGTTATTCTTTGAGCTTAAATTTTCCTAATAAAGTACAGCATGTAATAGCTTTAAGCGGCTATTTAAATGAAGAATTAATACCCTCAGAAATTTCAAATGAAATAAAAACAGATTATTATATTTCTCACGGCTCAGTAGATCAAGTAATTCCTGTTTCTTGGGCAAGAAAAGCGCCAGAGAAATTAACTAACTTATCATTAAAAAACGAATACTCGGAATATCCGGTTGGGCATGGAGTCGCTCCTCAAAACTTTTACAGTTTTAAAGCTTGGATTGAAGAAAGGTTAAAAATATAATTACTTCTAATTATTTTTTTATAAACTAGTATATTTGTTCCCTAATTTTTTTCTTGGTATGGATATATTTACGCATCAAAATGCTTACAAGTGGTTTGTTCCAATTTGTGCTCTAGCGATTGGTATTGAAATGTATTTTAGCTACAAAAGAAAAGCCAAAAACTATGAGTTTAAAGATGTATCAACGAATGTTTACTTCGCTTTAGTAAATGTTCTTTTGGACGGTTTGATGTATGGAGTTTCTTTCATAGTAATGGACTTCTTTTATGATTACCGATTCATAAACTGGGAAAACACAGGTGTTCTTTACTGGATTATTGCTTTTGTCGGTCAAGACTTCTTGTATTATATTCATCATTATGTAGATCATCATTCACGCTTTTTTTGGGCAGTTCATGTAACTCACCATAATTCTGAGTATTATAATATTTCAACAGGATTTAGATCACCAGTTCTACAACCTTTCTATAGATTTATGTTCTTAATTCCTTTAATTTTAATAGGAATTCAACCGTTACATATCATGTTTGCATATGCAATGAACCAGAACTATGGAACGTTATGTCATACTAATTTTATTAAAAAGAACAATCGTAAAGGTTTTGTAGGCTTTTTATTAAGTGTTTGGGAATATATTTTTGTAACTCCATCACATCATAGAGTTCATCATGCTTCCAATGTCAAATATTTAGATAAAAACATGGGAATGTTTTTAATCATATGGGACAGAATGTTTGGTACTTTTCAAGCTGAAGAAGATGAAATGGAATATGAAAAATTAAAATTTGGTTTAACTAAACCATTGGACGATAAAGGTCCTATTAATATTATTTTTCATGAGTGGAAAGAAATTTACAAAGACTTCTTTCATAGAAAAAAGCATTTACCATTAGGTACAAGATTAAAATATGTATTTATGCCTCCAGGATGGAGTCACGATGGAAGTTCTCAAACGAGTAAAGAGTTACAAGAAGAGTTACGCTTGAAAAACTAATAAAAAAACACTACTGAAAAGTAGTGTTTTTTTATACCTTTTAATCCATGTCTATTCTAGATTTTAACCTAAAATCTGATTTGCATGTTCTTTTGTTTTAACCTTCGTAATAACATCTTCTAAAACTCCATTTTCATCAATAACAAATGTTGTTCTATGGATTCCGTCATATTCTCTTCCCATAAATTTCTTCGGTCCCCAAACACCAAAAGCATTTATCACTGCTTTATCTTCATCTGCTAATAAAGGAAACGGTAACTCATTTTTGTTGATGAAATTTTGTTGGCGCTTTGCGCTATCCGCACTTACTCCCAAAACATCATATCCTTTCGACAAGAATGTTTGATAATTATCTCTTAAATCACATGCCTCTGCCGTGCAACCCGGAGTACTTGCTTTTGGATAGAAAAACAAAACTAATTTCTTACCTGAGTAATCGGATAATTTAACTGTATTTCCTTCTTGGTCCTTTGCTTCAAAATTTGGTACTTTATCGCCTATCTTTAGTGTAGTCATAATTTGTATTTTTGTTAAGTAAAAATACTGAAAAAATGAACAAAAGCGAAAAAGTTCAGTTTGTAATTGACACTCTAGAAAAACTGTATCCCGAAACTCCCATTCCACTCGATCATAAAGACCCATATACTTTATTAATAGCCGTATTAATGTCTGCACAAAGCACCGATGAGCGGGTAAATCAAATTACACCATTACTGTTTAAAGTTGCGGATAACCCATATGATATGATTCAATTGACTGTGGATGAGATTCGAGAAATTATAAAACCTGTAGGTCTTTCTCCTATGAAATCTAAAGGAATTCATGGATTATCAAAAATTTTGATTGAAAAACATAATGGAGAGGTTCCTAAAAGTTTTGAAGCTTTGGAGGAATTGCCTGCTGTAGGTCACAAAACAGCAAGTGTAGTTATGGCTCAGGCATTTAATATTCCAGCGTTTCCAGTGGATACTCATATTCATAGATTGATGTTTAGATGGAACTTATCGAATGGTAAAAGCGTTGCTCAAACAGAAAAAGATGCTAAAAGATTATTTCCAAAAGAATTATGGAATAAACTTCATTTGCAAATCATATACTATGGTCGTGAATACTGTCCTGCAAGAGGCTGGAAATTGGAAAATGATATCATCACCTCAACAATAGGTCGAAAATCGGTGATAAACGAATATCTATCTAAAAAGAAATAAAGTAAACATAAAAAAGCTTCAGTTTTCAGGCTGAAGCTTTTTCACTCTTAATTCAAATTCAATTCAATGAGAACGTTTGTTTTAGTTCTGACTGTTTTGAAGCTTTTAGAGAAGTTTAATAAAAACTCCACTGTTTTTTGTTTTGGGTTCATCTTATGATTTGATGATTTACTTGAGTAAATGTGCGCCATAAATTAATGTTTGGTAAAAATATTTACCTAACTAACGCTCAAATTATTAGTTTAGTATTAATTCACTAAAATTATTTTATTTTTCTCAATTACTTTCCTCAAATTTATCAATGCATATCTCATTCTACCCAATGCAGTATTTATACTTACACCTGTAGATTCTGAAATTTCGTTAAAACTCATATCCATATACATTCTCATTTTAAGAACCTCTTTTTGTTCTTCTGGTAGTTCCTCTATTAAACTTCTTACATCTGACAAAATTTGATCTTTGATAATTCTCTTTTCGGCATTTAATGAATTATCGCTTATAATCGAAAAAATATCAAATTCATCTGTATTATTGAATTTTGGCATTCGATTATTCTTCCTAAAATGATCAATTACTAAATTGTGTGAGATTCTCATAACCCAAGGCAAAAATTTCCCTTCTTCGTTATAATTCCCTCTTTTCAATGTTTTAATCACTTTTATAAAGGTATCCTGAAAAACATCTTCAGTAATGTCTCTATCTTGTACTTTACTGTAAATAAAACTAAAAATTCTTTGCTGATGTCTTTTAATAAGAAGCTCTAGAGCAACTTCTTTTCCGTTGATATACTCTTTTACTAAAACGCTATCGTCACAATCATTCCTAAACATAATTCTACTTTTATCTAACGAAAAGCACTTCGACTCTTCGATTGGGATTATATAATAATTTTAAAAGTAGTTTTTATGTATAGGCGTAACGCTTTAATAATTAATTTATTAGGCAAATATGTAATATTTTACCATAATTTACAAATTTTATTGCATTTTAATTAAGTAATTACATTTTTTTAACCATAAGTTTTAATTCAATTTACCTTAACTGTCCGCTGTAAAATCATTATTTTTGAAGTTTACTTTTATTGAAATGAAAACAGCTATTTCTTCTATAAATCCAAAGGAAAATATCATTATAAAAGGAGCTTCGCTTCATAATTTAAAAAATATTGATGTTGTAATTCCAAGAAATAAATTTGTAGTTATTACTGGTTTGTCGGGATCAGGAAAGTCTTCTTTGGCTTTTGATACGCTTTATGCGGAAGGACAAAGAAGATACGTAGAAAGTTTATCTTCTTATGCAAGACAATTTTTAGGAAAGCTTCATAAACCTAAAGTGGATTATATTAAAGGAATAGCTCCTGCAATTGCTATAGAACAAAAAGTAAATTCCACCAATCCAAGATCCACAGTAGGAACTTCAACAGAAGTTTATGATTACATAAAATTACTTTATGCTAGAATCGGAAGAACATTTTCTCCTATATCAGGAAACGAAGTAAAAAAACATACCGTAACTGATGTAATCAATTTTATTAAAACTATTAAAGAGAACACAAAGCTGTTGTTATTATCTCCAATTATTATACCTGAAGGCAGAGATTTAGTAACAGTACTTAAAGTTTTAACCCAACAAGGATATGCCCGATTGAAGTTTAATGATAAGGTTTATCGCATCGATAAATTTCCAATTGACGATTACAACAACGAAACTTTAGAATTAGTTGTTGATCGAATCGTAGTTCAACATCAAGAAGATTTTTACAATCGTTTAGCAGATGCAATTCAAACAGCATTTTTTGAAGGAAAAGGGGTTTGTTTTTTAGAAGATGTAGAAACTTCAAATAGAAACGAATTCAGTAATAAGTTTGAATTAGATGATATTACTTTTCTAGAACCAAACACTCATCTATTCAGTTTCAATAATCCATATGGTGCATGCCCGGTTTGTGAAGGATACGGAAGCGTTATTGGAATCGATGAGGAATTAGTTATTCCTAATACAGGTTTATCAATTTATGAAGATGCCATTTTTCCTTTCAGAACTGATTCCTACAAAAAATATAAAGAAGATTTAATTCTGAATGCTTCCGAGTTTAATATTCCTATTCATAAACCTTGGTTTGAATTAACCGAAGAGCAACAGGATTTAGTTTGGAAAGGAACAAAAAAGTTTAAAGGAATTAACCATCTTTTTAACACATTAGAAGAGAAAAGCTATAAAATTCAAAATAGAGTTATGCTTTCACGCTATCGAGGAAAAACAAAATGTAGTGAGTGTGAAGGTAAAAGACTTAGAAAAGAAGCTAATTATGTTCAGGTAAATGGAAAAACGATTTCTAGTTTGGTAAATTTACCATTAGATGAGCTTGCCGATTTTTTCAACTCAATTGAACTTACCAAGTACGAGCAAAAAATAGGAAAACGCTTATTGACAGAAATTAATAATCGTTTACAGTTTTTAGTTGATGTAGGTTTAAGTTATTTAACATTAAATAGAACTTCTAATACATTATCTGGTGGTGAAAGTCAACGCATCAACCTTGCAACTTCACTTGGAAGTTCATTAGTAGGTTCTATGTATATTTTAGATGAACCCAGTATTGGTTTGCATCCGAAAGATACTGAACGACTTATTAAAGTATTGAAGAACTTGCGAGATTTAGGTAATACAGTTATTGTGGTTGAGCATGATGAAGAAATCATGAAGGAAGCGGATTATATTATTGACATCGGTCCGGAAGCGGGGACTTACGGAGGACAAGTTGTTGCAGAAGGAACATTCGAAGATATTTTAAAATCTGACACATTAACAGCGAATTACCTGTCTGAAAAACTAAAGATTAAAGTACCTGCAAAACGTCGAGAAGCTAAAAACTTCATAAAAGTTATAGGCGCTAGGGAAAATAACTTAAAAAATATTGATGTTACTTTCCCTTTAAATAACTTAACTGTCATTACAGGAGTTTCCGGTAGTGGAAAAAGTACTTTGGTTAAAAAAATCCTTTATCCAATTATGCAGAAAGAGTTAATAGGATATGGAGATAAAGTTGGTCAATTTACATCTTTCGAAGGAAGTTACGACAACTTAAAACATGTAGAATTTATCGACCAAAATCCTATTGGCCGTTCTTCAAGATCAAATCCAGTTACTTATATAAAGGCCTATGATGATATTAGAAAGCTGTTATCTGTTCAAAAACTATCTAAAATAAGAAACTATCAACCGAAGCATTTCTCTTTCAATGTGGACGGTGGTAGATGTGAGGTTTGTAAAGGTGAAGGAGAGGTGACTATTGAGATGCAGTTTATGGCAGATGTGCATTTAAAATGCGAGAATTGCCAAGGAAAACGTTTTAAGAAAGATGTATTGGAAGTTACTTTTCAAGGAAAAAATATTGATGATATTTTAAACCTCACCATTGATGATGCTATATCGTTTTTCTCGCAATATGAAGCAAAAAAAACAGCTTCAAAATTAAAACCTTTACAAGATGTTGGTTTAGGCTATGTTACTCTAGGTCAGTCATCATCAACTCTTTCAGGAGGAGAAGCACAAAGAATAAAACTTGCCTCGTTTTTAGTTAAGGGAAATACAAAAGATAAGGCTTTATTTATTTTTGATGAACCTACAACAGGTTTACACTTTCATGACATTAATAAATTACTTACCTCTTTTAATGCTTTAATAGATCGTGGTCATTCTGTAATTGTAATCGAGCACAATACCGATTTAATAAAGTGTGCCGATTATATTATTGACTTGGGAGCTGAAGGTGGTAAAAAAGGTGGAAACCTAATTTTTGAAGGAACACCGGAAAAGTTAATAAAAAACAAAGAATCTTACACTGCAAAATACATTAAAGAAAAAATTTAACAGTAATCTTTTAATTCAACTTAAGTATTTAGTAAAAAAGGGATTAACTT
The DNA here is from genome assembly GCF_049239625.1 of Tenacibaculum sp. MEBiC06402. Lineage (NCBI taxonomy): Bacteria > Pseudomonadati > Bacteroidota > Flavobacteriia > Flavobacteriales > Flavobacteriaceae > Tenacibaculum > Tenacibaculum sp. MEBiC06402. The sequence continues at coordinate 108,255 of NZ_JBMKKT010000104.1, forward strand.
ATTTTACACAGATAAATCGCTATAAAATAATTAAAAATTAGTAGCGTCCGATGCATTTTTTATTAAAGAAAAGTTAAAAGTTTGAAAAAATATTATTATTTTTCTATAGAATTTTAGCAATATAACAATGTTAAACCCTAAAAAAGGCAGACTTTTAATTGCAGAGCCATCTATATTAAATGATGATTCTTTTAAGCGTACAACAGTTTTGCTTACGGAGCATTCTGAAAATAGCACTGTTGGGTTTATACTAAATCGCCCACTTCAATATGTTCTTGAAGATTTAATTCCTGAAGTTGATTGTAATTTCACGGTGTATCAGGGTGGTCCTGTAGAACAGGATAACTTATATTTTATACATAGAGTTCCACATTTACTCCCTGATAGCATTGAAGTTGCAAATGGGATATATTGGGGAGGAAATTTCGGTTCGCTCAAAGACTTGCTGAACAAAAATTTAATTGCGTCTACAGATATTCGTTTCTTCCTAGGATATTCCGGTTGGGGAGCAAATCAATTAAACGATGAGCTCAATACACATTCTTGGTTTATTACAGAAAATGATTTCCAAAATATTTTTACAGAAGACGAGGAATCAATATGGAAAAATAAATTACTTCAAAAAGGAGGTAAATACAAGATTTGGGCAAATGCTCCAGCTGATATTAATATGAATTAAGCTTGTTTCAACTCTGAAATAGCTTATTTTTCCAGTTCTCGAAAACTTCACACATCGGTTATTCAACAATAAAAAAAGTCCATACATCTAAAAAATAGTAAGGAAAGTGATTTTATCTATACTATTGTAATGTATAAATGTCCCGAATATGAAAAATAATACTAAAAAATTAACGTTTGTTACTACTAGCGGTAATGAGTTTCAAATAAACTTACCAATAGCAGATTACACTTTGACAGTTAATAGATATTCTAACGAAGGTTTTTTTGTTGATAAAACAAATGTAAGTGTCTTCTTAAACTAACCAGTTATAGATAAAAAGGAAAGACTTTTCTTGATTTTTTCTGATATATCGGTTTTAAACTCTTTCTTTCTGTAATTTGTAACAGCTTGTATTCCTACTATCGCGTTTGTTATAAAAACTTCGTCTGACTTTTGCAGTTCAAAAGGAGAAATTGATGTTTCCTCAATAGTAAAATCTGCATGCTTGTCAATAATCTCAATTACCTTTTTACGAATTACACCTTTAATACAACCTTCAGATAAAGCAGGTGTTTTAATAACATTTCCTTTTATCACAAAAATATTCCCATTAGTTACCTCAACAACTCCCTTTCTTTCGTTTAATAATATACAATTGTCAAGATCATTCTCTTTAGCATAAATAGCTGCAATAGTATTCAAAATTCTGTTAGTTGTTTTTACCGTAGAAAGTAGCCCAGAATAATTATAGAAATCCTTATATAAATCAATTCTATAATTATCCTTTGAATTGAGTTCAACCTCCTTGGCTTCTATAATATAATCGACTTCATTTGTCTCAGGATTATAAAGTCCACCGTCTTTTCTGTAAACATTTACACGTATTCTTAATATATCTGAGTCATAATTTGCAACTGTTTTCAGTATTTCTTCCTCTAAAAATTCTAATGTAAACTTCATTGGAATTTTCATTCGGAGCATTCTCATAGAAGCCATTAATCTAAAATAATGATCTTCTAAAAAAATTATTTTATTGTTTTGAAACTTAATTGTTTCAAAAATTCCATCTCCGTATTTAAAGGCTCTATTTTGGTGAGTAAGTTGTAATTCGCTCTCTAGAATCACACTTCCATTATAATTAATCATGAGAATAATTTAGAAATGCGAAATTACTAAAATATTCATGTTCTTAAATAAAAAAAGCCCGACAAAGTCGAGCTCTAATTTTATGATCTTATTTCTTATGCACCAATCAAATGCCTAAGCTCATCAATTTGATTTTCCCATAACATTTTAGCCTCCTCTACTCCATCTTCATCATCTGCAAAATCTGTAACAATTAACGAAACATCCTTTGTTAATGGATCTACCTGAACTCTAAACTCAAAATAACTATCATCACCTTCAGATTCTGTCCACTTGAATTTAATTCTTTCATCGGCTTTTTTAGTAACGATGGTTGCTTCTTCTTCACTATCATCCCAGAAAAAGGTGATATTTTTACCTCTAGAATTAACCTTATCTGCAAACCATTCTTCTAATCCCGAAGGAGTTGCGAAATATTGATATAATAAAGCGGGAGAAGCGTGCACTGGTATCTCTAGTTCAAATTTAACTTTACTCATGTATATTTAAGTTTGTTGTACAATATATATAAATATTCTTTTTAAAAAAAATGTACTTCTTTTATTGCTGTATTTGAAAATTCCATTATATTTGCGTCCGCAATTGGCGAGGTAGCTCAGGTGGTTAGAGCGCAGGATTCATAACCCTGAGGTCGGGGGTTCAAGTCCCCCCTTCGCTACTAAGTGAAGTTAATTGTTAATCCGTAGAATCGTAACATATTGATTCTACGGATTTTTGTTTTTAAAGCATTAAAAAATCTGAAAAAAAATTAAATTATATTTTTTTGAAATGATTTTTTTATTAAATTTGAATTGTCTGAGAGACGTTTCAGACACTTTTTCTTTTTCATAGCAATTTTCCCACTCCGATTTCCCGTGAGTGGGTTTTTTTATACCTCTTTTTTATTGATTACTCTATACATTTTGTAATGCGGACCGACTTTGTTCACAAATTTATCTCCAAGAATTTGAAATTGATTTTTTTGGTAAAACTGAACTGCAACTTCTCTAGCATTACACCATAAAACATCAATACCCCGTTTTAACAATTTATCAATTGCAAACGACAATAATAACTTCCCATATCCTTTTCCTCTTGCTTCAGGAGCACTGGCCATACCTCTTAACTGATATTGAGATCCTTTTATTTCTTCTAAAGAGCTTTTCATAAATGTTCCGATACAAACTAATTGATCATTATCAAAGACTCCCAAATGAAAAGTGCTATCATCTAAATCTCCATCAAATTCATGTGGCAAATCAATATTTTTTCTTAAAACTTCCAGCCTCAACGAATAAGTACTTTCGGCAGGTATTTTCTTAACAGAAACCATTATTTTTATCTTGAAATTATAACTACAATGAATATTACTTTTAAAAGAATTGATAATAAAGATATTTTAGACATTCTACCATTACTATCAATTATAAACACTAAGACTCCATCAGATATTTTAAAAAACAGAGTCTTAGAAATGGTAAATTACCAAAATTATGAATGTGTTGCAGCTTTTGATAATGAAAAAATAATTGGTGTTTGTGGTTTGTGGTATTCTACGAGACATTACATTGGAAAAAGTGTAGAACCTGACCATGTAATCATTTCTGAAACATATAGAGGTAAAGGTTTAGGAAAATTATTTTTTGAATGGATTTATGAATACACAAAAGAAAAAGGATGCGAAGCAATGGAACTAAACACGTATTCCTCTAATAATAAGTCACATAAATTTTACTACAACGAAGGCTTTAATATTTACGCCTTTCATTTTTTAAAAATTTTGCGTGAGGACGAAAAATTTTATTAAAAAAAATCAAAAAAACGTTTGTGTAATCGAAAAAGGGTGCTATATTTGCACCCGCAATACCGACGCGGGAGTAGCTCAGTTGGTAGAGCGTCAGCCTTCCAAGCTGAATGTCGCCGGTTCGAACCCGGTCTCCCGCTCAAAAAAAACCGAAACATTTGTTTCGGTTTTTTGTTTTTATAATCTTTCCAATTTATCTCCGAAAAGGAAGAGCGCAACAATTATGGCACCCATAATAAGTATCATACTAGGATTATTATTAAATACAGCAGGTCTTAGCCAAAGTGTTATTAAAAATCCTCCAATAGCACCTCCAAGATGTGCGGAGTGACCAATATTTCCCATCTTAGCTTTCATTCCATAAATAGAATATAATAAGTATCCAATTCCAAAAACATAACCCGGCAAAGGGATTGGTAAAGGAAACATAATTAATTCCATTTCCGGATACAACATTATTCCAGAGAATATAACTCCAGACACAGCTCCTGAAGCTCCAATTGCAGAATAATAATAATCTTTCTTATTCTGTAGCAAAGAATACATACTACCAGCAAGCAAACTAGCAAAATAAATAAGTAAAAAATTTACATCTGAAAAGTATATGGTTACAATTCTACCAAATAAATACAAGGCATACATATTAAAACCAAAATGAACCCAATCTGCATGTAAAAAGCCAGAAGTCACCATTCTAATCTTTTCTCCATTCAGTATTTTCCCTACTTGGAATTTATACTTATTAAAAAAATTATCATCTTGAAAACCTTTAATCGTAGTCAAAAAATTTGCTATTATCAAGCCTAAAACTATTCTATTCATAAACATTAATATAAAACACAAACTTAATGAAAAGATTTAGGTACTTGTATTTTATATTTAAATACGATATTTGCAAAAATCAATTTAAATGGACTTACTTATTTATGCATTAGTGTACCCTCTTATTTGGTTAATGTCACGATTACCAATGAGAATACTCTATATTTTTTCTGACTTTTTATTTATAATGATCTACTATGTATTTGGTTATAGAAAAAAGGTGGTTGTAGACAATTTAAAAACAGCTTTCCCTGAAAAATCGGAAGATGAGATTAAGTCAATATCAAAAAAGTTTTTCAGGCATTTAACAGATTTAATTGTTGAAAGCATAAAGTCATTTTCAATAAGTGAAAAAGAAGTTTTAAAACGGTATAAATACAAAAACCCTGAATTGGTAAATGAAATTACGAAAGAAGGAAGAAGTATTGCTTTAACTGGGGCACATCAAGCTAATTGGGAATGGTCTTTTAGCTTACCTTTAGTTTTAGATACAACAGTTTTTGGAGCTTACACACGTTTAGGAAACAAGTATTTTGAAAAAACAGTTAAGGAATCAAGAATGAAATTTGGTGTAGTAGGATTTAAAACCTCTGAAACTGTAAAGGCAATGCACAAAAATTACACAGAAAAGATTCAAGGAATCTACATTTTATTAAGTGATCAATCTCCAGTTTTACAAAAAACGCATCATTGGCAAGAATTTTTTGGAGTAAATGTGCCTGTGCATTCTGGAGCAGAAATGTTAGCCAAAAAGTTTGATTTAACGGTTGTGAATTACGTTACGCGAAAAGTTAAACGTGGATATTACGAAACTGAATTTGAACTTATAACCGACACCCCAAAAGAATTTAAGAATTATGAAATTTCGGATAAGTTTATAGCCATTACGGAAAGAAACATTAGAAAACAACCTGAATTTTATTTATGGTCTCACAAACGTTTTAAACACAGACATAGATACCAGGAATGGGTAGAAAAGTATAAGAAATAAAAAAAGCTTCTCGAATGAGAAGCTTTTTTTATGAGTGAGAAACTAAATTTAAGAATAAATTTTGTTTTTAATTCTTATGCAGTAACAATTTATGAAGTTTAAAGTTTAATTCTTCAATAAAATTAAAACGAATAAAAATGACCCTTTTTTTAATTATGTCCTTTTTCTGAAACAACTGTCCGCAACCGAAACCTAGAGTCCTTTTCTTTAATTATACTTTAAAATAACTGAGTAAGTTTGAAATGTTGTACAACGAATTAATCTTAATAAAATAATTTTTTTAACATGAAAACAATTAAACATTTAAAAAAGATAAGTTTTTTTATACTTATATTAACAACTTTATTAGTTTCTTGTGAACAACAAGATATAATAACTGAAGATCCTATGGCAAATGTCGGTGAACAAGAGACACCTACATCTACACCAGTCCATTTTGAAGACAAATACCATTACCAAGGTAAAGTATATAATACCAAAGAATGGGATACTTTTTACAACCAATTAAACAAAAAAGTACATATAATTGGTGTAAATGACATCTTACATGTTTTTGATGACCGAAATGAGGCATTACAATTTAAACAAAAAGAGATAGTTCGTCTTGATAAAATGAATAAAACCGAAGAGTTTGACTTAACTGCTGGAAAAGCAAGCGGAGACCAAATTATTGGACAAAAACGAGTAGTTGTTATTTTTGAATTTTATGATGGTAAAGATTTTTATGGAACACTTTATCACAGAGTTATCAATCAGGTTGTTACTTTAAGAAAAAATGTTTGGTCATATAAGTATCTTGAAAATCATACCGCAGAGTTTAATTTTCCTTCAGATTTTATAAATAAAACAAGTTCTTACAGAGTTACTTTCTATGCTGGTGGAAGAATAGACACGGAAGGAGCCTCATTATCATCTGGTTATTTAAAGGCTCGATTTAGGTTATATCCTGCACCTCTAAACGGAGATAATATGTTACATTGGGTAAGAACAATAAGAAAGAATCCTTGGCATCCTGGTGGTGACATAGACTCTGATAATGATTTATCAAATGATAGACCTTGGTATACTGTTTTTTTGAAAACTTGGGATAACCAGTTTGACTCTGCACATATTGAGTTCTTTGTATCATAACATAATAATGTCAAATAAAATATAAACATTAATTCAAAACATTCGTTCTAGGTAACTATTACTTAGAATGGATGTTTCTTTGATTTTGTATTAAAATAGCTATTTGGATGTTTTCCAAAACGTTCTATATAAAGTTTGCTAAACTGTGTAGAATTAGACATGCCAACGGATAAAGCAATGGCTTTTACATTACTATAAACTTTTTCCTCTAGTAAATTACGCGCTTCTAATAGCATGATTTCTTGCTGATATTTTTTAGGACTTAAACCTGTAATTAGTTTCATTTTTCGTCTTAATTGACGCTCACTCAAATAAACACTATCAGATAATGAACTTAATTTAAAATCAGGATTTCCTAAGTTGTTTTTTATTATATCTCTAACCTTATTAATCAATTCAATATCAGAATTTTTAAGACTAATAAACTCTTGATCTTTTATTTCATTACTATTTTCCCTGTCTTTATCTTGCTCTATTTCCTCTATAAATGACTTACGAATTTCATATCTCTGTACTAAATTATTTACTCTTGCCAATAATTCTGTAGCTTCAAAAGGTTTTACTAAGTAATCATCGGCTCCTACAACCAAAGCTTTAAGCTTATAACTAATATCTGATAAAGCGGTAAGCATAAGAACAGGTATATTATAATAGTTTTTCGAGTTCTTTAGCTTTTCCAACAACGTAAATCCATCCATAGCTGGCATCATAATATCTGAAATAATTAATTTAATATTAGAGTTGCTTAACTTAGCAAGAGCTTCTTTACCATTATTTACAATTATTACCCTGTAATACTTCTCTAAAATCGAAGTAACATACTCCTGCATTCCTTTATGATCCTCCACAAGCATTAAAGTTTCCTTTGAATTAAATCCGTTTCTTTTATTTCCAAAAGCTATATCATCAAGTGAGACTGTATCTTTTATTATTGGAAAGTCCATATATTCTTTCTCCTCATTTTCAAGAGAATACTTAACAGGAAAACTTACAGTAAATTGAGTTCCATAATTCAATTTACTTTCTACCTTTATAGTTCCTTTCATAAACTCAACTAATTGTTTTACCAGGTTAAGACCAATACCAAAACCTCCTTCAAGCGGTTTATTCTCATCTTTACTTTGAAAATACTTTGAAAATATATGTGGTAGGTCTTCTTTAGAAATTCCAATTCCAGTATCTTTTATTTTTAACTTGAACATATCGTCGCTTGTAACCTCTCCAAAGACAGATATTGTTCCGTTTTCATTTGTGTTTTTTACAGCATTAGATATAAGATTTGTAAATATTTTTTCTAGCTTTTCTGCATCAATAGTAACAATATATTCTTTTAAATTTTCAAAATTATAAACAAAGACTATATTTTTTTGCTCCATTAATAATGTGAAATCCTGAATCATATTATTGAGGACTAAATAAAGTTGAATACTCTGATTTTTAAGTTTTATCCCACCATCTTTTAATTTAGCCAAATCTAAAATATCATTTACCAGTTTTCTCAATGAATTCGAATTTCTAATCGCCATTTGTAATTTTAAACGACTACTTTCATTTAAACTATCTCCATCGATTTCTAGTATTTGAGTTAATGGACCGTAAATTAAGGTTAACGGTGTTTGCAACTCATGAGTAATGTTTTCAAAGAAATTAGATTTGGTTTTATCTAATTGCTCTAGTTGTCTATTTTTTAGGGATATTTCATTTTTTAATTTGATTTTCTTTTTACGATCCTTATAGACGTGTATAGCAAATAATATTGTTAAAAGAAAAAAAACACTCGTAAACATTAATACTTGATTTATAAAATTCTTTTCCTTTTCTACCAAAATTATAGTTTCATTACTCTGTTTTAGTTCAGATAACATCTTTTCTTTAAATGCAGTGATATTGAACAGTTGACCTTCTAATGATTTAACAATCTCCAAAAAAGCTAAAGCTTTTTCAAATTGTTTATTTTTTTTATAGGCTTCGTATAATAATTTCGCAACCATAATATGTTGTGAATTAACTTGTTCTGAAACCAAAAGATTAAAAGCTTGTTTTGCATTTAAAATTTTTTCAATAGTATTATTTTTAGCATCGTATATAAGTGCTTTTATATAGTAATATTTAGATAGAAGTGAAGTATATCTGTCATATTGCTTTATAATATAGTATGCTTTTTCCAAAAACATATTTGCCCTTTCTAGTTCAGATAATTCAAGGTATAATTGAGCTAACTCCAAGTAAACAAGTGCTTCTCTAATAATTATTTTATTTCTCTTAGCAGTTAAAAGCGCTCTATCTAAATATTCTAAAGCAGTTTTAATATCGCCTTGTTTCCTAGTAAAATTCGCATACCTTAGGTAAACTATTGAAGATATTTTCGAAGGATTGATTTGTTTTTCTTTAACATATTCGAAAAATGAATCGTAAGTCTTTAATGCAAGCACCAAATCGTTTTGTTCATCATGAATTTTAGCTATATTCGTTGTAGCATTTTGTCTGATTAAAAAAAAGCTCTTTGGAATATAAGTTTTATCTGTAATGTCAATAATCTTATTGAAATAATCAAGAGCTGTAATATAGTCTCCTAAATTTTTATAAGCAGTTCCAATCGCAACGTTTGCCTGCAAAAATTCATATAAACCAGACTCAGCTTTTTCGTTTCTTGTCTTTAAGATAGCTCTATTACTAAAATTAATAATACTATCATAAAACGGGAACTTTAAATAATAACTAGATTCGTAGTATATTCTACTTATGGAGTTATAAACTCTAGCTGAATCAACATTATTACTCGCGATACTTAAAGATTTATATTGGTTATTTAATTCGCTTTTGTGTGACGGAAGTAAAAAGGTTCTTAGTTCTTTATTTTTCATTACAATAATGGAGTCCTGAGAGAGAACTGGGAAAGTATTATAAAATATGAAGATATAAACACCTAAATAAAATCGTCTTAACATGTTCTTTTGAAAGTTATTGTTTTTACTGATGGGAAGGTAATTTCAACTAAAAAAGAATAGTTAAAAATTTAAATAATAAATTAGCCTCAATAAAATTGAACAATATTATAATTTATCCAAACTCGTAATAATTGCACTAGAGGTTTTATCTAATTGTAATCCAAAGAATCCCGCACCTAATATTGATATTGGCATACTTATGAAATCAAACAAGAAAAGCCATTGAGGGATTTCATGGTAAAAACTAAGTAAAAAGAGTCCAGGAAAAAATAATAACCAACTAAAAATCTGTATTACAAAAAAAATATTAAAACAATTTAAAAGTATTCTTCGTGAGTAAATACTTCTGACTTTTTTTTCAGGAAATAATAATAGATAAACCCCAAAAATTATTAAAGGAAGACTTATTGCTATCGGTGTACCCTCTCCTGCTCCAAATAAAAAAATACCTGAGGAAAATACAGAAAATAACAATAAACCTTTAAAATTTAATGTAAAAAATCTAGCTGAAAACACAATCATTACTGTAGATATAAAAATAGCAAGAAGACCTAAAACATAATGAGGTATATCCGTAAGAATCGAATATACTGGTGCTCCTTTCATTAAATTATAAAATTCGAAATTGGGCCAATTATAAGGCAAAGCTTCAACAGAATTATACTTGATTAATTCCGAACCTTTGAGAAGTTCAGCACAACCATGAAGAATACCTACGATTCCCACAATGACACCAAATATCACAAAACACGATTTAATTTTACTATTCTTAAAGTTTTCCATAAAAGATTATATTTGTTACACTAAGTTACTATTTATAATTACTTTTAGTAACAATTAATTCAATTTAGATAAAAAAAGTAGTTACCTAACGGTAACAATAATCTTAAAATAAATATCATGAACATGACTAAATGCCCTTTAACAGCTGCTTTAAAGGTTGTAGGCGGAAAATGGAAACCTATTATCATTTTAAATTTACGAAAGTCCTCTAAACGCTTCGGACAACTTGATTTCGCTATTCCAGGTATTTCAAGAAAGGTTCTAACCTCTCATTTATCAGAATTAGTTCGTGATAATTTAGTTATTCGAGATTCCTATGCAGAAACTCCCCCCCGTGTTGAATATAGATTAACAAAGAAAGCTGAAGAACTAGTTCCTATTTTTCAAGAATTAGGTAAATGGGGCACATATTTAATTGAGATGGATCTAGATGAATAAGCAATTCGCTAGTAATAAAATTATTTAAAAACACAATATTAACCATTTCGTAAATGTGTTAAATCTATATTAGACAAGTTTAAAAAGCTCACCCTACATTTAATTTACTTTTTTAAATTTCACATATAAAAAAACCCTCTCGACTGAGAGGGTCTTGAAGGGTGAAAGACCGGGTTCGAACCGGCGACCTCCGGAACCACAATCCGGCGCTCTAACCAACTGAGCTACAATCACCATTTAACTAGCGGGTGCAAATATAATTCTTTTATCAAATATGACAAAACATTTTTTTATTTTAATTTACTTAAATTTTCTACCGCAACGTAACGTTCTGTAGTAAAGCCCTCTGCATACTCCACTCCTATTAGCCTCCCAAGATCTTTTGCTCGATATTCTATACTTTCAATAAAATTTTTGCTCGTAATAGGCGTTTCAGGCTCATTACTTTTAGGATCGAAAAACTGAGAACTGTATGCCATCACTGAGTCTATCTTTTTATCCATAAACCCCGTAACGTCCACCACAAAATCTGGCTCAATGTTTTTCCATTGAATGTAATGATACACAACTTTTGGTCTCCATTTTTCTTGTTTTTCACCATCAAGTTCTGTTTCAACCTTTATCAATCCACTTAAAAAACAAGCATCAGAAACTACCTTGCTTCCTTTTTGATGGTCGATATGACGATCATCAATAGCATTACACAACACAATTTCAGGTTTGTACTTACGAATCATTTTTATGATTTCTAACTGATGCTTTTTATCATTCACAAAGAAACCATCAGCAAAACCTAAATTTTCACGAACTGACACTCCCAAAATATTTGCTGCATTTGTAGCTTCTTTATCTCTTAGTTCAGCAGAACCACGAGTTCCAAGTTCTCCTCTTGTTAAATCTACAATCCCAACTTTTTTTCCTAAAAAAATTTCTTTCGCTATAGTTGCAGAACAACCTAATTCTACATCATCTGGATGTGCTCCAAATGCTAATATATCTAGCTTCATTGTTTACTTTTCTTTAATTTTATCCTTTTTTAATCATACTTCCTAAAAACATCATTTTTCCGTAAATCGTATGATTCTATTTTTAAAATTGTGTCGCGCAGAAATAACAATATAAACAGGATGCATTTCTCCCCTACCACGTGGTGTAATCCTTAATGAATCAACACCGAACCCTATTAATTTCTTCCGAACAATCGCTGCTCTTTTTTTTGTCAACTCCAAATTATACATTTCTCCACCCTCTGTGCATGTATGACTATCAACAAAGTAAGACTTATTATTTTTATTTATATAGGTTGCAACATCCTTAATTTTTTCTAATGAACCTTCCTCAAGAATAGTATCCTTGTATACAAAGAGAATATCATTCCCAAGATTATTTAAAACCCTATCATACTTAGATTGACCGATCATCTGATATATAGACAATACCGTTAGAGAAAGAAAAAATAATTTAGACCTCATATTATAAATTAGAAATAGCTTGTTCAATATCAGCAATTAAATCTTCTACTTCTTCGATTCCTACTGAAAAACGAATTAATCCATCTTTAATTCCTTGTTTTGCTCTTTCTTCTGGAGACAATAAAGCATGGGATGTTTGAGATGGGCTTAACAACGTGCTTTCAACTCCAGCCAAACTCATAGACGGTTTAATTAGTTCTAGATTACGTTGAAATTCCATAGAATCAATTCCTTCTTTTAATTCGAAAGACAACATACCTCCAAAACCTTTCATTTGCGCTTTCGCTAGTTCATGATTCTCATTAGAAGCTAAACCAGGATAATACACTTTATCAACATTCGGATTTTGCTCTAAATAGTTTGCCATTTTCAACGCGTTTTCATTTTGGCATTTCACACGCAAATTCATGGTTTTAATACTTCTTTCTAACATCCAAACTGTAAAGTCACTCAAACTTCCTCCAAAGTTCTTCGCTATATTCCAAATCTTATCAATATGCTCGTTAGATGCAGCAACTGCTCCAGCTAAAATATCTGAATGTCCTCCCATATATTTTGTAGCCGAATGAATCATAATATCAATCCCAAAATCAATTGGAGTTTGATTAATTGGAGAAGCGAACGTGTTATCAATCATGGTAATAATCCCATTTGCCTTTGCTAAATCTGCAACCGCCTTAATATCAACTAACTTCAATAAAGGATTCGATGGCGTTTCTATAAAAATCACCTTTGTATTTGAACGAATCGCTTTTTTGAAGTCTTCTATTTCTAAACTATCAGTGAATGTATATTCAATTCCGAATTTATCGAATTCTTCAACTACTAAATTATACGTTCCACCATATAAGGTTTCTTGCAACACTACATGATCTCCTTTATGTAAAAAAGCCATCAAACTTGTGCTAATCGCTGCCATTCCCGAACCAAAAATCAATGCATTTTCAGTTTTTTCTAGTGCAGCAATTTTCTTACAAAGTGCTTCTTGATTTGGCGTATTGAAATAACGCGGATACCTTTTTACATCAACATCATAAAACTGATAAGAAGAAGACAAATAAATTGGAGAAACAGCTCCTTTAAACTGTTCATCTTTTAATTCTCCAACATGGGTACAAATAGTATTTATTCCGTATTTATTTTTTGAATCCATAAACGGTTTTTAGGTTTGTAGATAAAGAAATGATTGGTAGCTAAATTACAAAAAGTCAACTATACCTGAACTGTTTTCCACCTTCCTTTTTTAAACTGCCAAATACCAATTACTGCTATTAAAACTTCTGCTACAGTAATTGCCCAAAATACGCCTTGCGGGCCAAAATCTAAGACTATTGCCATGATATAAGCAAAAGGCAATTGCACTAACCAAAAACAAACCAAATTTATAATGGTTGGTGTTTCTGTATCTCCTGAACCATTAAAAGATTGAATTACAACCATACCATATGCGTACGCTATATAACCAGCTGCCATAATTTGTAAACAAAGAGAACCGTATTTTATCACAGTAGCACTTTCAGAGAACCAAGACAAGAAAGTTGGCGCAAAAGCAATATAAATTATTGAAACTAGGCCCATGAAATACGCACAATATTTACCCGTAATCCAAACAGATTTTTCAGCTCTTTCAGGTTGATTAGCACCTAAATTTTGTCCGACTAAAGTTGCCGCAGCATTACTCATTCCCCAGGCAGGCATTAAGGTAAACATCATAATTCTAATGGCAATTGTGTATCCCGCTAACACTTCACTACCAAACTCAGACATGATTCGCATTAAGAACACCCAACTTGATGTTCCAATTAAAAACTGTCCTATTCCTCCTAAAGAGACTTTTATAATGTCAAAAATCAGTGCTAACTTTAAAACTAAATCCTTTAGCATTAATTTAATTTTTCCACTTCCATAAAATAAAACTAGTAATTGCGTTACCACTGCTGTACCTCTACCAATTGTAGTTGCTATTGCTGCTCCTTCTACTCCATAAGCTGGAATTGGTCCTAATCCGAAAATAAAAACTGGATCTAAAATAATGTTTAATCCATTTGATAAAATTAACGTCCACATTGCTATAGATGCATCACCAGCACCTCTAAATATGGCATTGATTAAAAACAGTAGCATTACCGTTATGTTTCCTCCTAGTAAAACTCTTGTATATCCGTAACCTTCCTCAATTAATGCTGGCTCTCCTCCCATTAATCCGAGAATTTCCTTTGGAAAAAGTATACCAACAACACTAATACCTACAGATATTAGAATTCCAAGAAATATTACTTGAACAGCAGTCTCTTTTGCTTTTTCTATATTCTTTTCTCCTACTCTTCTAGCGACCAAAGCTGTTGCCGCCATACTTAAACCAATGGCTAACGCATAGACTAAAGTTAATACGGATTCCGTTAATCCAACAGTTGCTACAGCATTAACACTTACTCGAGAGACGTAAATGATATCTACCAACGCAAATATTGATTCCATAAGCATTTCTAATATCATTGGAATCGAAAGCATGAAAACTGCTTTTTTAATACTTCCTTGAGTGAAATCTTGTTGCTTACCTAAAACAGCTTCTTTGAAGAGTTGAATTATATTTTGTTTTGAAGTTTGATTGTTTGTCATTGTAATTGTATTAATAAATGAATCCTCTAAAAGACTAAAGGATATTACTTAAATTATATGTCCTAAGGGTAGACTTAAACAATCATGTAACAAATATGCACAAAATTAACGAATAGCTTTCGATAAAATTCAATAAATTCGCTATCATGATATCTGTTGTATTACTTGGAGGAGGAAACGTTGCGCATCATTTGACTGAAGCTTTTTTAGCTTCTAAAGATGTTATTTTGAAACAATTATATGCGCGAAATGTTAAATCTATTAGCCATTTTCAAAATAGAATTTCTTTAACAGATGATTTAAACTTGTTAGAAGATGCAGATGTATACATTATTGCTATCTCAGATGATTCCATTAGTGAATTATCAAATAAATTACCTGGAAATAAATTAGTAACGCATACTTCTGGAAGTGTTTCTATGGATTCTTTAGAAAACGATGGTCGAAAAGGGATTTTTTATCCGCTTCAAAGTTTTTCGAAAACAAAACTTGTAGATTTTAGTAAAATTCCATTGTGTATTGAAGCTGAGAATACTAAAGACCTAATTTTATTAGAAAAACTTGCTCATTACATTTCTCCAAAAGTTTATAAAATATCATCTGAACAACGAAGTAAACTGCATGTTGCTGCAGTATTTGTAAATAATTTCACCAATCATATGTATAAAATTGGGAATGATATTTGCAACCAATACGATGTTCCTTTTGAAGTATTGCTGCCTTTAATAAAAGAAACAGCTTCGAAGATTGAAGAAGTTTCACCAAACGAAGCGCAGACTGGTCCTGCAAAACGTAATGACCAAGAAACGATAAAAAGACATTTAAATTTACTGGATATCAAACAAAAAGAAATATATCAACTCATAACAAAATCAATCCAAAATGGATAAAAGCTATAAACAACTTTTTAACGACGTAACAACATTTATTTTTGATGTTGATGGTGTACTTACCAATGGAATCGTAACTGTTTTTCCTAATGGAGAATTGGTTCGACAAATGAATATTAAAGACGGGTATGCTTTAAAAGCTGCAGTCAAATCAGGATACCGTGTTTGTATTATATCCGGAGGAAAAAACGAAGGAGTTCGTAAACGTTTAGAAGGTTTAGGAATTACCGATATTTACTTAGGAGCCCACACAAAAATAGATCAGTATAAAGAGTTAGTTGAAAAATACGATTTAAAAGCAGAAAACGTTTTGTACATGGGTGATGACATTCCAGATTTACCAGTAATGGAAAAAGTTGGAATTCCTTGTTGCCCTAATGACGCTGTCAGAGAATTACAAGCAATATCAGTTTATATTTCAGATAAAAAAGGTGGCGAAGGTTGTGCAAGAGACGTTATTGAACAAGTAATGCGTGTTCAAGAGAAATGGCAAGATAATTTTGACGCACAGTACGATTAATAAGAACAAATTAAATTTACATATATGAGAAAAGTAGTATTTACATTTTTATTAGTTGCATTTGCAACAACTGTAGGTGCGCAAAGCATTTTCGGAAAATGGGAAAATCGAGACGACGAAACTGGTAAAGTAGATAGTGTAATTGAAGTGTATGAAAAAGACGGAAAAGCATATGCTAAGATTATAGAGATAAAAGATCAGAACAGACAAGATGCTGTTTGTGATAAGTGTAGCGGAAAAAACAAAGACAAGAAAATATTGGGAATGAATATTTTAACTGGACTAGAAAAAGATGGCGATGAATGGTCTGGTGGAAAAATTTTAGATCCTAAAAATGGAAAAAAATACAAGTGCTACATTCAACTTATTGAAGCTGATAAATTAAAAATTAGAGGATATATTGGTTTCTCTTTACTTGGAAGAACTGCTTACTGGTTCAGAAAAAAATAAATATTCTTTGAAAGAATTATATTAGAGATTGTCGATTTTGGCAATCTCTTTTTGTTTTTAGTGAATTCGTATTCGTTATATTTGAGTTATGCGTTTCACTCAATATCAAATCTTTTCACTCTTTGTTTTACTATTTATTTTCTCCTGCTCTCAACAGAAAGAAAAACATACGAATAGTTTAATACATGAATCAAGTCCTTATTTATTGCAACACGCGCATAATCCAGTAAATTGGTTTCCGTGGGATACTAAATATTTAGAAAAAGCAAAAAGGGAGAACAAACTTGTTTTGCTATCTATAGGTTATTCTTCTTGCCATTGGTGTCATGTTATGGAAGAAGAAACTTTTGAAGATGAAGAAGTAGCAAAGTTCATGAATGAGAACTTTATTAATATTAAAATTGACAGAGAAGAACATCCTGATGTTGACAAGACTTACATGACTGCTGTTCAAATTATGACAGGTAATGGAGGATGGCCTCTAAACTGTGTAATTCTCCCTAATGGCAAACCTGTTTGGGGAGGAACTTATTTTGAAAAAGATGAATGGTTAGAAAACCTGAAAAACATACAATTATTTTATACTAATAATCCAGAAAAAACTGATGACTTTGCAGAAAAATTAGCTAATGATATGAAATCACTTCAAGTGGTTGACAAGAATAATTCAGAAACCAATTTCTCTAAAGAAACATTGGATAAAAACATGAATTTATGGTTTGAAAAATTGGACACAATTAATGGTGGCTTAATAGGTTCAAATCAATTCCCTCGACCAAATAACTATCAGTTCTTATTGCGTTACGCTTATCAAAACAATGATTCAAAGCTTCTTAATTTTGTGACTAAAACATGAGATAAAATGGCTCTTGGTGGTCTACATGATCATTTAGAAGGAGGATTTGCCAGATATACTGTTGATAACAAATGGCATATTCCACATTTCGAAAAAATGCTATACGATAATGCTCAACTTATCTCATTATATTCTATTGCTTATCAAATTACCAAGAAACCTTTATATAAAGAAATTGTATACAAGACTATTGAATTTATTGAGAAAGAATTCCATACAAATGGATTGTATTATTCTTCTTTAAATGCTGATAGTTTTAATGAAAATAATGAATTAGAAGAAGGAGCATATTACACTTGGACAAATGAAGAGTTAACAGCAATAATTACTCAAAACAAAGACCTTTTTGATTCATACTACGGAATTAATGAAATGGAAAAAGTTGAAGGTAAATCAGCATTGGTCAAAAGAGTTCCTGATTCTGAGTTTGCAAAAGCAAACGATATTTCAATTCAAGAGCTTAAAAACCTAGTTATGAATTGGAATAAACAACTTTTAGAAGCAAGACTCAAAAGACAAAAACCATCTTTAGACACGAAAATTCTAACTTCTTGGAATGCACTTTTATTACAAGGTTATGTGAATGCTTTCAAAGTTTTTGGAGAAGAAAAGTTTAAAGAAAAAGCCATTAAAAATGGAAAAGCACTACAAAATGAAGCTATTGATAAAGCTGGAAATGTTTTAAGAACAATTGGAAAAGGTAATAAAAGGATCGACGGTTACTTAGAAGACTACGCATTATTAATTAACGCATATATTTCATTGTATCAAATTACACTAAACGAAGATTGGCTAACTATTTCGAATACATTATCTAAAGCAAGTTTTGATAATTTCTTTGACGCAGAACAGGAGCTTTTTAAATATTCAACTAAAAAGAATTCTGGTTTAATAGTTAATAACTTTGAAATTGAAGATATCGTTATTCCTTCTTCTAATTCTGTAATGAGTAAAAACCTACTCTTTTTAAGTCATTATTTTGACTTTATATATTAAACCAAAAGAAAATCCTTTTACACATTGGGGGTGTAAAAGGATTTTTAATCAACCAAATAAATCTAAAAACCTTCAATTTTATGAAGTGGTTTTTCAAAAATGAAAAAACAAAACTTTGTACTTAAATGTATTTTAATATTTAAATACACTTCAAATATACTATCTACTCTGCTTACATCGTTTAAATTTCGTTAACCGTGCTTGGTACTATAGATTATTGGTTTCTATTTATCGATAAATAGAAATCTTAAAGGTAACCGAAATGTTTTTTGGGTATAAAACTAAAAAAAGAAAAAACCCAATTGCACAAAGAAGAGCGGCAAAAGGGTTCTTAATCAACCAAATAAATCTAAAAACCTTTAATTATTTTTTCTTTTTAATATGGTTAAAAATGAAAAAAAACTAAAACTTAACTACGCTTCAAATATACATCACAATTAAACCCAAAAAGTCTATTATTCGTTATATCTAAACAGTATCGTAGACCAATAGTTACAATAGGTCGATAAGCTGTAAAACTGAAATAAAAAGGGGAAATTAGGACAAAAATAAAACCCTTTCAATTTTGTAGAAGTGTATGAAAGGGTTTATATTAATCAACCAAATAAATCTAAAAACCTTCATTTTTTTTAAGTTGGGGAACTCAAAAAATGAAAAAAACTTTTTTCAAAGTGTACTTTATGTATTTAATACTTTCAATCTTAAATACACTACAAAGATAAGGTCAAATAAAGGTTTGATTTGAAAGTATTCGTTATACCTCCTTTTTGTATAGATTAAATGGTAATTTATATCGATAAATGGAAAAAGTAAAAATATATCTTATAAATGAGCAGCTACAATAAGTTTAATCTTTTCATAAGTTCAGACCTATTAGATCTACTCACAGGAACAACATCTTTGGCAATTAAAACACTATTATCCTCAATATCTATAATTCTCTTTAGATTGATGATATAAGACCTATGCACCTTTAAAAATAAATCTTTCGGCAGTTTTTCCTCAATTTTCTTTAATGTAGAATGAACAGTGTAATTTTTTGTATCTGTTTTTATTAAAATATAATCGCCTTTAGCTTCTACAAGATAAATACTTGGTATTTCAATCTTAATAAGTCTGCGATCAATGTTAATATACAATTGAGATTCCTCTTCTTTGCTTTCTCCATTGGAACTTGCAGCCGTCTCTTGATTTACCGGTTTTTTAATGGTAAATTTTTTCGCCTTCTCAATGGCTTTCTGAAATCTCGGTAATGTAATTGGTTTTACCAAATAGTCAACGATACACTCGTATTCAAAAGCATCTATAGCAAACTTCGCATCTGATGTTGTTAAAATTATTTTAGGAGGATTCTTTAAGGTTTGTATTAAATCAAAACCAGTAAAATCAGGCATATGTATATCGAGGAAGATTAAATCAACCTCATTTTGATTTAAATATTTAATCGCCTGTATTGCATTGGAAAACTGATCAATAACAGTTAAAGTTCCTTCGTTTTTACATAACTGCTCTACAATTGCTCTTGCAGCAGATTCATCATCAATAATTAAACAATTCATTTAAGATGTTTTTATTTATTTGGTCAAAAAATCAGACATTGTATTTAATATCTTCAAAAAATCTTCATGCTTACTTTTATTACCCTCAAGTAGTTCTTTTTCGTATTGAATTGTGAACTGATAAGATTTTTCCAAGCCTAAAATACTAATTTTATGTTTAATTTTATGAACGATTTCTGCAGTTTGTTGTAAATTATTGATTTTTAGTGTATTTAAATACGTTTCTATCTCGAAAGGAAGCTCCTTCTTCAAAATAGACATCATTTTTTCTTCAAATTCTATATCTCCACCTGACAACTGTTGAATGTAGTTTATATTTGGTTCTTCGTTCATGGATCTATTATTTTTTAAATTCTATAAAGAAAGTGGTTCCTTTTCCTTCTTCACTTTCCAACCAAATTTTCCCTTCATAAATATCAACAATTTTTTTAACGATGGACAAACCGATTCCAGTTGAATCTTTATGATCTCCTAGCGACTCAAACACTTTAAATATTTTATCGTGATACTCTTTCGCTATTCCAACTCCATTATCTTCAACAGAAAACAAGTGATGTTTCTTCTTCTCTTGATAATTGATATTAACATAACCCTGTTCTTTATCGGAATAATTAACAGCGTTACTTATTAGATTTTGAAACAGCTGCTGAATTCTAACTTTATCAGCTTTAATAACAGGTAAATTTTTATCAATATTTATCTTTATATGCTTAGGAACTAAAATTAGCTTTTCAATATCTTGAATAAGCTCATAAAGATCCACCTCTTCTAATTCTCCCGATTTTTCTTTAATGCTTGAATAGTTCAATATATCATTAATCAAAGCTTCCATCTTCTGAACCACCTCTTGAATCAAATTGATATTTTTTAAACCATCTTCCCCAATATTATCTCCATAATCTTCCTTCAGCCAACTGGTTAATGCAGAAATACTTCGTAAAGGAGATTTTAAATCATGAGAAACAATGTGAGCATATTCCTCTAGCTCTACATTTCTCATCTCCAAAGTTTTTAATAATTCTTCTTTTTGTGATTCTAATTTTTTGATATGAGTAATATCTAAAATGATTCCTATTGAACCGATCATTTCTCCTTTAATACTATAACTCGGAGCTGCACTAACTAAAAGAATCTTTTCTTCATTAAAATTGTTAATAAACTTCAGTTCGTAAGAACCTGTCTTCCCTTCTCTTTTACCTTTGTTTCTTTGTTGAATAAGATCTTTTATTCGCTCTTTTCTAAACAAACCTCTTAAACTCTTTCCTAGCAATTCTTCTTCTTCGAATCCCGTCATTTTAACAAAACTCTTGTTCGTTGAAAGAATTTTGCCCTCTCCACTTAATTCAACTAAGCCTAGTTTTAAATTCGCAATAATGTTACTGTATCTCTTTTTCTGCGTTTCCAGGTTTTTTCTATAATTTCGAGATAGCGTAACATCACGATAGGTCCATAAATGTCCTTTATACTCACTATCCTGTCCGATTGGGATATAATCTCTTTCTAAGATTCTTCCATCAATTAATCGAAGTTCATCACCTAGAATAACTTTTTTATCCTTTATTAGTTTATTAATTCTCGTTTCTAACTTATGTGGTTCTTCAAAATATGTTTTAGCTTCTTTTAAAAGCTTCACACAATCTTTTCCCACAAGCGCATCTGGAGAAATTGGTAAAGAGAAAATATCACAGAATTTCTTATTTACGATAGAGATTTCTCGTTTCTCGTTTTCCAATAGCACACCGCTATCTAAATTAGATATTAGAGAAGATAATCTATTTTCAGACTCAATTAACTTTTCTTTAGCCAGTTTGTTTTCTGTAATATCCTCAACAATCGCAACCTGAAACTTTACTTTCCCTTCTTTATCTTTTACAGAGTTCACGACAGTTTTAGCCCAGACAACTTCTCCATTTTTTTTGACATATCGTTTTTCTATGTTGTAATTATCTATTTTTCCTAAAGACAATCTATCACGATATCTCTGCGAAATTTTTCTATCATCGGGATGGGTGAATTGGTTAACTGTAACCTCTTTCATTTCCTCCATAGTATAACCAAGCATATCACCTATAGCCTTGTTTATAAGCAGAAAATCATCATCTCTTTCCTTAGAAAGTACAATTCCAACAGGTGAATTATCAAAAATTATATCTAATTGCTTTTTCTGCTGTTCTAATAGCTCCTGAACTTCAATTTCTTGCGTAACATCTCTAGCAATACCAAGTGCTCCAGTTATCTCTCCATTTTTATCCCGAACTAAACTACAATTAACTTCAAGTGTTTTGATTGAGTCATCTAAAGCTATTATTCTTGATCTATACTTTGAATAACGACCAGTTTTTAATAGTTTTTTAAAGGCCTCTAAAGTGTATTTGTAATCTTTAGGATGCACTAATTTCATCAAATTCAAGGTCTTACCATTGACCTCATAACCGAACATTTCCTCGGCTATTTTATTCATTTTTAGCACATAACCATTTAAGTCAATTAACACAAACGCATCATTGACATTCTCATAAATACCTTTAAATTCAGACTCTTTTTGAAGTAAACTTTCCTCTAGTTTAGCGTATTTCTGTTCAGCTAATTTTCTCGCAACACGTTCTTCTTCTAAAGCCTTTTTTAAACTCAAAATTTCATTCTCGTCCATAAACTTCAGTTTTAGAATTTGATTAAATTCTATTCTTAAAACACTTATGTTTTTGAAATGAAAAAATTAACAAGCTTAAATTCTGGCAATTAGCCACAAAGTTTGGTAGCGACTTTAGTGTTTAAACTGTAATCAATTCATTAACGCTCCAGTAAGATAATAATTTTATTAGTTTATTTTTATAATCTTCGTACTTTAATGGTTTAACTAAATAACCAGCTATACCAATTTTATAACATTCGAAGATATCTTTATAATTGTTTGATGTGGTTAAAACAATTGTAGGTATATATTTTAGCACATCGTCATTCTTTAAAATCTTTAAAAACTCAATACCGTTTACTTTAGGCATATTTAGATCTAAAAGAATAATACTTGGTAGATTTTCTTTTTTTAATAAGTAATTTAAAGCCTCTTCCCCATTATTAGCTTCAATCACATTATGATTCATTTCCATTTTGGATAAAATCCGATTGAATTTCATAACTTCAATCTGATCGTCTTCAATTAACATTATTGTTAATACGTTTTGCATTCCTAAAATAATTTAATCCCTAATTCGCAAGTTAGCTCATAATAATTTAATCATCAAATACTTTAGTTTAACATATGTTATTATCCGATAAAAGGTTTAAAAGTATAGACGAACAGAATTACTTAACAGACGAAAGGCTTAAAAGTCCGCTTGAATATTTATATTTTTAGGTTTAAAAAAAACTACAGTACCAAATAGCACTGTAGTTTTATAGTTATGAATCTATGAGTTATTCTAGCTCAAATCTTCAACAGACGCGTCAGGAGCATTCTTTTTTACCGACTCTACTCCGTTTTCCATTGCACTATTTGACGAATATTTTTCACTGGTTCCAATTACTTGACCATTTGAAGCTTTTAAATTAAAATAAGGTGAACCATCTTTTGACTCTAATCTTTCAAAACTTGCATCGTTTTTAGAATTCTTTTTTACTGATTCTATTCCGTTATTACACGAGGCTTTTGATGCATAACCTTCACTTGCTAAAATAGATTGACCATTTCCTGCTTTCAATCTAAACCTAAACTCACCTCTTTTGTCTTTGTAAATTTCAAATTTTCCCATTCTATAAATGTTTTAATGTTCGTTATAAATATATATTTTAATTATTATAAAACAAAAACCAGCTATTTCGCAGACATAAAAAGTCTCACTAAAATTAGTAAGACTTTCTTAATGAAAAGATATTTAATCTGATTCCTTAATTTCAATCATATGAAACAAACACAATTAGTGAGTATCTTCACTTGCTTTCACATCTCCTTTTAAACTCATTTCCATTTCATGATCATATTTACAACAACCTGGTAAGTTTTCATAAGCGGATGTATCTCCCATTACTTTATCAGTATCATAACCTGACGCCGCAATTGCATTGTGGATAGCATCAATATTTGTCTTAGATTCATCAAAAGAAACCTTAATCTCCTTTCTTAACTTATCCCATTCCGCCTTACTTACTCCATCAACACCATTTGCCGCTGTTTCAATTGTATTCTTGCACATTCCACAGTTACCTCTCACTCCGAAAGTGCTTTCCTTTACTGCAACTGCTGTATTAGTTGTTTGTTCTGTTTCAGTAGTAGTTTCTTTTTTTGCTTCGTTTTTACAGCTTACTAAACCTACTGTTGCTACTAAAGCGATACTTAAAATTACTTTTCTCATGATTATATATTTATTTACTTGTTATTAATTGTTTCTTTTACCTCACCACATTTTAGCATCATATCTCCAAAATAAGGATTCAGCACTTTATCTTCTTTACTTAACCAAAACCCACCTTTATCATTATCTGCCATAGGACAAAATTGCTTATACGTTGTTTCTGTAATTCCAAAGGATTCTACAGCTGTAATTAAATGGTTAGATAACGGTTTAAATTCTTTTCGTTGTATTTTTAAATCCTTGGATTGACCAATATTTTCACTCTTTGTATTCATGGTTTTAAACAAAACAATCCATTTTTCATAGGCTTTCTCATTCGTCAACAATTTAGCGTCAATTTCCGCTAAACTTTTATTGAGTTTTTTAGCCTCTATACTCGCTGTATTTTTATCTGACTTAATCAATGCGTCTTTCAATAGGATATAATTTTCATACACCTTTTGAAGTTGGTTTTTAAAATTAGTGGAGACATCAAATATTTCATTCTGTAAATCAGTATTATTCATCATTGACTTTTTTCCTGATAATTGAGCCGAAGCATCTATAGTAAAAGTTCCATTCGTTACTATTTCTTCACCTGATTTCAGTCCGCTTAGAATTATATAATTACTTCCTATTTTATTTCCTAAAACCACTTCTCTCATTTCAAAAACGGGGGTATCTGACTTTACTTTTACGTAGACTATTGAGCGTTTTCCCGTCCACATTACTGCAGAAGCTGGAATATTTAATTCATTATTTCTTTCCTTTTTAACTGCATCTGCTTTTCCTACTACAAACATCCCTGGTTTAAACTTCTCATTTTTATTATCCAAAACTACTCTTAAGTTAGTTGTTCTTGTAGCAGTATTCATAACAGGATCAATAAAATCAATTTTAGATGCAAAAACTTCATTTGGAAAAGCGTTAGTCGAAACTACAATTTCTTGTCCCTTTTTGAAATACTGAATTTGATTTTCATAAACATCAAAATTTGCCCAAACTTTAGATAAATTAGTAACTTTTAACAAAGCTTCCCCTTGCTTTACATAATCACCCTGAGCTACCATTTTTTCAATAACCACACCAGAAACAGTAGCAAAAATTGGTAAATTTTCCTGCACTTTTTTAGCACTTTCAATTTGGTTGATTTGTGTCTCCGACAGTTTCCAGAATTTTAATTTATTTCGTACTGCATTGTACAATTCTGGCTGACTATCTTTTAAACTTGACGCTGTTAATAATTCTTGTTGAGCTTTTATCAATTCCGGAGAATAAATTGTAGCCAACAACTGGCCTATTTTAATTTTTTCACCAGTAGAATTAATATATAATCGTTCAATTCTACCATTAAAATAACTAGCCTGTACTAAATTCATTTCCTCATTTTCAACTACTTTCCCAGAAAGAGTAATTATATTTCCTTCATCTAAGTTTGTTCCGATTACAGTAGTTTGCACATTAGCAAGTGCCATTGCATTCTTTGTTAATTTAAATTGATCAGCAGACAAACCTTCAGATCCAGATTCTGCTGGAATTAAATCCATTCCACAAATAGGACAATCACCTTCATCAGGTTGCATAATTTGAGGATGCATTGAGCAAGTCCACATTTGTTTCGTTGCACTTTCTTTAGAATGATTGTGAGAAGATATATTATCATTAGAACCACCAAAAAGTAGCCAACCCAATAATAAGCCGACTATTAATGTTACTAAGTAAGCTAAATACTTTTTCATATTATTTATTTTTTCTTTGAACTAACTTTCTTACTGTTGGAGACGAAGTGTACCATAGTAAAAATCCACTTAAAACGGTAATCAATCCAAGTAAAGAAAATACTCTTAAAATAGTTGTATTGAAATCATCTCTACCTTCATAATCCATTGTGTGTGTCATCCATAAAAAATCAAACCACCTCCAACTTTGATGTCTAACTGTTTGAAACTTTCCATCTACAAGTGAAACATATGCTTTTACAGATTCACTTGTTTCATAAGAAATGACGTAAGCAGGTAACAATTTTTCACGATATTCATGATGTTTTCCCACTTCTTTAATTAACTCAATAGAAGCAACTTCTAAATCAGATTTCATATTATTCTTTGAGATATATAATGCCTCATCTTTGGTTATCCCTTCTTTTTTATTTCCGTTAAAAGCATTATATAAGTGACTTTTATTAATCCAATAATGCGGAGTATTATTAATATCTCTTAACTCTATTGTTTTAATCCCTTCAGAAATTTGAAGTTGTGATGGACTTATTAAACTATCAAAAGCTTGAGGTTGATAATTTAAGTTTTTGAAATGATCTCCGTGAATTTCATCAATATCTGTCCAACTAAAGTACAAACCACTTATAGTCCATAATAAAAACTGAACCCCTAAAAACAAACCTAAGTATCGATGTGCTTTTCTTATTTTAATTGCTGTTTGTCGTTTTACCATTATTCTTAATTTATCAACATTATTACTGCCATTACAATCATAATTGCATTTTCTATAAAAGTAGCCTCTGTCATAGGTAGTTTTAGAGCTGTACCTAAACAAGCACAACGAATTGCCTTTTTATCTAAAAGTGTTTTCGTAACTCCTACTGTGGTAATTCCAAGAATTATTAAGGTTAAAATTAAAGCAATTTTCACCTCAAAACGTAAAAGAAACATTAAACCAAGAGCTGTTTCTATAAACGGATAAATTTTAGCATAAACTGGAACTTTTTTTGCCAAAGAATCATACATTCTAAAAGAATCGGGAAAACCTTTTAAATCTAGCATTTTGAAAAAGCTAAATACGATATAAAACAGTCCCATAAAATCGAGCATAAACTCATTCCAACTCCAATTATCTTTATGAATTAAAACACTTGCTGTTGTAATATAAAACAAGATTAAAAACAATGGTTTTAACTGCTGAAACTTACTCTCTTCCTCGTCAAACAAATCATTAGTTGAATACGATTCTTGAGTGTTTTTTGTGGTTTCTGAAATTTGATATTTATCTAATAATGCATTTTGAAGCTCTGATAATTTTATATGATGACTCATATTTATCTCTACTTCACTACTCTCTAAATTAACAGTTACATCTTCAATACCTTTAATGGATTTTAAACTATTTTCAACCGAGGCTTTACAACCTCCACAGGTCATTCCAGTAACTTTATATATATGATTCATTTTTTACTCTTTTTTAGTTATTAAATAATTAATCAAAACACTTTGATTATAAAAGGAAACCTTTGAGTTTATCATATTCATTTGAAACTTTAATTGTAACTCTTGAATATCTAAAACATCATTAAAATCAATTGTTCCTGTTTCATAACTTTTGATCAAAATTTGTTGAGCATTTTTAGCTTGATTTAAATTCTTTTGCTGGGTTTTATAATTTATAAATGCTACATTTCTATTGGAAACAGCCTTTTGTAATTTTGCTTCCAATGCGTTAAAACGTTGTTGTTTTTGACTTAAAACCTCATCCTGTTGTAACTTATTTTGTTTACTTAATGAAGTATATTTTTTATTAAAAATAGGAATCGACAAAGAAAGCATTGGCATTAAAATATCTTTCCCGTTATCATCAAAAGACATGTTAGGCCTTTTTTCAACGTTAATATAATCTACACCAAATCCTAACATTGGCTTGCTCTGCTTTTGATTAAGCAATTCTGATTTTTCAACAGAAGCAAACAAACGATCAAATTTTATCAACTCAGGATGAAACTTTACATCATCGGAATTAAACGATAGAACTTCGTTTGGCATTTGCAAACGACCAACTAACGAAATAGCATTATCTACCTCTCTATTTAATAATTTATTAAAAACAGCTTGTTCACCTAAAAACTGTTCTTTCAAAACATCCTTATTCTGCTCTAATTCGTTTTGCCGAATTTGAAGCTTTAGTACATCAACAGCAGAGGCTTTTCCAACTTCAACAGAGGTTAATGCTGATTTTTCATAAGTAGATAGTAACTTGATATTCTCTTCTAAAACAATTTGCTTGGCTTTAATTTCATACAGTTTGTAGTATGATTGAGAAACCTTTGCTATCAGTTTTCTTTTCTTAATAACAATATCCTGGTACGAGATATCTGCTAGTGACGAAGCATAATTTTCTCGAGCTGTGATTGTTCCGAAAAATGGAATCATTTGCTTCACTGACACTTTAAATATTTGTGCCCCAGTTCTTGTTTCAGGAGAACTTGCAAAAAACCCTACTCCAAATTCAGTATTTGGAAGTGTATTCACCTCATTCTGTTTTTCAGAAATACGTTGGTACTTTAATTCAAATTGCTGTATCTCAGGATTATTCTCTAAAGCTTCATTTATATACGATTGTAATTCCTGCGCATTTATTTTAGACGATAAGAAAACAGAAACTACTAACAGAAAACATTTTATATAAAACTTATTCATACTTACTTAATTCTTCTTTTTAATAAAAACTCTTCTCTCATACTAAACAATACTGGTACAATGAAATAAGACGTAATATCTATTATCATTCCTCCAAAAGCAGGAATTGCCATTGGAATCATAATATCACTTCCTCTTCCAGTTGATGTCAATACAGGTAACAAAGCTAAAATAGTAGTCGCTGTAGTCATTAAACAGGCTCTAATTCTTTTATTCCCTCCATGTAAAGCGGCAGCCCTTATTGCTTCGATTGATGATGGCTTTTCTTTCTCAAACGTTTGTTTTAAATAGGTTGCCATAACCACACCATCATCAGTAGCAATACCGAATAACGCAATAAAACCAACCCAAACTGCTACACTCAAATTAATAGGATGCATCTGAAAAAGTTCTCTTAAGTTTTTTCCAAATACACTGAAGTTCAAGAACCAATCCTGACCATATAACCACATCATGATAAATCCCCCTGCAAATGCAACTGCAATTCCTGTAAAAACCATTAATGATGTGGAAATAGACCTAAACTGGAAATACAGAATTAAAAAGATAATGATTAACGCCAGAGGTACTACAACCGACAATGTTTTCTCTGCTCTAATTTGATTTTCATAAGTTCCAGTAAACTGATATGATATTCCCTTCGGGACAACTAACTCACCAGAATTGATTTTTTGTTGAATAGCATCTTGAGCTTTTTCTACAACAGCTACCTCAGCAAAATCTGACAACTTATCAAAGAGCACATAACCAATTAAAAAAGTATCCTCACTTTTAATTACTTGCGCACCCTTTTCATATCGTATAGAAGCTAATTCACTTAATGGAACATAATTACCTTTAGAAACAGGAATGTAAATATTTTGCAAATCAGTTGGATTTGAACGCAACTCTCTAGGATATCTAACACGAATTCCATAACGTTCTCTTCCTTCAACAGTCTGTGTAATTTGCATTCCTCCTACTGCAACTTTTAATTCATCTTGAACCGTTTGTATTGAAACTCCGTATCGAGCTAATTTTTCTCGATTTATATCAATTAACAAATATGGCTTACCTACAATTCTATCAGCAAAAACAGCTTCTTTTTTAACACCTTCAACTTCTTTTAAAACATTTTCTAACTGAATTCCAAAAGCTTCAATCTGTTTTAAATCTTGACCTTTCACTTTAATTCCCATAGGTGCTCTCATTCCAGTTTGCAACATCACCAAACGAGTTTCTATTGGCTGTAACTTAGGAGCAGATGTTACTCCTGGCAACTTGGTAACCTTAACTATTTCATTCCAAATATCATTTGGCGACTTAATTGTTGGTCTCCAAGCCCTATAAAATTCACCATCTACATCTTCAATAAGATCATTTTCATTTACTTCATAAAAAATCATTTTAGATGTTTGACTTGACACATTTGGATTAGCCACAACTTCACCATTTTTCAAAACAAACAACCCTTCTTTATTAATCTTAAAACGTTGACGCTCTCCTTTAGTGTTTAACAAATATTCTGGTTTGTATAGAATTACATTTTCATACATTGACATAGGAGCTGGATCTAAAGCTGACTCCACCCTTCCTGCTTTTCCAACTACAGTTTTTATTTCAGGAATATTCGCCACGGCCATATCTAATTGCTGTAATACACGCTTGTTTTCATCTACTCCAGAATGTGGCATTGAGGTTGGCATCAAGAGAAAAGAACCTTCATTTAAAGATGGCATGAACTCTTTTCCTGTATTCTTGAATATTAGAAAACCACATATCAACACCGTTATAGGAATGGTAAAAAACAACAATTTGTGCTGTAAGGCCCATTGTAATATTTGACTGTAATACTTTTGAAAAATTGAAAAGAATCCTAATAATCCCAAACAAATAATTGCGACGAAAAGAATATTTAATAAAACACTTTTATCAACTCCTAAAGGTCTCCAATAAGTAGCTAATAATCCAATAATAGCTGTTGCAGAAATAATGATATTAATAAGATTTCCTCTTTTTGAAGAAATTTTATCAAACTGAATTAAAAAACCTGCAACTCCAAAACCAATTAAAACTATTCCCAGTAAATTTCCGTAAAAGACTCCTATCAATCCACTAAAAATAAGTAACGTGTTTACTACATATTTTAATCTTACTGTGAGTTCTTTCTTTTTAAAAATGAAAGCTCCAAATGGTGGAATGATAAACAACGCTACAATAATAGCCGCTATCAAAGCAAAAGTTTTAGTAAAAGCTAACGGACGAAACAGCTTTCCTTCTGCACCAATCATGGTAAACACCGGAATAAAACTAATTACTGTAGTCATTACGGCCGTAATAATTGCTCCTGAAACTTCTGAAGTTGCATTATAAACAATAGTATTCATTGACTGCTTGTTACTACTTGTTTCAATATGTCGAATAATATTCTCGGCTAAAATAACACCGACATCTACCATTGTTCCAATAGCAATAGCAATCCCTGATAAAGCTACAATATTCGCATCTACTCCGAAGGCTTTCATCGCTACAAAAACCATTAACACAGCTACTGGTAATAACCCCGAAATAAGTATGGATGCTCTCAAATTAAACACCATTACTATGATTACCAAAATAGTAATCAGTATTTCTAAAGTTAAAGCTTCATTAAGTGTATGCAGCGTTTCTTGAATCAACTCAGTTCTATCATAAAATGGCACTATGGTTAACTGAGAAGTTCTTCCATCTTTAAGGACTTTAGTGGGTAAACCTGAGCTTAATTCTTTTATTTTAGATTTTACATTATTAATAACCTCTAAAGGATTCGCTCCATAACGAGATACTACAACTCCTCCAACAACTTCAGCTCCTTCCTTATCCAATATTCCTCTTCTTGCTTTTGCTCCTAGCGTAACTTTTGCAATATTCTTAACTCTAAGCGACGTATAATTTTTAGATGTTATAACCGCATTCTCAATGTCTGAAATACCTTTTATATAGCCCAAACCTCTGACTAAATACTCAGCTTGATTAATCTCTATAGTTTGCGCTCCAATATCCTGATTACTAAACTTGACGGCCTTTACTACCTCTTTTAAGCCTATATTATATTGACGTAAGAGTTCTGGGTTAACATCGATTTGATATTCTTGCACATAACCTCCAATTGAAGCAACCTCAGATACACCACTTGCAGATGAAAGAGCATACTTGACGTAGTAATCTTGAATACTTCGCAGTTCATGTAAATCCCAACCGCCTGTTACTTTTCCGTTTTCGTCTCTTCCTTCTAAAGTATACCAAAAGATTTGTCCTAAACCTGTTGCATCTGGTCCAAGTGAGGGACTAACTCCTTCAGGTAATAAATTACTGGGTAATGAATTTAGTTTTTCCAGAATACGAGACCTACTCCAGTAGAAATCGACATTCTCATCAAAAATGATGTATATACTTGAAAATCCAAACATCGAAGAACTACGAATTGTTTTAACACCAGAAATCCCTAACAAAGATGTTGTTAATGGATACGTTATTTGATCTTCAATATCTTGTGGAGACCGACCATCCCACTTTGTAAAAACTATTTGTTGATTTTCTCCTATATCAGGAATAGCATCAACTGCTACAGGGTTATTAGGTAAAAAACCAACATCCCAACTAAAAGGTGAAGTTACAACTCCCCAACCAATGAATAGCAGCAGTAACAATACAGCTACTAACTTATTTTCTATTAAAAATTTAATGCTTTTTTTTAGCATAAAATATATTTTATATGATTAAACTTAGGTGACTAATCACCAATCACTAAAGCATACAAAGTTCATACGCTTTAACTGCTTTATCGTTTAAATCATATTAAATATACCTCATGAAGAACCTGAATATCCTTTACAATGAGAGGTGGTGAATAATATTTAAAAGGAGTTACCTTATTATTAAGCGCACTAAAAAGATTATAGTACGAATAATAAAATGAAGCTATAAATAATTGTTGCTCCAGTGCTAATGAATCAAAAGAAGTCTTTTTTAATACATCCTGACCTTTGATTAAATCTACGGTATCTTTACAACAATTTTTCTTGGTGATAGAACATTCCTCTAAAGAATTATTAGAAGTCATTTCCATTCCGCATGATTTTGCTTTTCCAAAATAACTCACACCTACTAGGTAATCACCACAATAGTGACTACTAATAGTAAATGACATTGTAGAAAATAATACTACAAATGTCATTAGAACAGCTGTTATTTTAGTTAAAACATTTTTCATTATTAAAAACAAAGTTACAAAATTTTAAAAACCTCTAATAATGATAAAACTTTTGGATATAAATTAACTAAAATCTTGTTCCCTCCATTTTACAATTTCCACTAATTCTTCAATTTTACTTTTAATAAAATCAGAAAATGATTCTTTGTCTAATTTAGAAACATCACCACTTGAATCAATTGATACAACATTACATTTGTTTTTAAAATCAAATGCATAAGAATATTCACTCATATTGTTAGCGAAAATATATAAATGTTCTAGATGCTTTCGATCTTTTCCAAAAATTTCAAAACTGTTTATCGGAGCATCTTCTATAAAAAATGAATCATCCAATTCTCCAAAACCAATATTTTCTAAAAAATAGTAATAGTTTGATAAATATTTATTTTCAACAAGATCTTTAGAAACTCCAGACTTTAAAAGTATAGACTTTGAAATAGTATCCCCAAAATCGCCTTCATATAAAGACGAAGAAGTTATAATCTCAATGTTTTTTTTAATTTCAGATATTTCTACTTCTGTTATTGTTTTCATTTGTTTTTTTAAATGCATTTAATCAGACTAATTATATTACTCCAAAAATATATTTTATCTGTTAATTTTAAATTTATTTGTCTTATGAAAAATCATAAAATAAAACTCATTTCATCTATAATAATGCTATTCCGTTTTATTTAATCATATTTCACTTTATGAATTAAACAAAACTTACAAAGAACAGTTTTCTTCTAAAATTAGTTTAGTAAGGGAACTTCTTGTATATAAACCAACGAGAAATAACGACTTACTGAAAAACAACAAAAAAGCCTTACTAAAACTAGTAAGGCTTATTGTGATCGCGACAGGATTCGAACCTGTGACCGTCTGCTTAGAAGGCAGATGCTCTATCCAGCTGAGCTACGCGACCAATAACTATTTTTTTGTCGGGGTGGCAGGATTCGAACCTGCGACCTCCTGCTCCCAAAGCAGGCGCGATGACCGGGCTACGCTACACCCCGAAAATGGTTATCTACAATTTTTTTGCGGAGAGACCGGGATTCGAACCCGGGCATCGAAAAACGATGACAGCTTAGCAGGCTGCTGCATTACCACTCTGCCACCTCTCCTCAACTCTTAAAGAGTTAAAAATTGCGAGTGCAAATGTAACATTAGAAAAACAATCTCACAAATATTTTCGCTAAAAAAAATCACTATTCTGGATATTCAATTCGTAAATGATAGATATTCATTAATTTACCTTTTATCACTTTTTTAATTTTTTCAATTTCCCTAAACGTAATATTCGAATTTATAAACTGATTATTGGCTTTTTGTCCTTCTACTATTTTATCTATTAACTCATCTATTGATTGCGCCGAAGGATTTTGTAAACTTTTAGACGCAGCTTCCGCTGCATCGCATATCATCAATATAGCTGTTTCTTTAGAAAAAGGAATTGGACCACGATATCGAAACTTTTTTTCCTCAACTTCCACATTCGGATTTCTCTCTTTTTCTTTCATATAAAAATAATACACCAGACTTGTTCCATGGTGAGTTCTGATAAAATCAATAATACGGTCAGGAATATTATTTTTCTTAGCTATTTCAATACCGTTTATAACATGATCTAAAATTATTCGAGCACTATCTCCTGGAGACAAATCGTTATGTGGATTTACACCTGTAATCTGATTTTCAGTAAAAAACTTAGGGTTTTTCATTTTACCAATATCATGATATAATGCTCCAGTTCGAACCAACATCGAATTAGCTCCAATTTCATTTGCGGCTGCCTCTGCCAAATTGGCTACTTGCATCGAATGCTGAAAAGTTCCAGGTGCTTTTTCATTTAACTCTCTTAATAATTTTGAATTTGTATTAGATAGTTCAAGTAAGGTAACATCGGATACTAAACCAAAAACTTTTTCATAAAAATAAATAAAGAACACGGCTAAAAAAGAAAGCAAGCCGTTCACCGCAAATAACCCGAAATATTCCCATTTTATATTGCTAATATTCCCCTCTTTTATAATGGAAAAAGCAAAATAGGTAACCATGTAAATCAATGTAATTTGCGCTATGGATATAAATAAACTCGCTCTTTTGTATAACTCAGTAACAGATAGAATCGTCACAATACCTGCTATAATATGTAAATAAATGAACTCAAAACTATTTGGCACTATAAAACCTAGCAATAAAACAGTAAGCACGTGTGTAAAAAGACCTAATCTAGCATCAAAGAACGCTTTCAGTACTATAGGTAAAATACTTAATGGAATTACATACAAAAAGTCTGAATTATACTTTACCATTACGGTCTGAGCGAAAATCATCAACAATACATTAGAAAAAATAAAAGTAACCTTCGTATTGTCTAAAAATATCTCTCTCCTGTATCGATCTAAAAATAACAATAGCATTAACAATGCTAAAGAGACTAAAAGAGTATACCCCAATACTAACCAATTGTAATTAGACTTTGTCCATATTAGTGATTTGGAAGCTTCTTTAAATGATTTTAATACACTCAAACTTTCTCCTTCCACAATATCTCCTTTCTGAATTATTAAAGCATCTTTCGTTACCATTCCTTTGGTGTAAGAAATGTCATTTAAAACTTCATCTAACTCTTTTTGAGTATACTTTGCATCAAAACTAACGTTGGGTTGAATCAATTCTGATAATAACTCAAAAACGTAACTTTTACCCTGAGAGTTTTTAAAAGAACTAAACTTATCATTAATAGCTGTTAATATATCTTTTGATTGAATAAAATTTTGAAAGGAAATTTCTTGAATAAAATCATTTTTTCTAAGAATCACAATAGCATTATCATTAATCTTATTCTTGGAAACATCATCTATAAAACCGTACTTATAAATATCCTGAATAAGTTGAATTCCTTTTTTAGAAAGCTTTTTTATTTCGTCTTTTGTTAGATTATCAGAAGACTCAAGTTCTTTCATCTTATCGATAAAACTTTGCTCTATTTCTTTAGTTTTTTCAGTATCGTATAAAAAATATTGCTTTGATGAAGAAGTGATTTCAGCTATTTCGTCGTTAATCTCTTTTTCTGATTTTTGTATAGCAAAATCAAAAGGAGCATATAAATTATCATACTGCCATGGTTTTCCTTGAGAAAAATCATATCGAAACTTCCCTCCTTTTGGAAAGAAATACACAATTGCAAAAGCGGTAATAATAAATAATAAAACCTTATAAACTATAGAATTATTTCTATATAAATAGCTTATTAATCTCTTCATTTCATCTTGTTTCTTAGCGTAAATATAACCTTTTAGTATTATTTGAGTTCTAAGTATAAAATGGTTATTTTCGCATATCATTATTTAACAAATAAACATAACATGAAAGAAGTTGTAATTGCATCTGTAGCAAGAACTCCAATAGGAAGTTTTTTAGGAACATTATCGAGTATTCCTGCACCTAAACTTGGAGCTGTTGCCATAAAAGGTGCTTTAGATAAAATAAATTTACAACCAGAGATGGTTAATGAAGTTTTTATGGGAAATGTAGTTTCAGCTGGTTTAGGACAAGCTCCTGCGAGACAAGCTGCTATTATGGCTGGTATTCCGGATACTGTTCCTTGTACAACTGTAAACAAAGTGTGTTCATCAGGAATGAAATCAATCATGTTAGGAGCACAAGCTATAGCTTTAGGTGATGCTGATATCGTAGTTGCTGGTGGTATGGAAAATATGAGTATGATTCCTCACTACCAACATGCCAGAACTGCTACAAAATTTGGTCCTGTAAAAATGGAGGATGGAATGCAAAAAGATGGCTTGGTAGACGCGTATGAGCAAGTTGCAATGGGAGTATGTGCTGACGAATGTGCTGTGGAATACAACTTTTCAAGAGAAGATCAAGATGCTTTTGCAATTGAATCATATAATCGTTCTGCGAAAGCTTGGAGTGAAGGAAAGTTCGCTGACGAAGTAGTACCTGTTGAGATCCCACAACGAAGAGGAGAACCAATTATCTTTAGTGAAGATGAAGAATACAAGAATGTAAAAATGGAGAAAATTCCAGCTTTACGGCCTGCATTTACAAAAGAAGGTACTGTTACTGCAGCAAACGCTTCTACTATCAATGATGGTGGTGCAGCTTTAGTACTAATGTCTGCAGAAAAGGCTGAAGAATTAGGAATTCAACCATTAGCAAAAATTAGAGGATATGCAGATGCTGCACATGAACCAAAATGGTTTACTACGGCACCAGCAAAAGCATTACCTAAAGCTCTAGCAAAAGCAAACGTTCAGATAGAAGATGTTGATTATTTTGAATTAAATGAGGCGTTTTCTGTAGTTGGTTTAGCGAACACAAAAATTCTAGGAATTTCTGGAGATAAAGTTAATGTAAATGGTGGAGCTGTTTCTTTGGGTCATCCTTTAGGAGTTTCTGGTGCAAGAATAATCATGGCACTAACATCTGTTTTAAAGCAAAATAACGCCAAAATTGGTGCTGCTGGAATTTGTAATGGTGGTGGTGGTGCTAGCGCAATGGTAATCGAAAGAATTTAATCATTAAAATAATTATTGTTTGTTCGGAATCTGTAATTTAAGTATTGTTCCTTTACGTTTAGAAGCTAATGATGCCTCTGAAATGGTAAGTCAAGTTATTTTTGGAGAGCATTTTCATATTCTTGAGAAAACTAAGAAATGGAGTAAAATAAAATTGGCTTTTGATGGTTACGAAGGATTCATTGACAATAAACAGTACGAAGAAATTTCTGAGGATTTATATCATCAACTTGAAAAGGAAGAAAAAACTTATTCAGGTGATTTGATAGATTTCATTACAGATTCCGAAAACAATTTAACTACAATTCCAATTGGCGCTCGATTGCCTTTTTTTAAAGACAGTTCTTTTAAAATTAATAATACTTCTTATAAGTATGAAGGAAAGGTAAATGGTAAAAAATTATCTAAAAATGCCATTGTAGAAACTGCCTATTTATTCCTAAACTCTCCTTATTTCTGGGGAGGTAAGACTCCATTTGGTATTGATTGTTCTGGTTTTACACAGACTGTTTACAAACTATGTGGATATAATTTACTCAGAGATGCTAAAGAACAAGCTACACAAGGTGAAGTTTTAAGCTTTATTGAAGAATGTGAACCTGGAGATTTAGCTTTTTTTGATAACGAAGAAGGTGTTATTACACATGTTGGAATAATAATGAATGACTACAATATTATTCACGCGCATGGTAAAGTAAGAATTGATAAACTTGATCATAGTGGTATTTACAATATAGACACTCATCAACATAGTCATCGTTTAAGAGTAATAAAAAAGATGATATAAATAAAAAAGACGCTTTAAAAAGCGTCTTTTTTATTTATATATACTAGAAATTTATTTCATTGATTTGTATAAATCTCTAAACTCTTTAGCTTTTCCTTCCATCTCTAGAACTTCATAAATACTCATTAAAGACTTAACAGTATCAATAGTTCTATTCAGGTTATCAGCTTTCTCTAAATAAGGTAAAGCCTCTTTATATACCTCTTTTTGTTTAAGAGCTAACTCGTCATACTTCTTAAAGTTCGATAAGTTCTTGTTCATCTCTTCAACAATCGCTTTCTCCTTATCTAAAATTACAACTGATAAGTTCATGTATGCATCAGAATAATCAGGTTTAAGCTCAATTGCTTTTTTGTAATATTTAGCAGCTTCTTCAGCTCTTCCTTGATTGAAGTTTACAACTCCTAAGTTGTAATATAAAGTAGGGTTATTAGGGTCTAAAGCAACAGCTTCTGCCATTAAATCACCAAACTTATCCATCTTACCTAACTCAATATATAACTGTGCTTCGTTTAAGATTAAGTTTAAATCATTCTTATTTGCTTTTCTTGCTTCAGAAATTGCTTTGATAGCCTCGTCCGTTTTCCCTTGCTCTTTTAAGATTAAAGCAAAATTCTTCATAATAGAAGCAGTTCTACCTTCAGTAGTTTTTTCCGAAGGATTAGAATACTTTCCAGATTTTACCATTAAATCTCTTTGTGTCTTACTACCTAAATTCTCTTCTTTACCAGTAGACTTGTTCACTGCAAAATACTGAACCTCTTTACCTGTGTATCCAATTTGAATTAACTCTTTGTAATAATCAATTGCAGCGTCATAATCTTTAGCTTGAGTAGCACTTACTGCCGCGTTGTAAGCAAACGCAGTGTCTCTTGGACTTAACTTGTAAGTTAAATAAAAGTACTTTGAAGCATCTTTATAATTCTTATCATTATTATAAAGACCAATTGCTTTTTCAGAAACTGATTGGATTAATTTATCTAGTCTAGGTCTTGCTTCTGCCGAGTAACGCTCTTTTCCAATTTTCTTTTCAAAATCCATCAATTGGTTAAACGCATCTGCAGCTTTTTGGTATTCTTTCTTACCTGCAAAAGCTTGTCCTTTTAAAAAGTAGTATTTAGACTTATACTTATCATCTGCACTCTCAATCGATTCATTTAATGAATTTACGATTGTTAAAGCTCCAGTAAAATCATTATTTTTAAGTGCCTTCTCAATAGATTTAAGCTCCTTCTTTTGAGCAAAAGAACCTAATGTTAATAAACCTAAAGAAATCGCTAAAACTTGTTTTCTCATCTTAGTTAATATTTGTTATTTTATAATGTATTCTTAATTTACACTAGTTTCGTTTTCAATTTCCGTGCCATTTTCTTCGTCTTCCTCATGCATTACCTTCGCAACCGCAGCAATACTATCATTATTTTTAATATTGATTAGCTTCACTCCTTGTGTTGCTCTACCCATAACTCGAAGGTCTTCAACTGCCATTCTTATGGTAATTCCTGATTTATTTATAATCATTAAATCATTAGAATCATCCACATTTTTTATGGCTACCAAATTACCTGTTTTTTCTGAAATATTCAATGTTTTCACACCTTTTCCTCCACGGTTGGTAATGCGGTAATCTTCTAGCTTAGATCTTTTTCCATATCCTTTTTCAGAAACCACCAAAATATTACTATCCATATCGTTAACAGATACCATTCCTACAACCTCATCATCTTCATGCTGCAAAGTAATTCCTCTTACACCAGAAGCTGTTCGACCCATAGGTCTAGTTTTCTCCTCTTCAAAACGAATAGCTTTCCCTGAACGCAATGCTAGCATTACTTGACTATCTCCAGTAGTTAATTTAGCTTCTAAAAGTTCGTCATCTTCTTTAATAGTAATTGCATTGATTCCATTGGCTCTTGGTCTAGAATACTGCTCTAAAGGTGTTTTCTTTACTTTACCTTTTTTAGTAGCCATAATTACATAATGATTATTGATGTACTCTTCATCTTTTAAATCATCCGTAACTAAAAACGCTTTTACCTTATCATCTTGTTCAATATTAATAAGGTTTTGAATTGCTCTACCTTTAGTATTTTTGCCTCCTTCAGGAATTTCAAAAACTCTCATCCAAAACACTTTCCCTTTTTGAGTGAAGAACAACATATGCTGATGATTTGTTCCAACAAATAAGTGCTCTAAGAAATCTTCATTACGAGTTGTAACTCCTTTTTGACCTCTACCTCCTCTATTCTGAACCTTGTACTCATCTAAGTTCGTTCTCTTCACATACCCTGCATGAGATATTGTAACAACTACTTTTGAGTTAGGAATCATATCTTCAATACGCATATCTCCTCCAGCGTATTCTATAACAGAGCGACGTTCATCACCATATTTATCACGAACTAACTCTAATTCGTCTTTTATAATCTGGTATCTTCTAGGCTCGTTAGATAAAATATCTTTTAAATCTGCAATTGTTTTTACAATTTCATCATATTCCGCTCTTAACTTGTCTTGCTCTAGTCCTGTTAACTGACGCAAACGCATTTCAACAATCGCCTTTGCCTGAATTTCCGTTAACTCAAAACGTTTCATCAAGCTTTCTCTTGCTTCATCTGCATTTGCAGAACCTCGAATAATTGCAATTACTTCATCTATGTTATCTGAAGCAATAATCAAACCTTCAAGAATGTGTGCTCGAGCTTCAGCCTTCTTTAATTCAAATTCTGTTCTTCGAACAACTACTTCATGTCTATGTTCAACAAAATAATGAATCAACTGCTTTAAGTTAAGTTGTTCAGGACGTCCCTTAACCAAAGCAATATTGTTTACACTAAAAGAGGTTTGTAATTGAGTATACTTGAATAATTTATTTAATACAATATTAGGAATAGCATCTCGTTTTAAAACATAAACAATTCGCATCCCTTTTCTGTCAGACTCATCACGAATACTTGCAATTCCTTCTAGTTTTTTATCATTAACCAAATCAGCAGTCTTTTTAATCATGTCTGCCTTGTTAACTTGATAAGGAATCTCTGTAACGATTATACACTCGCGTCCTTTAACTTCTTCAATAGTCGCTTTCGCACGCATAACAATACGACCTCGACCTGTATGAAAAGCATCTCTTACACCATCATACCCATATATTATACCTCCAGTTGGAAAATCTGGTGCCTTAATATGTTGCATTAATTCATCGATTTCAATATCTCTGTTATCGATGTATGCAATTGTTCCATTAACAACTTCTGTTAAATTGTGTGGTGCCATATTAGTAGCCATACCAACCGCGATACCAGATGCTCCGTTAACCAATAAATTTGGAATTCGAGTTGGAAGTACTGTTGGCTCATGAAGCGTATCATCAAAGTTTAACTTGTGATCTACTGTATCTTTTTCAATATCAGAAAGCATTTCCTCTGATATCTTTTGCATTCTAACCTCTGTATAACGCATTGCTGCGGGGCTATCTCCATCGACAGAACCAAAGTTTCCTTGTCCATCAATCATCATATAACGCATACTCCAGTTTTGTGCCATACGCACCATCGAGTCATAAACAGAAGTATCCCCATGTGGATGGTACTTACCTAACACTTCTCCTACTACTCTTGCCGATTTTTTATATGCGCCTGTAGATTTTATTCCTAATTCATGCATTCCATATAAAACCCTTCTATGCACAGGCTTTAAACCATCTCTTACATCTGGTAAAGCTCTAGAAACAATAACTGACATCGAATAATCAATGTAAGCGGATTTCATTTGTTCTTCGATATTAATTGGAATTAACTTTTCCCCGTCTGCCATATATCTCAATTTAAATCATTAATACTCTTTTCGTTAAAAAAGTGAATTTTACAACTAAAATTCACTCCTTTTAAAATACATCCTTGTATTTATTATTACAAACAGTGCAAGATATCATTTTAACAACAAACACCCAAGTTTTAACGTTTCATTTTCACTTAATTTATCAACAATTACGTAAGGTTTTTTAACATCTTTCTACTTATACCTTAAACTGCCTTTTTGTCTTATTGTTTTACTGGCATCGTTTTTGTAATTTTCATTAAAATTCTTAGTAACTTTACAACAAAGAAATTATTTATGGACGAAAATTTTTCACCAGGAGTTAGAGATGTTATAACTTTTAGCAAAGAAGAAGCCTTAAGACTAGGGCATGACTTCATTGGTACAGAACATCTCCTACTTGGTTTAATAAGAAAAGGAGACGGAAAAGCAATTGAGATTTTAACCACTTTTGATATAGATTTAGATTTAGTTAGAAATAAATTAGAAAAATTAAATCCTACTGAATCTTTGATTGAAGCTAATCAAAAGAAAAATTTGCATTTGACTCGTCAGGCTGAAAAAGCTATTAAAACCACGTTCTTAGAGGCTAAGTTATACCAAAGCGATGCCATTGATACTGCGCACTTACTTTTGTGCATTTTGAGAAACGAGAATGATCCAACAACGAAACTTTTACAAAAGTACGATGTAGATTATGATCAAGCTAAGGCGTTATATAAAGAGCTGAATATTGATGATGGTAGCTTACCAATCAATCCCATAGCTGAAAATCAAGACGATGAATTTGCAGAGGAAAAATCTGGACCTTATGGACAGCAGCAATCCTCTCAAAGAAGTAAAACAAATAAAAAATCTAAAACTCCGGTTTTAGACAATTTTGGTAGAGATTTGACAGCACTTGCCGAGAACGGTAAACTAGACCCTGTTGTTGGTCGACTTAAAGAAATAGAACGTGTTTCTCAAATACTAAGTCGTAGAAAGAAGAATAACCCAATGTTGATCGGTGAGCCTGGAGTTGGTAAGTCGGCAATTGCAGAAGGATTAGCCTTACGAATAGTAAACAGAAAAGTTTCAAGAATACTATTCGATAAGCGAATTATTTCACTTGATTTAGCAAGTTTAGTAGCTGGAACAAAATACAGAGGTCAGTTTGAAGAAAGAATGAAGGCCTTGATGAATGAGCTAGAAAAGAATGATGATATTATTCTTTTTATTGATGAAATTCATACAATTGTTGGTGCTGGTGGAGCTACAGGATCTTTAGACGCTTCAAATATGCTTAAACCTGCTTTAGCAAGAGGAGAAATTCAATGTATTGGAGCGACTACCTTGGACGAGTATAGAACAAACATAGAAAAAGATGGTGCTTTAGAGCGTCGTTTTCAAAAAGTAATGGTTGACCCAACTACTGTTGAGGAAACAACTCAAATTCTTCATAATATCAAAGGAAAATATGAAGAGCATCATAATGTAGAGTTTACAGACGAAGCTATTGAGGCTTGTGTGAAACTTACAAACAGATATATGACCGATCGTTTTCTTCCAGACAAAGCAATTGATGCTTTAGATGAAGCCGGTTCTCGTATTCACATCACAAATATTGTCGTTCCGCAACAAATTTTAGAATTAGAATCGAAATTAGAAGAAATTAGAGAACGCAAAACAAAGGCTGTAAGCGGACAAAAATATGAAGAGGCAGCAAAGCTTCGTGATGACGAAAAAAACTTAGAAGCTGCTTTAGATTCAGCTCAAAATCAATGGGAAGAAGACTCTAAATTACATAGAGAAACTGTAACTGAAGATAATGTTGCAGAAGTGGTTTCTATGATGACGGGAATTCCTGTAAACAGAGTTGCGGAAGCTGAAAGCCATAGGCTAGCAGAATTACCAAGTTTAATTCAAGGAAAAGTTATTGGTCAAGATGAAGCCGTATCAAAAGTTGTTAAGGCAATACAGCGAAATAGAGTTGGTTTAAAAGACCCTAACAAACCTATTGGATCGTTTATTTTCTTAGGATCTACTGGAGTTGGTAAAACTCAATTGGCAAAAGTTTTAGCCAGAGAATTATTTGATTCTGATGAATCTTTAATCAGAATTGACATGAGTGAGTACATGGAGAAATTTGCAATTTCTAGATTGATTGGTGCGCCTCCGGGATATGTAGGTTATGAAGAAGGTGGACAATTAACTGAAAAAGTTCGTCGTAAACCATACTCAGTTGTACTATTAGACGAAA
Source organism: Tenacibaculum sp. MEBiC06402 (assembly GCF_049239625.1). NCBI lineage: Bacteria > Pseudomonadati > Bacteroidota > Flavobacteriia > Flavobacteriales > Flavobacteriaceae > Tenacibaculum > Tenacibaculum sp. MEBiC06402. The sequence goes on from NZ_JBMKKT010000104.1 coordinate 152,680, forward strand.
TTGAAAAAGCACATCCTGATGTATTCAATATGCTGTTGCAGATTTTAGATGATGGACATATAACTGATAGTTTGGGAAGAAAAATTGATTTCAGAAATACCATAATCATTATGACTTCTAACATTGGGGTTAGAAAACTAAAAGATTTTGGTGGCGGAGTTGGATTTGGAACACAATCTAAAAAAGAACAGGAAGACGCAAATGCTCGTGGAATTATAGAAAGTGCATTAAAAAAATCTTTTGCTCCTGAATTTTTAAATCGTATTGATGATGTTATTATTTTCAATTCTTTAGAAAGAGAAGACATCCACAAGATTATTGATATTGAATTAAAGAAATTATTGGATAGAATTGCAGATTTAGGATATCACTTAAATCTTACTGAGAAAGCTAAAGATTATATCGCTGATAAAGGTTTTGACAAACAATACGGTGCAAGACCTCTAAAGAGAGCTATCCAAAAATATATTGAAGACGCATTAGCCGAGGAAATAGTTAATGCAAAACTCGATGAAGGCGATTCTATTTTTATGGATTTGGATGATGAATCTAGACAGCTTACCATAAAAATCGAGAAAGGTGAAAAACCAACAGAAACACGAACAGAGTTTGATGAAGAATAATTAAACATAAAAAGCCGAGTTGATAACTCGGCTTTTTTTTATTAAACCCTATTTATTAGCCGTTTTACTCTAATTAAAAAATTACACCTTATATTTCTTGTTATTTCATAGCTTTGCGATAATGAAATTAACACAACATTCTCGTTACTTTTTTCTATTCTTTGGAATATTTCTTTTTTTAGTTAACCTAATTCAAGGATTTACTACAGAATTAATCTCGGATGAAGCCTACTACTGGACTTATAGTAACAAACTTGACTGGGGATATTTTGACCATCCTCCTATGGTGGCAATTTGGATATCTATTTCTAAATTTTTCTTTGCTGCAAGCGAGCTTAGTGTCCGCTTTTTTTCAAGTATAACCTTACCTCTAAATTTTTTTATCGTTTGGAATTTGATTGAAAACCCAAAGAAAAATGAATACAAATGGCTTTTCGTTTTACTTGCTCTTACGACATCACTATTTAATGTCTATGGATTCATAACAGTTCCAGACACACCTTTGATGTTTTTTACAGCATTGTTTCTATTAGGGTATAAGAAATATTTAACTGAAAAATCAACACTAAGTTATCTGATACTTGCCTTTTCTATGGCTTGTATGTTATATAGCAAATATCAATCTGTATTAGTCATTGCTTTTGCACTATTATCAAATTTGAAGGTTTTAAAAGATGGCAAAATTTGGCTCACTGCATTACTTACTATTGCACTATTTTCCCCTCATTTGATTTGGCAGTTTGAAAACGATTTCCCTTCTGTCAAATATCACTTGTTTGAAAGAAAAGAAAACACAGTATATAGATTTAGAGATACTTATATGCATTTTATAAATACTATAGTAATATTTGGTTTTACTTTCCCTATAATATATAAAGCTTTTTTTAAAAATTTAAAAAACAAAGACCTCTTTCAAAAAGCTTTAAATTTTATAGTTATCGGTTTTATTTCCTTTTTCTTTATTAGTACTTTTAAAACACACGCACAAGCTCAATGGATCGTTCCAATATCAATTCCACTGATAATAATTCCTTTTAACTATTTGGTAGCTAACACAGAAGATATCAAACTTTTTAAGGTCCTAGCAATAATAACTTTAGTCGTGACAACCTTTTTGAGATTCGCCATGGCAAATGATGGAATTTTACCAAAGCAATTTGAAATGCATGGTAATAAAAAATGGACTCTAACACTTAAAGAAAAATTAAAGGATAAATCTCCACTTTTTTACAATTCTTATCAAAACACCTCGATATATTGGTTTTATGCAGGAGAAAGACCTCATCAATTAAACTCTTGGGACAGTAGAAAAAACCAATATGATCTGTATGATTTCAACGAAGAATTTACAATTTCAAATGCCGTTTTAGTAGGTATCAATAAACGAAAATTTCCAAGCGACTCCTTACTGAAGAAAAATACTGGGAAAATTTATTTAAAACATATCAATAATTCATTCTACAAAAACAGTAAGTTAAATGTTGATTTTTCTGATGATTTAGAAATTAAGGAGTCACAAAAAAATACCATTAAACTAGAAATTCAGGAGTCACAAAAAAACACAATTAAATCGCTAAAACTAGCCGTTGCTCTAAGATTCGGAAAAGATAAAAGAGTTTTTCCTGCTGAGTTGAAAAATAACACTCTTGAATTCGATTTACCTCATTTCAACAATACATTTACACCAAATAAAATTCAAATTATAGGAACCTCAAATTTAGAAGTTAGTTATACTCGTCTGAGCCCTGTTAAACAGATCCAATTTAAAAATGAGAAATAAACCTTTCCTAGTTTTAAGTCTTTTAATTATATGTGTTACAATCTTAGGCTTTCCTTTAGACATGATGCCTCCAGATGCCGCATTATATGGTTCCATTGCTAAGGAAATGCATTTGAATAATGATTTCATTAATTTGTATTCATTAGGAGAAGATTGGTTAGACAAACCTCATTTACCATTCTGGTTAACAGCAATTTCATTTAAAATTTTTGGAGTTTCGAATTTTGCATACAAGCTTCCTGGCGTCTTAATTTTCTTTTTAGGAGTTTGGGCAACTTATAAGTTCACCAAAAAAAGTTACAATAAAGAAACCGCTCTAATTGCTGCTATTATTTTAGCAACTTCATTACATAGTGTTATTTCTAATTTTGATGTAAGAGCAGAACCATATTTAACTGGTTTTATTATGGCTAGTTTATACTGGTTTTATAAATACATTCAACAAAAAAGATGGCAAGACTTACTTGTTGCAAGTTTGTTCTGTGCATTCGCAATAATGACAAAAGGTATTTTCGCAATGATCCCTCTTGTAGCTGCTTTAGGTGGACATTTCATAATCACAAAACAATGGAAAGAAATTTTAAATCCGATGTGGTTGGTTGCATTGGTATTTATTATAATCTTCATTATTCCAGAGCTCTATACTTTATACGTTCAATTTGATATGCATCCCGAAAAGATTGTGTTTGGAAAAACAGAGGTGTCTGGAATTAAATTCTTTTTATGGGACAGTCAATTTGGTAGGTTTTTCAATACCGGCCCAATAAAAGGACATGGAGATCCATTCTTTTTTGTTCATACAATTTTATGGGCATTTTTACCTTGGTCGATTTTATTCTATATAGCAACATTTTTGAAAGTTAAAAGGAATATAAAAATAGTTAACAAGAATGAGGAGTTTTATACACTATTTGGAACATTAGCTACAGTCCTAGTCTTTTCATTAAGCAAATTTCAACTAGCGCACTACACAAATATTGTATTTCCTTTTATGGCAATTATAACTGCTGATTTTATTGTTAAACTAAAAAATAAATATCAGCATCTTGTAAAAACATACACCATAACTCAGTATTTTTTAATAACAATTTCAGTATTAGCCATAATAGCACTGAGCATTGTCATGAAACCTGAATTTAATTATTGGATTCTACTTATTTTACTTTTATGCGGAAGCGCTATTTACTTAGTATTTAAGACCAAACAAGAAAAGATAAAACGAATTTTATATTTATCTGCGATTTCTTTCTGCTTCTTGTACGGATTTATGCTTTCTCACTTCTACCCTACTTTATTTAAATATCAAGGAGGAGTTCATGCGGCAAAGTATATTAACAAAAATGATTTTAAAGATATTAATCTACTCAAAAACAATAGTTATAACTTCGGTTTTGAATTTTATTGTAACAAACCTATAAATAGAATAAGCATTGAAGATCTTTCAAATAGTCAAAACAAAATGAATATGAACTTCTTCGCTACCAAAAAAGATTTGACTCTATTCTCTGAGAAAAACATATCGTTCTCGATAATAAAAGAATTTGATTACTATAGAATCACTAAACTAAAAGGGAAATTTTTGAGTCCTAAAACAAGAGAAAAAACTCTGAGTAAAAAATACCTTATTAAACTAAACTAGTTTTTCTTTAAAGATTTTTTCGAAAAGTATACAGTAAAGTTTATAGAATAAAGTTCCAAAAAGTATCCCTGAGAGATAACCAACTGAAATATCTCCAGGATAATGAACACCTAAATAAACTCTGCTATATCCGAAAATTAAAGGAAATAAGAACAATAAGTAAATAAACTTAAATCTACTTCTCAACAAAAAGATAATGAAAACTGTGAACGTGGTTGACAAAGAAGCATGACCCGACCAAAAACTATAACCTCTTGGTTTATACGAAAATTGTCTTAAGTACTCTTGCAACCAAGCAGTATTGCAAGGACGCAACCTCTCAGTTGTATTTTTTATGAGGTTTGTAAACTGATCGGAGAAAGCAACTAAAACCACAATAAATAATAAAGAAAAAATCGTTTTCCTTAATCCGAATCTCACATAAATTAAAACTAAGATTATAACAAAAAGTGGAATCCAATTGAATTGATTCGTAATTGTAAGCCAAAATGAATCCCACTTCTCGTTACCTAAATTATTCAGAAAAATTAATAATTCGGCATCTTTTGTTTTAATAATATCTAAAAAACTATTTTCCAACTTTTAATATTTCTATTTCAAAAATTAAATCGGTATTTGGTTTAATCACTGGTAAACGACCAACCTCTCCATAACCTAAATAACTTGGAATAAACAATCGAGCTTTTTCACCTTCATACATCATAGAAGCTCCTTCTTTCCATCCAGCAATTAATGGGTAATTAGCATCATTAATTGTAAAAGTAAATGGTGTTTTCTGATCTAAACTAGAAGCTATTTTATTTCCTAAATCATCATATAAAGTATAATGCACAGTTGTTGGTAAATCAGGATTCACCTTTTTACCTGTACCTTTTTGAAGTTGTAAAAAGTGTAAACCAGAACTCGTAACTTTAGAGCTATAATAATCCATTTCTTTTCGAATCTTTTCTTTTGCAATAGCTATTTTTCTTTTACGTTCTTTGCGACGTTCTTCTGCATTTTCAAGTTCTTGTAAAAAAACATTTGGTGCATTGAATTCTTTTGCTGACTCACCGACTCTAATAATCTCTACTTTATTAATTACATCATTTTGAACAATTGTATCAACAACATTTTGTCCGTAAGTTACCTTTCCGAAAACGGAATGCTTTCCATCTAACCAAGGAGTTGCTTTGTGAGTAATAAAAAACTGTGAAGAATTGGTAGCAGGTCCTGCATTTGCCATTGATAAAACACCCGCTGAATCATGCTTGTAAATTAACTGACCTTTTTCGTTTAGTGGAAACTCGTCATCGAAGGTATATCCAACTCGACCACCACCTTTTGGCTGACCTCCTTGAATCATAAAATCCTTTATTACTCTATGAAATTTCACTCCTTCGTAAAAAGGCTTTCCTTTCATTGAATCTACCATTTTAGGATTATTTCCTTCCGCTAGAGAAACAAAATTAGCAACCGTCATCGGAACAATATCCGAATGTAACTTAATCAATATATCTCCTTTATTAGTTTGTATATCAGCATACAAACCTTCAGCTAAATCAGGGTATTTAACAGTTTTACAAGACACTATTAAAAGCGAAAAAGCAATAATTAATTTAACAATTTTCATAAATATGATTTAAAAAGAAACAAAAAGCATCAACACTTGTTGATGCTTTTAAATTACATTATTTTTTATTAATGATCTTTATGATCATCTCCAGTATGATCTGTATGACCATCAGCAGCTGGTTTTACAGCAGACTTTACTTCTAATAATTCTACTTCAAAAACCAACGTAGAAAAAGGCTTGATTTGAGGTAATCTACCTTGAAATCCGTACGCCAACTCTTGAGGGATGAAAAATTTATATTTAGCTCCTTCTTTCATTAACTGTAAACCTTCTGTCCAACCTTTAATTACTTGAGTAACTCCAAATTCAGATGGTTCTTTTCTTTCTACAGAGCTATCGAAAACTTTACCATCTATGGTAGTACCAGTGTAATGTACCTTCACATAATCTGCAAGCTTAGGAGAAGATCCGTTACCTTCTTTTAAAACCATGTATTGAAGTCCACTTTCTGTTGTAATAACTCCGTTTTTTGTTTTATTCTCAACTAAAAAAGCCTCATTTTCTTTCTTGTAATCACCATATTCTTTCTCAGTTTTATCTTTCATTTCTTTTTGCCTTCTTTCCATATCTTCCATTTGCTTTTTCTGAGAATAAGCTCTAATAATTAACATAGCATCCTCAGGCTTCATCAAAAGATTCGTAGAATCAGCTCCATTATAAAAACCTTGCACATATAGGTCTGGATTAATTTCTTTTGCATTTTCACTTGCTCGCATTCTTGCTCCTACATTTAATCCTAATGCATAACTAACAGAATCTAATTCAGTTTCTAAACTTTTTTTAGTTTCCATTTGTTTACCACATGATACTACTGCTAATCCTAAAGCCGTAATTGCTAAAAACTTATTTAATTTCATTATTCGGTTTTTTAATTTCTATTAATGTTACTATACTCTTTAATGTTTGATTCATTCCAATTTTATTTCCGTCTCCAGTAACTCCATACGCTCTGTAAGAAGGAATGACAAATGTAATAGTTTCTCCTTTTTTCATCAACTTTATTCCCTCTCGCAGTCCTGGAACGAAATCTTCCTGATCTATTTTATACTTTCTTGTTTGATAATCGTAAATTGTATTATCGTTAATTGTTGTGATATTATAATTTAAAGTAACTTCATCTCCTTTAACAGGAGTTTGAGAAGTTAACGTATCTTTCTTAATATAGCTATACCAAAAACCATTTGCAGAGGATATATAATTAGTAAGTGTATCCTTCTTTAAAAGTGATTGAATTGCTCTCGTTTCTAATGCGTTTAGTTTTTTGTTCTCAGCGACCACTTCTTCATAGAAGTTTTTTGTAGAATGTTCTTTTGGTCTTCTCGCCTCTAACTCTTTACAACCTACAAAACTCAATAAAACAATTGTAAAAATTAAAAAACTACTCTTCATAAGATACTAGTATGTCTTCTTTATAGTTTGATAATAACGATTTAAATTCCGCTACGGTTTCGTCTAATGAAGTTGTTGATCTTCCACCAGCTGCATTGTCATGTCCTCCTCCATTAAAATGAGCACGTGCAAATTTATTAACTGAGAAACTTCCTTTTGATCTAAACGAAATCTTTACAATCCCTTGCTCTATATCCTCAATAAAAATGGCAGCAAATACAATTCCTTTTAAAGACAACGCGTAATTCACAACTCCCTCGGTATCCCCTTTCTCATAATTGAATTTATTCTTCTCTTCCTGAGAAAGTGTTATAAAAGCAGTTTTATAATCTGGTAAAACCTGTAAATTACTCAGAGATTGACCAAGAAGTTGTAATCTACTAAACGTATTTGCGTCGTAAACTTTACTGTGAATCCTATCATTTTCCGCTCCTTTGTCAATTAAATCCGCAATAATCCTATGAGTTCTACTTGTTGTTGATTTAAACCTGAAAGAACCGGTATCTGTCATTATTCCTGTATACAAACAAGTAGCAATGTTTTTATCTATCAAATCTACATCTCCCATCATTTCTATAAAATTATATACCATTTGACAAGTTGAACATATTTCTGTGTCAGAATACATGTATTCAAAATCATCTGGTTGCTGATGATGATCAATCAATGCAAAATCATTTTCGTACTTCTCCAACGTATTTTGCATATCATCTCCTACTCTATGCAAAGCATTGAAATCTAACAAGAAAATAATGTCGGATTTTTTCAACGCTTTCACACTCTGATTATTTTGTCGATCGAAACGATATACGGTTTCAACTCCAGGAATCCAATGCAAAAAATCAGGAAATTCATTTGGCATTAAAACTTGGGCTTTATGACCTTTAAAATCTAAATAATGTTTTAATCCAAGAGTTGATCCTACAGCATCACCATCGGGGTTTTTATGACCGATGATTACAATATTTCTAGGTATTTCTAAATACGCTTTAAGCGCTTCAAAGTTCTTTAAAATCATAAAGGGCGAATATACAATTTAATATTCTTTTGACTAAATATTATCGAAAATGTTAATTCCATGAAATACCCACAAAAAAACCACTCTAACAATCTCTATTTGAACACTTGACAACAACATTATTAAATATCCATTCGAACTATTTTTAAAGATAAGTATGAACCCAAATTAATACTTAACTTGTTAGTAACATTAAAAAATGTATTTTTGCGCGAAATTATAATAAGATTAAAATACAAATGGCAACAAATAGAACTTTTACAATGATTAAACCAGATGCTGTAGAGAATGGACATACTGGTGCTATTTTAGAAAAAATTAATGCTGCTGGTTTTAGAATTGTAGCAATGAAAAAAACACACATGACGAAGCGTGATGCAGAAACATTTTATGCAATTCACAGTGAGCGTCCGTTTTTTGGAGAATTAGTTGAGTTTATGACTCGCGGTCCTATTGTTGCAGCTATCTTAGAAAAGGAAAATGCAGTTGAGGATTTTAGAACTTTAATTGGTGCTACCAACCCAGCTGAGGCTGCAGAAGGAACAATTAGAAAACTTTATGCAACTTCAATCGGAGAGAATGCAGTTCATGGTTCTGATTCTGATGAAAATGCAGAAATTGAAGGAAACTTTCACTTCGCTGGCAGAGAAATGTTTTAATAATTTTCTCACAGAATAATATTAAAGAAACTCGTTGCTTTTGTAACGAGTTTTTTATTTAAATTCGCTTTCATATTTATTTACACAACCACATGAGACATCTATTAATTCTTACTGTTTTAAACATCTTTTTTACAAACTCAGTTATCGCTCAAGATAATAATAGTGATAATGTTCAAGATTTTTCAGTTTCAATTAGTAGAGCTAAAAACCAAACTCCAATCTCTCTAAAAGAGTGGTTCGAATATATAGAAATGGATGCTTCAGTTAATTTTAAGATGAAAGCTTCAAATACCTTAAGTAAGAATTCAACTGATAATTCGTTGATATTTTTAAACTATAAAGATGAGAAAAAAGTTCAATTAAAATTTAGCAATGGTGTTATATCAGTAAAAAAACCTTCAAAAGATATTTTATTTAAAATGTTTTTAATTTCTAAAAGGTTGAATGCGGATATTAAAGATTCAAATGGAAAAATTTACACCAATGATGATTTTTACAAAAATTAAACTAACATAATTTTTTTCACAACATCATCTCCCATCTCTTCGTTAATCATAGTGATGATCTTTTCTTTACCATAACTCAATTCTTCTCTTAAAACAGAAGAATTCAAACGAATAATAAGCGTTCCGTTCTGTAATTTAACTTCACTAGTATATGATGCAACTCCGGGCCCCATCAATTTAACCCAAGCTTCTTCGATATGTATTTTTCTGAAGCCCTTTTCTAGTTTATTTTCTTTAATAAAAGCTCCCATTAAATCCTTAATCGAAAAACTATCATTCTCTCTCTTTCCCATAATTACTGATTAATTTGTTTACTTAAATTAAAAATCTCATAAGGTTTATTACTTTGCTTTACAACAGATTCTGTTCTTTCGAAATGAGTATCTGTAATAAATATTTGTCCGAATTCGTCTTTATTTACCAAATCCACAATCTGCGCAACTCTGTTTTCATCTAACTTATCAAAAATATCATCCAACAATAATATAGGTACAATGTTCGATTGCTCTTTAATGAATTCAAACTGAGCAAGCTTTAATGCTATTAAATATGATTTCTGCTGACCTTGTGATCCAAATTTTTTAACTGGGTACGAACCAATCTCAAAGTTTAAATCATCTTTATGCACACCTACAGATGTATATTGTAATACTTTATCTTTTTCCAAATTATTCTTCAATAACTGATCAAAAGAAACATCATTTAATTGACTCTTATAGTGTAACGCAACCTCCTCTTTTTCATTTGAAATAATTTGATATTTCTCATTAAAGATAGGAACAAATTCTTTTAAAAAAGCTTTGCGCTTATTGTAAATTTCCGTTCCATACTGAATTAACTGCTCGTTGTAAACATTCAAATTTAATTCATCAAAAGTTCGATTAGCAGCAAAAAACTTTAACAGAGCATTACGTTGACTCAACACCTTATTATAAGAAATTAAGGTTTTTAAATACAACTTATCTTGTTGAGAAATTACTCCATCAATAAATTTTCTACGAGTTTCACTTCCTTCAATAATTAAATCCCTATCTGCCGGTGAAATTATAACCAAAGGGAATTGACCAATATGATCCGAAAATCGATCGTACACTTTCCCATTTCTTTTCAGCACTTTTTTTTGTCCTCTTTTTAAAGAGCAAATAATTTTTTCTTGTCTATCATTCACTAAATAATCACCTTCTACAACAAAAAAATCTTGATGATGTTTAATGTTTTGTCCAGCAATCGGATTAAAATAACTCTTCGCAAAAGATAAATAATAGATTGCATCTAATACGTTAGTTTTACCCACACCATTGTTTCCAACAAAGCAATTAATCTTCTTTTCAAAACTAAATGTTTGGCTTTCAATATTTTTAAAATTCACTAAGGATATTTTCTGTAAATACACGTGCAATGTTGTTTCTAGACAGGAAGTGCAAAATAACGAAAAATCGGCTTTTAAAATCCAATTAAAAAAACTATTTTTGCGCCACTAATTTTATAAGAATTATGGCAACATACAAAAAGAGAGGATATAAACCTAAGAAAGAAAAGGTTGTAGATAATACTATTGAAGAAACATTTGACGAGTCACAAAGTGATGTAGCTAAAGCCTTTGAAGGATTAGATCAGGCTGCTAACAAATCTGAAGAATGGATTGAGAAAAATAGTAAACCTCTATTTTACGGTTTAGTTGGTGTGGCTGCCTTAATACTATTGTATTTAGGTTACACAAAGTTTATCTCTGAACCAACTGAATTAGATGCTTCTAATGAATTAGCTTATCCAAGATCATTTTTCGACCAAGCTGAAACTGCTGCAGGAGTAGAAGCTGATAGCTTATATACACTTGGTTTAGAAGGTGGTGATGGAAAATATGGTTTCTTAGATATTGCAAAAACATACGGAAGCACAAAAGCAGGAAATTTAGCAAATTACTACGCAGGTATTTCTTATTTAAAAATGAAGAAATATACTGAAGCAATCGAATATTTAGAGCAATTTGATTCTAATGACGAGTTATTAGGGCCAACTGCTTTAGGAGCTATTGGAGATGCGTTTGCTGACATCAACCAACCAGAGGAAGCATTAGAATATTACGAAAAAGCTGGAAATAAAAAAGAAAATGAGTTTACTGCTCCTATGTTTTTATTCAAAGCTGGACAAACTGCAATGCAGTTGAAAAAATACAGTAAAGCTGAAAGCTTATTTAGAACTATCAAAGAAAAATATGCTACTACGCAAGTAGGTAGAAATATTGATAAGTATATCAATAGCGCTAAATACGCACAATAATTAACTTTAATTCTCGTCATTACGAGGAAGAATGATGAAGTAATCCGCAAAAAGTTTGCTTCACTACATTCGCAATTACTGCTTAAAATGGCAACAACGAATTTATCATATTACGATAAAAACACAATCCCAAATGCGAAGGATTTTCGATTTGGGATTGTTGTTTCTGAATGGAATCCTGAAATCACAAAAAACCTTCATCAAGGTGCTTTAGAGACTTTGATTGATTGTGGCGCAAAAAAAGAAAACATTGTCTCATGGGACGTGCCTGGGAGCTTTGAACTAATCTACGGATGCAAGAAAATGATTGAAACTGAAAAGTTAGATGCAATTATTGCAGTAGGTAATGTAATTCAAGGAGAAACCAAACATTTTGATTTTGTTTGTGATGGCGTAACTCAAGGTATAAAAGATTTAAATCTTCAATATGATGTACCTGTTGTTTTTTGCGTTTTAACAGATAATACACGACAACAATCCATTGATCGTTCTGGAGGAAAACTCGGAAACAAAGGTGTAGAATGCGCAGTTGCAGCAGTTAAAATGGCTGCCATCAAAAATATAGGAAGAAATACCAACAGTGTTGGTTTCTAATTTTTATTCTTAGAATAGTAAATATACGTTTAAAGAAGTCAAGAAGTAACCCTCTTGGCTTTTTTAATTTAGTAAAGTTACTTGATAGCTTGTCATTTATTCCGTAATTTTGGATAACCGTTTTTTGGTGTGGTTTTTGAGCTATGATTAACCTAACTTAAATATTTAATACTATGTTTGGATGGAGTAAAGTTTTAAAGGGAAGATCTTATTACACGTTTGATTATAAACCTCGTTATTACGATGAGCGCAAGGAGCGTTTAGAAAAGATCAAGAAAAAATATGAAAACTCAGATACTACAACTGAAAACGTTTCTGAAGACAACAACGATTACGTAACCATAAAAAAAGGACAACTAAGGAATACATGGAAGAAAACAAAAACTACAGGCGATTATAATTCAACACTTCGAATTGCCATTATTGTAGCTATTCTTTTTGGTATCGCAGCCTATATCCTTAGAGCATAATAGAAAAAATTTAATGTCAGATATAATTCAATTACTTCCTGACCATGTTGCCAATCAAATTGCAGCAGGTGAAGTTGTTCAACGCCCTGCATCAGTGGTAAAGGAACTTTTAGAAAATGCTATTGATGCTGGAGCTGATAACATTACTTTACTATTAAAAGACGCAGGAAAAACCTTAGTTCAGGTAATTGACAATGGAAAAGGAATGAGTACTACGGATGCTCGTTTGTGTTTTGAGCGCCATGCTACCTCTAAAATTAAAAATGCAGAAGACTTATTTAACCTAAACACAAAAGGTTTTAGAGGTGAGGCGTTAGCGTCAATCGCAGCAATCGCTCATGTAGAGTTAAAAACAAGACAAGCTGATGAAGAATTAGGTACTTGTATTAAAATTGAAGGTAGTAAAGTTATATCTCAAGAAGTTACTTCTACTCCACAAGGAACGAGTTTAGCTGTGAAAAATTTGTTTTATAACATTCCTGCCAGAAGAAATTTCTTAAAATCTGACACTGTTGAAACTCGTCATATTATCGATGAATTTCAACGTGTAGCATTAGCACATCCTGCGATTTCTTTTGTACTTCATCATAACAACAATGAAGTTTATAATCTTAAAAGCAGCAATTTAAGAAAGCGAATTGTTTCTATTTTTGGATCTAAAACGAATGAAAAATTAGTTCCTGTTAATGAAGAAACTGATATTATTTCAATACAAGGATTCGTAGCAAAACCTGAGTTCGCCAAAAAGAAAAGAGGAGAACAATTTTTCTTCGTAAATGATCGATTTATAAAAAGTTCATATCTAAATCATGCTGTAAATAGTGCATTTGAAGGATTATTAGACCAAGGAGCACATCCGACATATTTTATTTATTTTCAAGTACCTCCAAACACCATCGATATTAACATTCATCCTACAAAAACTGAAGTTAAGTTCGATAATGAAAAAGCTTTATACGCGATTATTCGTGCTACTGTAAAACATAGTTTAGGTCAGTATAACGTAGCTCCTATTTTAGATTTTAATAGAGACGCAACTTTAGATACACCTTATGAGTTTAAGGATAAACAACGGGTTTCTACTCCAAAAATTATTGTGGACCCAACGTTTAATCCTTTTAAAAATGATGCTCTTGACAGTAAACCTGTTAAGAAAGAAAATTCTTCATACAGTTCAAGCAGAACAACTTATCAAAGTAACTTTAAGAAAGATGCTGGTAGTTGGGAATCGTTGTACGCAAATTTAGAAATCGAACCACAACAATCATCGAGTTCACAAGAAGAATTATTTGAATCTGAAAAAGAAACTGAAACAGGAAAAACATTTCAAATTCAGAAAAAATATATCTTAAGTTCAATAAAATCAGGAGTTGTATTAATTCATCAAACCTCAGCGCATCAGCGTGTTTTATATGAAGAATATTTGGAGCACATCACGGTAAAAGAAGCCAATAGCCAACAATTATTATTTCCGATTAATATTTCGTTTTCTCAAACAGATATTGAAATGATAAAAGGAATGAAAGCTGATTTAGAAAGTGCCGGTTTTGTGTTTAATGAAATTACGAAAGATACAGTTGTTATTGGAGGTATTCCTACTTCTATTTCTGAAAGTCAAATCACACTAATATTAGAACAGTTGTTAGACGATATAAAATTGGAAGTTCCAGATGCTAGTTTTAGTCATTTTGACGTAATGGCAAAATCGTTTGCCAAATCATTAGCTATTAAAACTGGAACAATTTTATCAGGAAAAGAACAAGAAACATTAGTAAATAATTTATTTTCATGTAAAGAACCAAGTGTCTCTCCTCTAGGAAAACCAACATTTAAAACCTTAACTTTACAAGAAATTGATACTATTTTTAGTAAGTAAAAAATGAATAGACTAACTACAGCTATAAAACACCTAATCATCGTCAATGTAATCTTGTTTTTCGCTCCCAGATTAATGGGAATGGACTTGACAAGACTATTAGCGTTGTATTTTCCAAAGAACGAATACTTTGGATTTTGGCAATACATATCACATATGTTCATGCATGGAAGTGAATTTCATATTCTATTTAACATGTATGGTTTATGGGCTTTCGGAACTCCATTAGAACAAATGTGGGGAAAAAATAAATTCTTGTTTTTTTATTTTTCCGCGGGAATTGGGGCTGGAATAATATACAGTTTAGTTAACTATTATCAATTTAACGCGGCAATGGAAATTTTATTAAATACAGGAGTTTCCAAAAGTGAAATTTTTGAATTATTAGATCCAACCGTGGTTTATAAAAATGAACATTTACAAACTCTAAATCAACTCTACCACACGCCCGCTGTAGGAGCTTCTGGTGCTGTTTATGGTATTTTGGTCGCCTTTGGATTCGCTTTTCCTAATGCAAAATTAGCCCTGATTTTCTTCCCTGTTCCTATAGCTGCGAAATATTTTATTCCTTTTATGATATTAGGAGATTTATTCTTTGGTGTAACTAAATATTCTATAGGAAATATTGCTCATTTTGCACATATTGGCGGTGCCATTATAGGTTTTATTATTGCCTGGTACTGGAAAAAGAATCAATTCAGAATAAATTAAACCCTATGGAGAACTTAAAGCAACATTTTTTAAGAGCCTCAATGTTAGAGAAAATCATTTACGTGAACGTTGCGGTTTTCATACTGGAACTATTGGTTTCCTCATTTACTGGATTGTATAAAACGCAATTAAGTTTTATAGATCAATGGTTTGCTTTGTCTTCTTCTCTTGACGATTATATAACAAAACCATGGTCCATAGTTTCTTATGGGTTTTTGCATGCAGGTTTTTTACACATACTTTCAAACTGCATCTGGTTATATATTTTTGGTCGATTATTTTCTGAATATTTCACACAAAAACAATTGTTAAATTTCTATTTATTAGGAACAATCTTTGGAGGAATATTCTTCTTACTTGCAATGAATTACTTTCCCGCATTTAGAAGTGGAAGTCATATTTTAGTTGGGGCGTCTGCGGGCGTTAGTGCCATTATAATTGGAACAGCTACATATATTCCTAATTACGAATTACGAATACCGTTAATCAACATTTATATAAAAGTATGGCATTTAGCTGCTTTTTTTATAATAATGGATCTAATCAGTTTATCCGGAGGTAATGGAGGCGGGCATTTCGCTCACTTAGGTGGAGCTCTATTTGGTTTTTTATATGTGAACCAGGCTAGTAACAAAGAAATTGAACTATTCTCAACAATAAAGAATTGGTTTAAAAGAGATAAAAAAAATCTAAAAACAGTATACAAATCGAATAATCCTTCCACCAGAAGAAATGACACTTTGCGTAAATCTGATAATCAAAAAAAGATAGATGAGATATTAGACAAGATCGGAAAATCAGGTTACGATGCATTAACTAAAGAAGAAAAAGAGTTCTTATTTAAGCAAGGAAACCCAAAATAATGGCTACGAAAAAACAGTTTAACCTTTTTCAAAAGTTGCTATATTTTATAAATTCTATTGTTGCAACTGTTTTATTACTATCCTATTTTTTGGCTTTTGTTTCACCAAAAACAGTTCCTGTATTTTCTGTTGCTAGTTTAGCTGTCCCTTTCTTAATTGTTTTAAATTTCGCTTTCTTAATTTATTGGATCATAAAGCTAAAAAAGCATTTTATTTTATCAGGAGTCGTTCTGCTTTTTGGCTGGTTATTCTTCCCTCCTTTTATTAAATTTTCAAAGAAAAAAATTGCGTTAAACTCAGATGTTAAAATTATGAGTTACAACGTTCGTATGTTCAACGTCTACGAATGGATTAAAGAAGATGGTGTTGATAGAAAAATAATGACTTTTATCAATGAAAAAGAACCTGATATCATTGCCTTACAGGAATACTGCAATACTGAAAAAGTTACGTTTAAGCATCCATATAAATACGTTGTACCTAAATCAAAAAAAAATAATTTTGGACTCGCTATTTTTTCCAAATATAAAATTATAAACAAAGGATCTTTAGACTTTAAAAACAGTGCTAATAATGCAATTTTTGTAGATATTATTAAGAATAAAGATACTGTACGGATTTACAATCTTCATCTTCAATCTTTAAAACTGAATCCTCAAAAAGAAAATTTTGGAGAGGTCAATTCCGAAAAATTAATTGATCGATTAAAAACGGGATTTATAAAACAGGCTTCGCAAGTAGAAACCTTTTTAGCACACGAAAAAAAATGGAAAGGAAAAAAAGTGATTTGTGGAGATTTTAATAACACCTCTTATTCTTGGGTTTATCGGCAAATAGCCAAAAACAAAAAAGATGCGTTTGAAGTTGCAGGAGGAGGACTAGGTAAAACATTTAATTACTTCTTCCCTATTCGAATTGATTTTATCTTAACAGATGAAAACACTAAAATTCATAATTTCAAAACCTACTCGGAAAAATTATCAGATCACTTTCCTATAATGTCAAGAATAAATTTTGAATGACATTTCTCCTTATTCATCAATAAAGGAAACTAATCTGAATCAAACAAAGTAAAAAACGTTTTAAAAAATACTCTATAACAACTAAATCACTCTGTACTGAAAGTACAGAGGTTTATTATACTGGGGACTAAAAGTCCCCTTTTTCATTCTAATATAAAATTAGAATTATCCGAGTTCGGTTTCCTATGATGTTCTAAATACTCATTAACCATTTCATCTGTGATATTACCTGTACTCCAAACACCATAGCCAACGCCCCAAAAATGTTTTCCCCAGTAAAGATCACTTAACTTTCTAAATTCTTGTTGAAGCTTACGAGAACTTCTACCCTTTAGTTGCTTTACTAAATAGCTAATACTTTGTTTAGAAGCATATTCTATATGCATATGGATATGATCTGAACTAACTACTCCTTTTAAAATCGATACGTTCTCTGCATCGCAAATTTGTATTAGAAGTTCTCGACAACGAAATTGTATATCGCCTTTCAATATCTGATAACGATATTTTGTAACCCAAACTATATGACAGGTTAACCTACTTACTGTATGAGAGCCTTTGCGTAGTGATCTTTCCATATCTGAAAGGTATTAATTTTTCATATAACTGAAAGTGCTGCAATAAAATTGCAGGGTTTTAGACCCAAAATTGTGACCAATAACTAGTATAAAAAAAGACCATTTAAAAATGGTCTTTTTTGTTTTTATCTCAGAATTGTTCTTCCTACTTTTCCTTCTAATTGTTTCTTATTCTTATCTTCTATAATTTCGAGCTTATGATTAAATACATGAATCAAACTTGTATCATATCTGTTATAATTTAACAAAACCTCTCTTTTTGAATCTATGCAATTTGAATCTAAAACCCAACTACTGCATGTTGCTGGAAATCGTTGCATTTCAATATATCTGATAAGAAAAGATTTTCTACTATTCGGCTTAATTCGAATTTTGTAATCTTTCTTACCTTCAATTAAAACACCATCGACTATTCCTTCTAATAACACCGGGTAATCATAATCGTTGATAAATTCAATCTTTGCATATCGACCTCTGTTAACAGATGCGATATGATACGATATTTTAGTATTTGCTATACTTCCTCTCTTGAAAGCTGCAGATTTAGTAGAGACATTTTTAACTATTTTACATTCACTCTCATTAGACGGTGAAACAAACATACTAATTGCAAAAACACATGATAATAATAACTTCATAACTTTCTCTTTTTAAATTACACTTTTAAGATACAAAATATTAGCTATATATTATGCTTTCAGTATATTAAAATTATTTATCTATTTCATAAGTGCATTTGACCTATGAAAAAAGATTATAAGATATGATTTAATAGTCTTACCCGTTTTAAGATAATCCAAATTCTATTTTTTGTATTGTTAACATTTTCAATTTTACGCTTTTAAATAAATTTTCATTACAATTTATACTGTTTGAGTTAAAAACTATTAGAACTAATGCTTTTTTATCAAAAAGCTTATTATATTTAAGCTGTAAGTTTTTCCCTAAAAAACATCCATTGAAAAAAAAGACATTTGTTTTAACAGTAATTGTTACTGCCCAATTTCTATGTACATCACTCTGGTTTGCAGGTAATGGTATTATAAATGACTTGATTGATGCGTTTAACCTGAACGAAGATTCTTTAGCCAACTTAACATCCTCTGTTCAACTAGGATTCTTAGTGGGAACATTACTTTTTTCATTATTAAATATTGCAGATCGATTTTCTCCGTCTAAGGTTTTCTTTTTTTGTGCCTTGACAGGAGCTTTATTTAATTTGGGAATTGTTTACAGCTCAAATACTTTTTTCAGTTTGCTTGTATTACGATTTTTTACAGGCTTTTTTCTAGCTGGAATTTATCCAGTAGGTATGAAAATTGCCTCTGATTACTTCAATAAGCAATTAGGTAAATCTTTAGGTTTTTTAGTAGGAGCTTTAGTTCTGGGAACTTCGTTACCTCATTTATTAACAGCATTAAAAACTTCTTTACCTTGGGAATCTGTTATTGCAGGCACTTCTATTCTAGCAGTTCTTGGCGGTGGTGCAATGTTAATTTTAATTCCTGACGGACCTTTTCGTAGGAGTACAGATAAACTTAAATTAAGTGCAGTTGTAGATGTTTTTAAAACCAAACCTTTTCGTGCTGCTGCATTTGGTTATTTTGGTCATATGTGGGAGCTTTATACTTTTTGGGTATTTATCCCTTTAATTTTAAAAACATACAGTACCATACATCCTGAAGTTTCATTTGACATATCTTTATGGTCCTTCATTATTATTGCTATTGGAAGTTTTGCCTGCGTAGCAGGAGGCTATTTATCTTTGAAATTGGGTGAACAACAAACAGCTAAAATTTCTCTGATAGTATCAGGAGTTTGTTGTTTAATTTCTCCAACGCTGTTTTTATTTAATGAATCTTGGTTATTTCTTTTACTGCTAATTTGGGGATTTGCTGTAATCATGGATTCTCCACTTTTTTCAACATTAGTTGCTAAAAATGCTCCTGTTCAAATTAAAGGAACTGCTTTGACTATTGTAAATTGCATTGGTTTTTCTTTAACCATTGTAAGTATTCAAACAATAAATTATTTATCCGACTTTATAAATACTCAATATGTATTTATGTTTTTAGTAATAGGACCTATTTTTGGTCTATTATCATCACAAAAGAAAACAGTTTATTAATCTATCCAATTTTTAAAGTCCTTTACTCGCTCTCTACTCACAATAATTTCTTGCTCATCATAAGAGTGAAGCACTAACTTTAATCTTGAGTTACTGTAAGCAACAATATCCTTAATAGCATTAATATGAACTATGTAAGTTCTGTTTACTCTGAAGAATAACTCTGGATTCAGTTGATCATGCCAATGCTCTAAGGAATGATCTATAAGGTAATTTCGATTTTCACTTGTATGAATGTAGGTAGATTTATTTTCCGAATACAAACACTCAATATTATCGGTATGTATAATTTTAATATGCTGTCCGATTTTTATAGTAAAACGTTTCTTATACTTTCTATCAATCGGATTTATTAAAAGCTTACGAATTTCATCGATATTAACTTGTAAACTACTCTCTGTTGGTTGTTGTTGTTTATACTTATCAACAGCAACTTTTAACTCATCATCGTCAATCGGTTTTAATAAATAATCAATAGAGTTAAGCTTAAAAGCTTTTAAAGCATACTCATCATAAGCAGTTGTAAAAATAATCGCTGACTTTACTGGAATTTCCTCAAAAATCTCAAATGACAAGCCATCTGATAATTGAATATCTAAGAAAATCAAATCTGGATGTTCGTTAGATTCAAACCAATTTAAAGCTTCTTCTACAGAATGTAGCATGGTATCCACCTCAATATCAAGTTGATTCAACATTCTATTTAATCTTCTCGCTGCTGGTTTCTCGTCTTCAATGATAAGTACGTTCATTATAATCTATTTTGTAGTAAGCTTTGGTTAA
This sequence comes from Tenacibaculum sp. MEBiC06402, assembly GCF_049239625.1. Taxonomy (NCBI): domain Bacteria; kingdom Pseudomonadati; phylum Bacteroidota; class Flavobacteriia; order Flavobacteriales; family Flavobacteriaceae; genus Tenacibaculum; species Tenacibaculum sp. MEBiC06402. Next base: position 173,217 of record NZ_JBMKKT010000104.1, read on the forward strand.
AACTATAAAATTTTATCTGTTTTTATTTATGTGTTTTTCAATTTGTCTTTCCTCCCAATCTTTTCCTAAAATAAAGTTTAATCCAAAAAGTTTAAAAGCTTGAATTACGATTGCAATACCCCAAAATACCCAAACTGCATAGGTATTGAAATCAAATAATGCTTCCTCTAAGGTTTCTCCGTTTGAGAGGTTTCTCGAAATCTTTAAAATTGAAATCACCAAATTAATAGCCATATAAACAGTTACGTGTTTATAAAACTTCCTAAGATCTTCGACTCGTTTTTTTGCGAGTAAGTACTGAGTTTCTTCTTTATAATCTTCTGTAAACATAACTTATTTCTTTAGTAATTTTTTATCTCTTCTATTATCCTTTTCCATCAATTCTCTGATTTTTCTTTCTTCCCAATCTTTAGAAACTACATTTCCAAACCCAAAAACTCCTAACCAGTGAAAGAATACCCCAATTCCCCAAAATAACCAGGTAGAATAAGCTCCAAAATGTGTTATTGAATCTACAAAGCTCTTTCCATCATTCATCATTCCGAAAACTATAATTGCTGTTAAAAAGATATTTACACCAATATATGAAGCTAAATGACCATAAAATCCTTTAATATCTTTTACTCTTTTTTTCGCTTTCAAATAGCGTTGTTCTTCTAAATAATTTCGCTCCATAATTAATTGTTTTTATTCATTAATTCACGAATTTTCTTTTCTTCCCAATCTTTACCAAAAAGATTTTCATTAAATGTTACAATTCCATGAATTCCTACTGCTGCTCCCCATCCTAATACAGAAAACCAAAACCATTGAAACTCAGGAGAGGTTAATAAATTTACGGCAATAATTACAGGTGTATTTAAAAGAAAAATTGCCAAGTGAATATAAAATCCTTTAATCTCTTTTACTTTCTTTTTTGCTTTTAAATATTTCTGTTCTTCAATGTATTTACTTTCCATTTCTATAATCTTGTTCCATTAATTCTTTAATTTTTCTCTCTTCCCAATCTTTTCCTAAAAAGATTTTATATCCTTCAAAAGTTTGAAGTGCATGTAGTGCTAAGCCTACTCCCCATCCAATCATTGAAAACCAAAACCAGTGATAATTAGGTGTGAATTTTAAATTAATTCCTATGATTACTGGAATAATAATCATGTAAACTAGTAGGTGACTATAAAAGTCTTTGATCTTCTTTACTTTTTTATGAGCCTTGATATATCTCAACTCGTCTTCTTCACTTCTCATAACTAGAATTTATCTTTTCTCATTAATTCTTTAATCTTTCTTTCCTCCCAATCTTTACCTAAGAATAAGCTATAATTATAAGCTTCTAATCCGTGGAATAAAACTCCAATTCCCCATCCAATAATTGGAAAATAAAACCAGTGAAATTGTGGTGAAAAACGTAAGTTGATGAATATAAATATTGGAATAAATATCAAGTACGTAATTAAGTTTTGATAAAACTCTTTCATTTTTTCAACCTTTTCTACTGCCTTAATATATCTGCTATTTTCAAAGTCATCTATAATTTTCATTGTATTGTTTGTTTTTAATAACAGTGGTAAACTCACTGTAAATGTTTTGTTGTTATTTTCAATATGCACCTCTTCATCAGAGATTAAACCATACCTATCAGCAATATTCTGTAAACCTACCTTCGTGCTTTTTTTACCGATAGCTTCTTTCGTGTTAATATTATTTTGAATCTTTAGATATCCTCGATCTTCAAATATTGAAATTTTTAGAGGTTTTGAGCTCGAAACAACATTGTGTTTCACTGCATTTTCAAGTAATAATTGTAACGATAATGGAACAATTTTCAAATCGCTATTACTTACTGAACTTGGAACCTGAAACTCCAACGCATCTTCAAAACGCATTTGTAATAACTCCATGTATGTTTTTGCAAACTTCAGTTCTTCAGAAATTGGAATTAATTCCTTATTTCTCTGTTCTAGTACATATCTATAAACCTTTGATAGTTTCGTTGTAAACTTCTCTGCTTGAATTGGGTTTTCACCAATTAAGGAAGTCAATACATTCAAACTATTGAATAAAAAATGTGGATCAATTTGACTTTTTAAAGTTTCAAACTTCGCCGTTTCGGTTTTTGCTACAATTTGTTGTTGCGTTGTTTCTTGGCTCATCGTCTTTTTCCATTCAGACATAAACCCTTTTGCATGAAAAAACGCAGCAACACCTAAAGAAAGAACAATCGCAAATAGATGAACGAAAAGTAATCTATCAGTAAATAATACTTTAAAATCATTATTAAATACTAGAACATATTGTATGTAGTGAATAACAAAAACTGCTAAGGTTGTATAAATTACAGTTCCTATAATTCCAGCCCATACCCTGCTATTCGTTTGTTTAACCCAGTCCCATTTTGCATTCAAAAATTCATTTAAAATTCCATTTCCTAATCCTAGAATAAAAGAGTATAAAGCTGAAAACAAAAAGACTACACTTGCTCCTCTCACACTAAATTGTCTGTTAATTAGAGTGAATAAAACTCCAAAAAATAAAGTCATTTTCACACAAACAATTAGGTCTTTTTTAAATTCACTTCTAAAGTAATTTGCTATACTCATATTCCAGCTTTAAAATTCTTTTATAACTTAATATCTAAAGATACATCTTTATCAGTAATTGTAAATTTTGCATCATCATATCTTGGAGGTCCAAAATTCATTACATTGTTTGATGCTCCATAAGCCTCCAGTGGCATCCCATTAGTTTGAAAATCCATTTTTCCATTGCTGTTTTTGTCATGAAAACAAGTAATTGCATATTCTCCAGCTGGAACGTTTTCAAAAACTATTGTACATTTTCCATTTTCAATTTTACTTTCAGAAACTTTTATTGGATTTCTTTTCATAAATGTTTCTTTGTTGTGCAAACCAAACTTAATAGTTCCTTCATTTGAAGTAGCATTTGAAACAGTTACCGTTATTGTCTGAGTGTTTTGTGCAAAAAGACTAAATGTAGTAGTTGTTAATGCGATTAGTAAAGTGATTAAAATTTTCATTTGTTATTGATTTTAAGATTAATTACACTACAAAGGTGCGCACACATTGTTTATTTTAAAACTAATTATTACCGAGTTGTAATTTTTTCACGACGAATTGTATTTTTTTCAAAATAAAGTTTTGTGTATTCAATTTTTTTATACATTTGACGCATGCATTCAAACAATAAGACAAATCAAATTTACATTCGCCGACGCCGCCCCATGCGACGTAGCTAGTTATTCTTGCTCAAGAATCAAGTAATATTTGAACCATCTTATTAATCCTATTATGCATTTTACATCCACATTTTACATTTTACCTTTAGAAGTTATCACTATTGATAACCGTATTTCTGTACGACGCTTTTTCCCTCGCCCGTAAGGGCAATTCTACTATTAGAACTTAGGTGAGTCCGGTTCTCTTTTAAATCAAAAATTAGTACGAACAAAACAATTAAACATCAAAAATAATGGAGATCATTATTGCCGATATTTCACATAGTGTTTATGCACAGGAAATCTGCGAAACTATTGAAAATGCCGCTAAAATCAGAGGAACCGGTATTGCCAAAAGAAAACCAGAGTATGTTATTTCGAAAATGAAAGAAGGAAATGCTGTCATCGCTTTAGATGGTAAAAAGTTTGCAGGATTTTGTTATATCGAATCTTGGAGTCATGGAAAATTTGTAGCCAATTCTGGATTAATAGTACATCCGGATTATAGAGGTCACGGTTTATCTAAAAAAATCAAACAAAAGATTTTTGATCATTCTAGGATGAAATTCCCAGAAGCTAAAGTATTTAGTATTACAACAGGATTAGCTGTTATGAAACTAAATAGTAATTTAGGTTACAAACCTGTTACATTCTCCGAACTTACTACAGATGAAACATTCTGGAATGGATGCAAAACTTGTGTGAATTACGATGTTTTACAAAGAACAAATCAAAAAATGTGTTTATGTACTGGAATGTTATATGATCCAGCTACTGAAAATAACAATCAACCTAAAAGAAGAATTAAAGAAAAAACATTCGCTAGGTTGAAAAGCATAAAACAACATTTATTCTTAAAAAAAGAGAAAAAATGAAAAAATTAGTATTAGCATATAGTGGAGGATTAGATACCTCATATTGCGCTGTTCATTTATCAAAAGATAAAAACTTTGAAGTGCATGCTGTTAGTGTAAATACAGGAGGATTTACGCAAAATGAAATACAAAATATAGAAAACAAAGCATATGAATTAGGTGTAAAAACCTACAAAAACATCAATGCTATTGATAATTACTACGAGAAAGTAATTAAATACTTAATCTTTGGTAATGTTCTAAAAAACAACACCTACCCTTTATCTGTAAGTGCTGAAAGAATTATTCAAGCGATTGAAATCATCAATTATGCAAAAAGTATTGGAGCTGAATATATTGCTCATGGAAGTACTGGTGCAGGAAATGATCAAGTTAGATTCGATTTAATTTTTAATACACTGGCTCCGGAAATTGAAATCATTACGCCAATTAGAGATCAAAAATTAAGTAGACAAGCAGAAATTGAATACTTAAAAAGTCATGGTGTTGACATGAAATGGGAAAAAGCAAAATATTCTATTAATAAAGGATTATGGGGAACTAGTGTTGGCGGAGATGAAACCTTAACCTCTCACCTACCTTTACCAAATGAAGCTTTTCCATCTCAATTAGAAACCACAACTGAACAATCCATTTCAATTAGATTTAAAAATGGAGAGCCAATTGCTATAAATGATAAAGAAGGAAATCCATCAACAATTATTGACAAACTAAATAAACTCGCTTCTAAATTCGCAATTGGTAGAGATATTCATGTTGGAGATACTATTCTTGGAATAAAAGGTAGAGTTGGTTTTGAAGCTCCTGGCGCATTAGTACTTATAAAAGCACATCATTTATTAGAAAAACACGTGCTAACAAAATGGCAATTACAACATAAAGATTATATCGCGAATTGGTATGGAACACATCTTCATGAAGGATTATACTTAGATCCTGTTATGAGAGATTTAGAAGCCTTATTAAGTAGTAGTCAGAAGCATGTTACAGGTGAAGTATTTATTACTTTGAAACCATATCATTTTTCTCTGGATGGAATTACTTCTCAAAACGATTTATTACAATCAAAATTCGGAAGTTATGGTGAAATGAATAATGCTTGGACTGCTGAAGATGCAAAAGGATTCATAAACATCTATGGAAATCAAACTAAAATCTTTCAAAACACTGTAAATCATGATTAAAGTTGGAATTATAGGTGGTGCTGGCTATACAGCTGGAGAATTAATAAGATTATTAATACATCACAAAGAAGTGGAAATAGATTTTGTTTTTAGTACTTCCAATGCCGGAAATAAAATTTGCCACATACATCAAGATTTAGTGGGAACTACTGATCAAAAGTTCACAGATTCATTAAATACAGAAGTGGATGTTGTTTTCTTATGTTTAGGACATGGAAATTCAGGAAAATTCTTAGCACAATATGAATTTTCGAACAATACTAAAATCATTGATTTGAGTAACGAATTTAGATTGGTAAAAGACTCAGAATTCCAAGGAAATTCATACATCTATGGTTTACCAGAAATTCACAAAACTGAAATTCAAAAAGCAAGGTATATTGCGAATCCTGGTTGTTTTGCTACTGCAATTCAATTAGCTATTATCCCATTAGCTCATCACAAGTTAATCAAAACAGATGTTCATGTAAACGCGGTTACAGGAGCAACAGGCGCTGGAACAAGTTTATCTAAAACAACACATTATACTTGGAGAGATAATAATTTTTCATATTACAAACCTTTTACACATCAACATTTAGGTGAGATTTATCAAACTATTGAACATCTAAATGGAAATAATAATAACAAGGTACATTTCTTACCTAATAGAGGAAACTTTTCAAGAGGAATATTTGCTACAGTTTACACCAAATTTGATGATTCTTTGGATACAGCAATTGAACTCTACAAAGACTTTTATAAAGATGCTGCTTTTACTTTTGTTAGTGATGAATTTCTTCATCTCAAACAAGTTGTAAATACCAATAAATGTCTACTTCATTTACACAAACATGAAGATCAACTATTAATTACGAGTTGTATTGATAATTTATTAAAAGGTGCATCTGGACAGGCGATTCAAAATATGAATTTGATATTTGGGTTTGAGGAATCGGAAGGATTACAACTAAAGGCTAGTTTCTTTTAAGAAAGAAACGTCATGCTGAACTTGATTCAGCATCTCATGATGAAACCCTGAAAGAAATTCAGGGAAATACAATTTAAAATTATGAAAATAGCAATCATAGGAACAGGGAACTTAGGAAAATCAATAGCCAAAGGTTTAATTATTAATAATGCTATTACAACCCTATATCTAACGAAAAGGAATCTTCAAGAAATAGAAGAATTCAACGGATATGGAAATGTAACGGTAACAACTGATAATCTGGAAGCAGTTCAAAATTCAGATATTTTAATCTTTGCCGTTCAGCCAAAGCACTTTGAAGGTATTTTAAATAGCATCAAAGATTCGCTAACGGATAAACATGTTATTATTTCTACAATCACTGGATTTTCAATTGAAAAGATTGAAGCTGTTGTAGGCGAAGATCATCATATCATTAGAGCAATGCCAAATACTGCTATTGCTGTTGGCAAATCAATGACTTGTTTATGTGCAAATACAAAAGGAAACGATCGTATTGAATTGGCTAAAGCTATTTTTAACAGACTCGGAAATTCCTTGGCAATCTCGGAAAACTTAATGCAATCAGCAACTGTGGTTTGTGCAAGTGGAATAGCTTTCTGGATGCGTTTAATAAGAGCTACAACACAAGCTGCAATCCAATTAGGTTTTGATACGAAAGAAGCTCAAGAATTGGCCATGTTTACGAGTGAAGGAGCTGCCAATTTACTTATAGAATCTGGAAATCATCCCGAACAGGAAATAGATAGAGTCACGACTCCTAAAGGATGCACTATTGAAGGATTAAATGAAATGGAACACAAAGGTTTAAGTTCCTCATTAATTCAAGGAATGGTTGCATCATACAATAAAATTAACACGATTAAAAAAGAACAAATATGAGTTTATTTAATGTTTACCCATTATTCGATATTACACCTGTAAAAGCTAATGATGTTTACGTGTACGATGAAAACGGAACACAGTATTTAGACTTATATGGTGGACATGCAGTAATTTCAATTGGTCATTCGCATCCTACTTATGTTGAAAAGTTAACCAATCAGCTTTCCAATATTGGTTTCTACAGTAATTCAATTCAAAACCCTTTACAACAGGAACTAGCAAATAAGTTAACTACGCTTTCTAATTGTGAATCGTATGAATTATTCTTGTGTAATTCAGGTGCGGAAGCAAACGAAAATGCAATTAAACTAGCTTCTTTTCATACCGGGAAACACAAAATTGTTGCTTTTAAAAATGCCTTTCACGGTAGAACTTCTGCTGCAGTTGCCGCAACTGATAATGCTAAAATTGTAGCACCAGTAAATGCACAACATGCTGTCGAATTTATTGAATATGGAGATGTCGCTTCTCTACATGATGTATTGGCCAAAGGAGATGTTTGTGCCGTAATTACCGAAATCATTCAAGGTGTTGGAGGTTTAGATGAAGCTACTACTGAATTATATAAGACAGTAACAACTTTATGTAATAAATACGGAAGTTTATTCATTGCAGACGAAGTTCAATCTGGATTTGGAAGAACTGGAGATTTCTTCGCTTTTCAAAAACATGGAATTGAACCAGACATTATTTCTATGGCTAAAGGAATGGGGAACGGATTTCCTGTTGGAGGAATACTTATTCATCCGAAAATTAAAGCCTCTTTTGGTTTGTTAGGAACAACTTTCGGTGGAAACCATTTAGCATGTACTGCTTCTTTAAGTGTTTTAGAAACCATAGAAAAAGAAAACTTATTAGATAATGTAAAAGAAGTTTCATCTTATTTTATAAATAAGGTTCAACAAATATCAGAAATCAGAAACATAAAAGGTCGGGGATTAATGCTTGGATTGGAGTTTGACTTTCCTATCGCAGAGCTACGGAAAGATTTGATTTTTAATCATCATATCTTCACTGGAAGCTCAAAAAATCCGAACCTACTGCGTATTCTTCCTTCATTAACAGTTAAGAAAGAACATGTAGATGTATTTATCAATGCATTAATAAAAGCATTGACCAATGTCACTTCTTATTTACCCAAGAAGTAGATATTTCTAAAGATTAACGTCATTGCGAGGAGGCAACGACGAAGCAATCTATAAGTAAGATTGCTTCATTCCATTCGCAATGACACTAACTATTAATCATTTGGACATGAAAAAATATACTGATATAAATGATATAACCAACATATCTCAAACTATAAACGAAGCAATTCAAATTAAAAAAACTCCTTTTAAACATAAAGGTTTAGGAGCCAACAAAACACTAGTGATGTTATTTTTCAATGCTAGTTTAAGAACTAGATTAAGCACTGAAAAAGCAGCTAAAAATCTTGGAATGGATGTAATGTGTTTACAAATAAATAATTCTTGGAATTTAGAATTTGAAGACGGAACTATTATGAACCTTGATACTTCTGAACACATCAAAGAAGCAGCTAAGGTTATTGCTCAATATGCAGACATTATTGCTGTAAGAGCTTTTCCAACCTTAAAAAACAAAGATGAAGATTACGCAGAAACCATCATTACAAGTTTTACGAAGTATTCTGAGATTCCTATAGTGAACTTAGAAAGTGCAACAGCTCATCCTTTACAAGCCTTGGCTGATGCCATCACCATTAACGAATTTGCTAAAGACAAGAAACCCAAAGTAGTTCTTTCTTGGGCTCCACATCCAAAAGCGTTACCTCAATCAGTTGCGAATTCGTTTGTAAATATGATGCAACAATTAAATGTTGATTTTTCTATAACTCATCCTGAAGGTTACGAACTACATTCAGACATTACTAAGAATACAAGGGTAAATTACAATCAAGAAGAAGCTTTAAAAGATGCCGATTTTGTGTATGTAAAAAACTGGAGTGCTTATGGCGATTATGGAAAAATACTTACTCAAGATAATAATTGGATGATTACCCAAAAGAAACTGAATAATGCTAAGTTTATGCATTGTTTGCCTGTAAGAAGAAATGTAGTTGTTGAGGATGCTGTTTTAGATTCAGAAAACTCAATTGTTATTGATCAAGCGAATAATAGAACTTACGCAGCACAAGTTGTACTAAAACAGATATTAGAACAATTGGATACATAAAAAAGTCTCGACTTTGCTCGACTTGACAATTGTCACCTTGAGCGCAGTCGAAAGGTTTTACATTATGATTAAAGTATGAAAACACTAAAAATTATAAAAATTGGTGGAAATATCATCAACAATAAAATGCTCTTAAATGAATTTTTGGATGACTTTGCGAAACTCGATTCACCAAAACTATTGGTTCATGGAGGAGGAAAATCAGCCTCAGAACTTTCCATTAAAATGGGAATTCAACCTAAAATGATAAATGGTAGGCGGATTACAGATGACGAAACATTGGACATAATCACAATGGTTTATGGTGGTAAAATCAATAAAAATATCGTTGCTCAATTACAAGCGAGAAACTCGAATTCAGTTGGGTTTTCAGGAGCTGATGGAAACAGCATAGTTGCTATTAAACGTCCCGTTACAAATATTGATTATGGTTTTGCAGGTGATGTTATTCGTGTAAACACGCAAACAATGAATGTTTTATTACAAAACGATGTTTCACCTATTTTTTGTGCGATTACTCATGATCAAAAAGGACAGTTATTAAATACGAATGCAGACACCATTGCATCGGAATTGGCAATTGCTCTATCCAAAGATTATAAAGTTTCTCTTTATTACTGCTTTGAGAAAAATGGAGTTTTAAAAAGTATTGAGGATGATGATTCGGTTATCGAACACATTGACAATCAAAAATTTGAACAACTTAAAAACAAAGGTATTATACATGACGGAATGTTACCAAAAATACAAAATTGCTTACAATCCATACAAAAAGGAGTAACAACTGTACACATTGGAAACAATAAAATGCCTTTTGAACAGGATATAAAATGTACAACATTTCAACAATAATGACACAGAAAGAACTTACCTATAGCGCTATTGATTTACTGAAGAAACTCATAGAGATTCCTTCATTTTCTTCGGAAGAAGATAAAACAGGTGATTTATTAGCATATTGGTGTACTATTCATAATATTGAATATAACAGAACTAAGAATAATGTTTGGGCAGTAAATAAATACTTTGATGAAAGTAAACCCACAATTCTTTTAAACTCGCATCATGATACGGTGTATCCAAATAATGGATATACTAAAGATCCTTTTAAGGCCATTGTTGAAGATGGAAAATTATATGGATTAGGAAGTAATGATGCCGGAGGTTGTTTAGTTGCTCTTTTGGCAACGTTTAGTTATTTCTATCATCAAGAAAATTTAAAATACAATTTAGTATTTGTTGGTTCCGCCGAAGAAGAAAGTAGCGGACCTGACGGTTTAAATAGTATGTTATCAATTATTCCTAAAATTGATGTTGCAATAGTTGGTGAGCCAACTCAAATGCAACTCGCTATTGCGGAAAAAGGATTAATCGTTTTTGATGGAAAAGTTAATGGAACTCCTAGTCATGCTGCTCATCCAAATTCTGATAACCCAATTTACAATACTATTGAAGTTTTAGAATGGTTCAAAAATTATCAGTTTGATAAAACTTCAGAAGTTTTAGGTGATGTTAAAATGACAGTTACTCAAATTAATGCTGGAAAACAACACAATGCAGTTCCTTCTGCGGTTGATTTAGTCATAGATGTTCGAGTAAACGATAAATATACGAATCAAGAAATCGCTGACATACTGGAAAAAGAAGCTCCTTGTAAAATGAAACCTAGAAGTTTACGATTAAATTCATCATCAATAGACAAGAATCATCCATTAATTGAAGCTGGAATGGCAATTGGTAGAACAACTTATGGTTCTCCTACCCTTTCGGATCAATCGGTACTAAGTTGTCAATCTGTAAAATTAGGTCCAGGAGATAGTACGCGTTCACATACTGCTGATGAATACATTTATGTGGATGAAGTTGAAGGAGGAATTGATATTTATATCAAAATTTTAGAACAAGTAATAAAATAATTTAACGTCATTCCGAATGAAGAATGAATGAAAGAATCTAAAGATTGCTTCAAGCTGTAAAATAGCTTCAACTCCGCTCAGCTACCATTTTTTGAAATGCATACAAAGGTGATTGAGCGAAGTCGAAATCATAACATTAAATATCAAATACTAAAAATAAATAAGTTGTCATTTCGCATTTGATGTGGAATCTATATAAATTCATTTAGATTCCTGCCTTCGCAGGAATGACATATAAAATACTTTATTATGAAACTTTGGAAAAAAGAATTTTCTTTGGACAAAGCCATTGAAAACTTTACTATCGGCAACGATAGAGAAATCGATATCCACATTGCAAAATACGATGTAATAGCCTCGAAAGCTCATGCAAAAATGTTAGCATCTGTAGGTATTATTTCATCGGAAGAATCAGAAGCTCTAATTAAAGAACTTGATTTATTGTTGCAACAGATTGAAAACAATGAATTTATTATTGAACAAGATTTTGAAGATGTTCATTCTAAAATTGAGTTTGAACTCACTAAAAAACTTGGAGAAACCGGTAAAAAAATTCATACCGCAAGATCGAGAAATGATCAGGTTCTAGTGGCTTTACAATTATATTATAAAAATGAATTGTTAACGATTATTGAACAAGTCAAAACACTTTTCAATACTCTTATTTCATTAGCAGAACAATATAAAGATAAGTTACTTCCAGGTTATACTCATTTACAAGTAGCAATGCCTTCTTCTTTTGGCTTATGGTTTTCTGGGTATGCAGAAACGCTTTTAGATGACATAGAGTTACTTTCATCTTCACTTAAAATTGTCGATCAAAATCCCTTAGGTTCTGCTGCTGGTTATGGTAGTTCCTTTCCTATTGATAGAGTAATGACTACTGAAGAACTTGAATTTGCAACGTTAAAATATAATGTAATTGCCGCCCAGATGGCAAGAGGAAAAAACGAAAGAATTATTGCTAGTTCTTTAGGGTATTTGGGAAATACTTTGAGTAAATTTTCTATGGATATTTGTTTATATATGAGTCAGAATTTTGGCTTTATTACATTCCCTGACGAATTAACTACAGGAAGTAGTATTATGCCTCACAAAAAAAATCCTGATGTATTTGAATTGGTTAGAGGAAAATGTAATCAAATTCAATCTTTACAAACAGAAATGCTCTTACTTACTAATAATTTACCAAGTGGTTATCACAGAGATTATCAATTATTAAAGGAAAATATGATTAAGGCTTTTGAAAATATGAAGACTATTTTAGGTATTTTCAATTATAGTATTAATCAGGTAATTGTAAAAGATATTGATATGTATGATGATAAATACAAATACCTTTACACAGTTGATAATATTAATACATTGGTGACAAATGGCATGTCTTTTAGAGATGCTTATTTAAAAATAAGCAGTGAAGTAGAAAATGGAACTTATGTGCCAGATGCTTCAAAAGATCACAGCCATGTAGGTAGTATTCATAATCTGTCTTTAGATAAAATAAGAGAAAAGTTAGCTGCTAAATTTTAGTTAAAGTTACTTATCAGAATATTTAGTAAACATATTTAAATGTACTTTGGGAAAAATCAACAATCATGAAATCGATAATCTCAGGGTACATTTTTTTATTCTCTTTCATATGCTTTTCTCAAACAGCAAATGTTCTTCCTATAGACGAGTCTTTTAAGCAATTTATTAGCTGTAGAGATTTTACACTTTCTTCTAATGGTAATGAAGCTTATTTTACGATTCAAAATGTTAACGAGACAAAGGGAGCAATTGTAAAAACTGAAAAAATAAACGATACTTGGACGAATTTTGAAATTGTTTCGTTTTCAGGAAAACATAGAGACATTGAACCTTTTCTTTCTCCTGATAATCTAAAACTATACTTTTCTTCAAATCGTCCTCATGGTAAAGACAATAAACAAACCGATTATGATATTTGGTTTGTTGAACGTACATCAATTAACTCTGCTTGGTCTCAACCCAAAAATATTGGATCTCCAGTAAATACAACATACAATGAGTTCTATCCATCAGTAAGTAAGAGCAACAACTTATATTACACTTCAGATCAATTCACAGCTATAAGTAAAGATGATATTCTTCTTTCGAAATGGAATGGCGAAAACTATGACCAACCAATACAATTAAGTAAAAACATTAACAGTAAAGGTTATGAATTCAACGCCTATATTTCTCCTGATGAAGATTTCTTACTATATACAGTTTATGGTGCTAAAGATGGTTTTGGGAGTGGAGATTTGTACGTAAGTTTTAAAAATAAGAATGGAGAATTTACGAAAAGACAGAACCTTGGAAAGTCTATCAATTCAGATAGAATGGACTACTCTCCTTACTATGACAAAACTTCAGGAACACTTTACTTTACAAGTAAAAGAGATAATACCAAGGAAATAAAAACTACTGACTTAGCGGATTTTAAAGAAATTGTAGAAAGCTATATGAACGGACAAAGTAGAATTTATAAAGTAAAACTAATCTTAAGTCATTAAAAAATGATTAATCTTTCTTTTTAAACTTCTCAATTAAAAATACATTACCGAATAACATCGTAAAAGCATAACCAATGTCCTCTACAGGAATGGTTAACAAACGGATTCCTAAATTTTCATCATTATTATACCAAACAACTGGTTCTTCCAATCCAGTTCCTGTTAAGATTCCATTAACTATGAAAAACGGAATTAATATGATTAAGAATGCAATGTAAAAACGTCTTAAATACTCTAGTCCATAAAATAGACTAATAACTAATAAGACAATTAGAAAACAATAATTAACTGTAGTATAGGCTTTACCCCAATTGAAAAATAAAATAGGAATTAATGTACAGATAACAGTGACTGTTATTGCACGTGTAATATCCTTAGGTATTAAAAAATTGGGTTTAAAATACTCAAGTGAATAATGAATGAAAATACTTGCATAAGGAATACAAAAAAAGAACATCCACTCTTCTATTGGCATTCCAAATAGTAAATAAGGTAAGTGATAATCTGGGTTAAAACCCCAAACACCATTCTTTGTAAAAATAGCATCCCATATTAAAAATACTGAAGCAACTATCGTTAGAGATAATAAAACAGCTTTCCAGTGCTTTATAAAACGCATATTCTTTTCGAAAGAATACAATAAAGGAATGCTTAAGGAACCTAAATTAAGAAGTAAGTATAGGTATACCACTATTTTAAATATTCTTTAAAGTATTTCATAGGAACATATAACATTCCAAAACACTCACTTTCGTGTTTACCCATGTTTTTATGGTGAATTTTATGAGCTTTTCTTAATGCTCTAAAATACCAGTTATCGGTTTTATCAAACCACTTAAACCTTCTGTGAATTAACACATCGTGAATTAAAAAATATGCTATTCCGTAGCATAAAATTCCTAAACCTATGAAAAATAAAAAATTTAATTCAGGACGAATTCCAAAGAAGAATAACAACATACTTGGAATGGCAAAAACCACGAAAAATGCATCATTTTTTTCAAATACATGTGGATAACCAGGTTGATGATGATCTTCATGTAAATACCAACCAAAACCATGCATAACATATTTATGAGTACACCATGTAACTCCTTCCATTAAAATAAATGTACCTAACGTAACTAAAGCAAATACGACCATTAAATAAGGTTTAATTTATACTTAACATAACTTCTTGCCAACAAATTTATCTTCATTGGATTAGAAATCCTAATTCTTGTATCCATAATTTTCGAAGATGGAGTGGCTTTTAACTTATTCAATAACTTTTTGTAATATCTATAAGCCATATACACTCCGAATTTAGCCTCTACAGGAAGCTGTAAGATTCCATTTGAAAAAGCAAATTCAAAATCAGCTTCGATATCTTTAACAATCTCCTCCTTCGATTTATTATCTAGTTCTTGGAAATTTACATTTGGAAAATATGACCTGTTTAATAGTTCCACATCATCTTTTAAATCTCTTAGGAAATTAACTTTTTGAAAAGCAGATCCCAAACGCATTGCGGCTTCTTTTAATTTATTATATTTCTCTTCATCTCCTTTTACGAAAACACGCAAACACATTAAACCAACAACATCCGCTGAACCATAAATATATTGAGCGTACTCTTCTTCTGTTTTGTATTCAGTTTTAGATAAATCTGCTCGCATGCTACCCAGAAAAGCCTGAACCAAATCATCTGTAATATTATTCGCTTTTACAGTATGTATAAATGAGTTTAAAATCGGATTCAAACTAATCCCTTGATGAAGGGACAAATAATAATCTTTCTCGAATCGATTCAATAAACCCTCTTTATCATACTCATGGAAAGTATCAACTATTTCATCTGCAAAACGGACAAAACCATAAATATTGTAAATATGTTCTCTTATTGATTTAGATAGCATTCTCGTTGCTAATGAAAATGATGTACTATAACTTGTAGTTACAAGTTTGCTACACTTGTAAGAAACATTATCAAAAATAGTTTTCATGAAAGGGAAGTTTTTAGAATTAAGTCTGATGCTATTTTACCTGAGATTAATGATGGAGGAACACCCGGTCCTGGAACCGTTAATTGTCCAGTGAAATATAAATTTTTCACTTTTTTACTTTTAATTTTTGGTCTTAAGAAAGCGGTTTGGGTTAAAATATTTGCCAATCCGTATGCATTTCCTTTAAAAGAGTTATAATCCTTAACAAAATCATTTACGCAGTAACTCTCTTTAAAGATAATATTTTCTTTGACATTTTGGCCTGTTAATCTTTCTAATCTTTCAATTATTATATTAAAATACTTTTCTCTCAGTGCGTCTGTGTCTTCTAGTCCAGGAGCTAACGGAATTAAAAACGTTGCTGCTTCTTTCCCTCCCGGAGCTAAGGCGTCATCAGTAATACTAGGGAAACTTGCATAAAACAGAGGCTTTTCAGGCCACGTAATTGTATCGTAAATAGATTCAGCGTGCATATCAAAATCCGTATCAAAAAATAACGTATGATGTTCTACATTTTTTAGCTTCTTATCAAAACCAACATAAAAAAGTAATGAAGAGGGCGCAAATACTCTTTTATTCCAATAATTATTTGAGTATTGCCTGTAGACTTCAGGTAATAGTGTTTCTGTATGTGCATAATCGGCACCACTTAAAACTAAATTAGTTTCTAATCTTTTACCATTTATTACTATCGCCTCAACTTTATCAGCATCATCAACAATAATTTCTTCTACATTCGCATTTGCTACAAAATTAACGCCCAGTTGCTCTGCTAACTTCACCATACCTTCAACAACTTTGTACATTCCCCCTTTAGGATGCCAAGTACCTAGGCCAAAATCCGCGTAATTCATAAAATTGTAAAAAGCTGGAGTATTACTTGGTTTTGCACCTAAGAATAATACCGGAAATTCCAATATTTGAATTAGTTTATCACTTTTAATTCGCTTTCTTACTTGCTTACGGATGGTTGAAAAAAATTGACCTACTCTTAATGCTGTTTTCGGGGTTACAAGTTCTAATGGCGAAACTCCAGGCCTGTAAACAATATCTTTAACGGCAATATCATAATTATCTTTTGCCGCCTTGATAAACTTTTTAAGATGCTTTGAACTACCCTTTTCCTCTTTTTCAAATATTTCACAAATTTCTTCAAAATTGCCAGGTATAGTTATACTGTCATGTTCATCAAAATAAACTTGATAAGCAGGGTCTAATTTTTCAAGTTGATAGTAGTCGGAAGGCTTTTTACCAAAATCAGCAAAGAATTTTTCGAAAACGTCAGGCATCCAATACCAAGTAGGTCCCATATCAAAGGTAAAACCATTGTTTAGGTATTGACTTGCTCGCCCACCAAATGTATTATTCTTTTCAAAAACAGTTACTTCATATCCAGCTTTAGCCATGTAACTAGCTGCTGCTAGAGATGAAAAACCTGAACCAATTATAGATATTTTATTATTCAAAAGGTTAATTTTTATTGTTTAAAAGTATTAAAAAAAAACCAATTGTTTAATATTTTTAACGAATATTTAAACAAAAATATTAAAACTTTTCAAGCATCTCAATCACAGAAGTATATAAGGTGATATCTGAGTCAAATTTATATTTTTTTGCCTCTTCTGCCTTTTTTCCTACAGCAATTAACTTGTGGTCAGTTCCTTTGAGAATTTCGTCAATTTCGTTAAAGTAATCCTGAAGCTTGTCATCGTAGGGCTTAACTGTCATAGAAGTAATGAAACAAACCTTTAGTTCTCCATCGAAAAAGTAATTTAAATTATCTAACGGTAAACTTTGACCTAAGTATATCGTTTGACAACCTCTCAATACCAATTCATAATTTAAGTACATTAGACCAATTTCATGTATTTCACCATCAGGTAAAAACAACACGTATGTGAAGTCTTCATTGGTAGCAGCATACTCTAATTTTTCCGTATTTAATTGAATCTTTTGTATAATCAAGTTGGAAATGAAATGCTCATGTGCTGGCATTAAAGTATTGGTTTGCCACAATAAACCAATATGATTTAAGAATGGTAAAAATACTTCCTTAAAAATCTGTCTAAAGGTTTTTTTGTGAAGTAATTTGTTATAGGTATTATTAAATAGAACTTTATCAAACTGAAACATCGCCATTTTAAAGGCATTAATAGCTTCGTCATTTACAGCATATTTGAACGCTAACTCTCTAGCATTCGTGATAATTTGCTCTTCGGACATTTCAGCTATTTTGGATATTTTATAATTGTGTTTGTTTAATAATGCAACATTCAACAACTTTAATAGGCTGTCAGAAGAATAATAACGAATATTTGTATCTGTTCGATTTGGCTCTAATAAACTATACCTCTTTTCCCATATACGTATGGTATGTGCCTTGATTCCAGATATATTCTCAAGGTCTTTAATAGTAAAAACTGTCTTTATATTGTTCAACTTTACAAGGCTTTTATTAAACAAAGATAATAAATTTCTCGCTTTTCAATAAATTTTAATTGTTAATATGTAACATTTTATATATTCGGCCTACTTATTGTTTAAACTAACTAGAGCAAATTGTGTCAGAAAGTCTTGAAGACAGGTTTTTAAATGATTTTGAATCAAATCAAAATATAGTTCATAAAATTTGTAGAATTTATACTACAAATTCAAGTGATCATAATGATTTGTTCCAAGAAATAACTATCCAAGTTTGGAAGAATTACGCCAAATTTAGAGGTGATGCTAAATTTAGTACTTGGATGTATAGAGTTGCTTTAAATACCGCGATTTCTTTATATAGAAAGTCAACAAAAACTGTAAAAACTCAAGATTTTACAGACGTAGCTTTTAAAATAAAAGCTACTGATTATGACGACACTGAGGAAAAACAACTGAAAGCATTGTACCAGGCAATTCAGAAGTTAAATGATATTGATAAAGCCTTAGTATTTCTGTATTTAGAAGATAAATCGTATCGAGATATATCAGAAACATTAGGAATAAGTGAAGTTAATGCTCGTGTTAAAATGAATAGAGCAAAGGATAAATTAAAAAAAATACTAAACCCATAACTATATGGATTTATTGGATAAGTATAAAAAGGCATGGGAAAACCAGTCAGAGGATGAGCAAAAAGTATCTAAAGTAGATATTTACAGGATGACCAAATTACGATCTTCATCAATTGTAAAGTGGATTTTTATAATTGGTTTAATGGAATTTTTACTTTGGAGTGTTTTAAACATTATGATATCTAAAACAAAATATTTGGATATCTATGAAGACTTAAATATGCTGACTCTTCTTAATTACACCTATTATTTCAACCTAGTTGTAATCATTGTTTTTCTATATCTCTTTTACAAAAACTATACTTCTATTAACACTACAGATAATACAAAGAGTTTAATGAGTAAGATTATTAAGACTCGAAAAACGGTAAAATACTACATGTACTATAATATTATTGGAGGTGTTTTACTTATGATTATCTTCAATTTAATAATAATAAATACCCCAAATGGTATCGAAATAATAATGCCTAATGAAGCTGCTAAGTTTTCAGACAAGTCAGAACTAATTTCTGTATTCCTGATATCTCAAGCCATTGTTATTTTACTGATGATTGGAATCTTAGTGGTGTTTTATTATTTACTTTATGGAATTTTACTTCGTAAATTAAACAAAAACTACAAAGATTTAGCGAAATTAGATGAGTAATGAAGAAAGCTCTTTCACTTCTTTTTCTATTAACTACTTTCGTCGGAATCAGTCAAGAAGATAATGACTCTAAATTTTGGGATCATGTCAGATATGGTGGTGGTGTTGGTCTTACTTTTGGAAATAACATAACCAATATTGCTGTTTTTCCATCTGCTATTTATGATTTTAATAAAACATTTTCCTTGGGAATAAATTTAGGATATCAGTATGCCAAAAGAAACGACGTAAAATCTAATGTATTTAGCACTGGGATACTCGGCCTCATAAATCCAATTTATGAAGCTCAACTTTCCGTTGAGTTCGAACAATTATTTGTGAACAGTACCTTTGGAGATATAAAAGAAAACTACAACTATCCTGCTTTATATTTTGGTGCAGCTTATCAAGTTTCCAATGGAATTGCCATAGGATTACGATACGACGTACTTTATAATAGTCGTAGAAGTATTTACGCATCCGCCTTCTCTCCTATTCTAAGAATATTTTTTTAGAAGTTTTTCAACTCAGTTAGTAATTTTTCGTGCATTACATCTGTATAATCCAAATGGGTAACGATACGAATTTTTCCTTCTCCCATAGGAATCATTAATATTCCCTTACTTTTCATCACATCGATAAACTCCATCGGATTAATATCATCTTTCACATAAAAAATAACGATATTAGTTTCTACTGGCTCAACTTTCTTTACAAAATTTAGCTGCTGTAAAACTTTCTCGATTTCTTTAGCCTTTTGATGATCTTCTGCTAATCTTTCAACATGATTATCTAGAGCATAATTAGCCGCTTCAGCCAAATATCCAACCTGACGCATCGCACCTCCAAATAGTTTTCTAATTCGTAAAGCTTTTTCCATGTGTTCTTTACTTCCTACTAAAATAGAACCAATTGGTGCTCCCAAACCTTTTGAAAGACAAATAGAAATCGTATCGAACAATTCTCCATACTGCTTAGGAGTTTCATTTTTAGCTACTAGAGCATTAAAAAGTCTTGCTCCATCCAAATGATAAGCCAAATTAAATACACGAGAAACTTTTTCAATCCTTTTTAACTCTTCAAAATCCCAACAAGCACCTCCACCTTTATTTGTTGTGTTTTCTATACAAACTAATCTGGAATACGGCACATGAATATCAGATCTTCCTTCAGCAGCATATCTTAGTTGTTCTGCGGTAAACATTCCTCTATCTCCATCAATTAATTTACAAGTAACTCCAGCATTAAACGCGGCTCCTCCACCTTCATAATTATACACATGTGCCCATTTATCACAAAACAATTTATCTCCAGGCTGTGTATGTAACTTAATAGCTGTTTGATTCGCCATTGTTCCTGACGGAAAAAATAACGCATCTTCCATACCGAACATATCCGCTACTTTTTCTTGTAACATATTAACCGTAGGGTCACCTTTAAAAACATCATCTCCCACTTTTGCATTCATCATTGCTTTTAGCATTCCCTCAGTTGGTTTCGTAACAGTATCACTTATTAAGTTTATTTCCATTTTTAAGTATGTTTATAAAGTGTATTTTTGCAAATATGATTACACATGAACAGCTAAAAAATATCGCTGAACGCGTTGCCAAGTTAAAAGGTTATTTAGAGATTGACAAGAAATTAATTGAAATTTCGAATGAAGAAGAAAAAACTGCTGATCCTGATTTTTGGAATGACCCAAAAGAAGCTGAAAGCTTGATGAAATCGTTACGTTTAAAGAAAAAATGGGTAAATGATTACAATGAAATCGTTGCTATGAGTGAAGATTTAAACGTCTTATACGATTTTTACAAGGAAGGTGATGTTGATGAAAACGAAATCTCTGAACAATTCGAAAAAACGAATTCCTTTTTAGAAGATATTGAGTTTAAAAATATGCTTTCTGAAGAAGGTGATAGTTTAAGTGCTGTTATTCAAATTACTGCAGGTGCTGGAGGAACAGAAAGTTGCGATTGGACAGAAATGTTAATGCGTATGTACACCATGTGGGCAGAAAAACAAGGTTTTAAATTAAAAACTTTAAATTATCAAAGTGGTGATACAGCCGGTGTAAAAACAGTAACTATTGAAGTTGATGGAGATTTTGCCTTTGGATGGTTAAAAGGTGAAAACGGAGTGCATCGTTTAGTTCGTATTTCTCCTTTTGATAGCAATGCAAAACGTCATACTTCGTTCTCGTCGGTTTATGTTTATCCTGTTGCAGATGATTCAATAGAAATTGAAATTAATCCAGCGGATATTGAAATTACGACTGCAAGATCTAGTGGTGCCGGTGGACAAAATGTAAATAAAGTAGAAACTAAAGTTCAGTTATTACACAAACCAACAGGTATTCAAATTCAATGTTCAAATTCGAGATCTCAACATGATAACAGAGCTACGGCTTTGCAAATGTTAAAATCTCAACTTTATGAAATTGAACTACAAAAAAGACAAGCAGCAAGAGCTGATATTGAAGCAAATAAAATGAAAAATGAATGGGGAAGTCAAATTAGAAACTACGTAATGCATCCTTATAAACTTGTAAAAGATGTTAGAACAGCTCACGAAACTGGAAATGTTGATGCTGTAATGGACGGAAATATTAATCCGTTTTTAAAAGCTTATTTAATGATGATGGGACAGAAAGAAAGCTAAAGTCTAAAGTCTAAAGTCTAAAGTCTAAAGATAAAATTTATATTAAAAAACATGATAAAAATATACCACAATCCTAGATGCTCTAAGTCTAGACAAGGATTAGCTATTTTAGAAGAAAGCGGAAAAGAATTTAAAACAGTTAAATATTTAGAGGATACTTTAAACGAAAAAGAATTATCTGAAATAATTGACCTTTTGAATATCTCACCTATTGATTTAGTGAGAAAAAATGAAAAAATTTGGAAAGAAAATTTTAAAGGAAAAGATTTATCAGATAGCGATATTATAAAAGCTATGGTGGAAAATCCAAAATTAATTGAAAGACCAATTGTTGTAAATAATAATAAAGCTGTTGTTGGTAGACCTCCTGAGACCATTAAAGAAATCATTTAATTTTATCTCTGTAAATGGAATTTGATAAGAAAAAGCATTGGGAAAAAGTATACGAGACTAAAAGTCCTAACGAAGTTAGTTGGACTCAAGAAATTCCTAAAACATCTTTAGAATTTATATCTTCAATTCCTTTTGATAAAAAAACTAGTATTATTGATATTGGCGGCGGTGATAGCAAACTGGTTGATTTTTTATTAGAAAAAGGGTTTGAAGATATAACAGTTCTTGATATATCTGAAAAGTCTCTCGAGAAAGCGAAAAAAAGACTCGGTAATAAAGCTGATAAAGTAAACTGGATTGTATCTGATATCCTTGAATTCAAACCGGAAAGGACTTACTCGATTTGGCACGATAGAGCTGTATTTCATTTCATAACTGAAGACAAAGATGTGGCGAATTATATAGAAAAAGTTACTACAGCTGCAGAAAAACTCCTTGTAATTGGAACTTTTTCAGAGGACGGTCCTTTAAAATGTAGTGGATTAGAGATTAAACAATACAATGAAAACAGCCTTACAGCCCTATTTCAGAATAATTTCATAAAAAAGGACTGTAAGTATGAAAATCATGTAACTCCCTTTAACACTGAACAAAACTTTTTGTTTTGTAGTTTTAAAAAAAGATAAATCCCATGAATAATTAGTATTCGTTTCTAATCTTCTTGGTATAATAATTTTGATTTCGTTCTTCCATAATAATATATGTATATGTAACACATCATAATTAGTACAAAAGCTAATTTAAATCCTAAATTATCAACCAACATTCCATATAATGGTGGAATAACCGCTCCTCCAAAAATAGCCGTACACAACACTCCTGAAGCTTGAGGTTTCAAATCATCCAATCCTTCTAAACTTAATGAAAAAATAGTTGGGAACATGATCGAATTAAACAACCCAACCGCTAAAATAGCCCACATTGACATTAATCCCGTGGTTGAAACGGAAATTA
This sequence comes from Tenacibaculum sp. MEBiC06402, assembly GCF_049239625.1. NCBI lineage: Bacteria > Pseudomonadati > Bacteroidota > Flavobacteriia > Flavobacteriales > Flavobacteriaceae > Tenacibaculum > Tenacibaculum sp. MEBiC06402. The sequence goes on from NZ_JBMKKT010000104.1 coordinate 196,671, forward strand.
TAATCATTAAAATTGCTAGAGAAGCAAATAGACCTAGCACTTTTACAGGAGATAAGATCTTAGTTAAATAGGCTCCAACAAAACGACCAATCATCGCTCCTCCCCAATAGAATACTACAAACACACCTAATAAAGATTTAGGATCAGAATTGGTAAAAGTCTTATTGAATAAAGTAGCAATTGTATTCGCTATTGACATCATCGTTTCATTTGAAGAAATCAATGGAGCCAAGTTCATATCCATAAAATAATTTACTAAGAAACTTCCAATAGCAACTTCGGCACCAACATATACAAAAATTGCGATTGTACCCATTACTAAAGATTTTTTTCCCAGCAAGGCTTTATAACCTTCACTTGGTATTCTTTCCATCACTTTAGGTAGTTTTACAAAAACGAATATTATTGCTAATAACGCTACAAAAATTGCTATACCTAAAAATGGAGACTGTACCGCTGAAGCTTCAGAAATAAAATAAGCCTCTTTTTCAGTTGCAGTTAAACTTGCAATTTCTTCTTTAGATTTAACTTTATCACTTAATATCAACATTGCTCCAATGGCAGGGGCAATTGTTGTTCCTAAAGAATTGAATGCCTGAGATAAATTCAATCTACTACTTGCTCCTTCCTCAGAACCTAAAACTGCTACATAAGGATTTGCAGCAACTTGGAGTATTGTCATACCTCCCGCTAATACGAAATAAGCTAACATAAAAATTCCGAAAACTCTATACGAAGCTGCAGGATAAAACAACAAACAACCCAGGGCCATTGTTGCTAATCCCAATACAATTCCTCGTTTATACCCAATTTTCGCTAAAATGTTACCTGCTGGAATAGATAATAAAAAATAGGCTCCAAAAAAGGCGAACTGGACCAAAGCTGCTTTACCATAAGATAAAGTAAATACTTCTTTTAATCTTGGAATTAACGAATCAACTAATACCGTGATAAATCCCCAAAGGAAAAATAACGATGTTAAAAAAATAAAAGCCGTTCTGTACGATTTATTGGTTGTTGTCATTTGAATTATTTGGTCTTTAGATAAAAATCTGATTTTATATTTTTTGTTTCTCCGTTCTTAAATATGTTATAACTAAACCATTCATGAATAGAATAACTTCCTACTTCACCTTTTTTGTTTAGTGCAATATAACACACTTGAAAATCTTTATAATTACTATTTGGTTTACTTACAATTCTACGAATTGCTTCCTCACAAGCTTCTTGTGGTGATTTTCCTTGCCTCATTAATTCAACAATTAGAAAACTACCGACAGTTTTTAAAACTTCTTCTCCCAAACCAGTTGCAACAGCTCCACCAACTTCATTATCTATAAATAAACCTGAACCAATGATTGGGGAATCTCCAATTCTTCCTGCCATTTTATAAGCCAATCCACTTGTGGTACAAGCTCCAGAAATATTACCTTCAGCATCTAAAGCTAACATTCCAATGGTATCATGGTTTTCGATGTTTATAATTGGTTTGTATTCAGATTTTATTTTCCATTCTTCCCAAGCTTTCTTAGAATCTTCTGTTAACAAATCTTCCTTTACAAAACCATTAGCCTGGGCAAACTTTTCAGCTCCGTCTCCAGCTAAAATGGCGTGAGGTGTTTCTTCCATCACCTTCCTCGCTAAAGAAATTACGTGCTTTATGTTTTTTACTCCAACTACAGCTCCGTAATCACCCTTTTCGTTCATAACACAAGCATCTAATGTAACATCTCCATCTCTATCTGGTACCCCCCCTATTCCAACAGTTTGATTCTTAGGGTTAGCTTCCTCCTTTTTACAACCTTCAACAACTGCATCTAACGCTGAACCACCATTTTTTAAAACTGCTGCTGCCGCATTAATTGCATCTGGAAAATTCCAAGTTCCGATGGCAATAGGTGTGACTTTAGTTGAACTTTCAACTTTCTTTAATCCAGTTTTTGAATCTGACTTTTCGTTATTACAGCCATAAAAACCGAGCATCGAAAGCAAACATAGATTAAATACGAGTATACTTTTTATAATTTTTCTTCCTTTCATTCTATTATTTTATCATTATTTCATCAATAAAAATCCATGAACGGCCATCGTGTGGATAGCCTAAATGCCACTCAGGTAATTTCCCAAGTTTCTTTGCAACTATTTTTACATATCTATATGATCTTGATGGTTGTTTGAAGTGGATATTTTTAATACTAACATTCTCTACAGGCTTATTTGCGTCAATTTTTCTAGGACTATAATCAATAGGAATATAATTTACTCCATCATTTGACATAAAACATGCAACTTCAGTAGGTAAGAAAATCCAACTTCTTTGATCTTCCAAAAAATTAATAGAAACCATGTTAACTAGTTTAGATTTCCCTAAATCAACAATTGCTTCAACATCTTCATTCCAGTATCCTTGCCATGTTCCTGTTCTAAAATCTTCTGTTCCTAAAATTCCATCAATTAAGGCATTATCTCCACCTGCATTGTATTGATTTGCATACTTCGTTTTTAATTCGATTTTTATATTCGGGTCAATTTTATAGAAATTAGTAGTTATAATCGAACTTTTAATATCTCCTTTTTGAGAATAAACTTTCAGTGTTGACTTTTCTTCAATGGTAAATGAACTCTTATATTCTATAAATTCATTACTGTTTAATGAGTAAAATGTCTTCACATCTTTTTCTACGTTTGACAGCACAACTTCGGTATTTCCTTTAAAAGCAACTTCTCCTTTTTCAATAAAAGGTGCAGGAACTATTACATGATCATCAATACTTGTTATAGGAAGTTCTTCTTCTTTTGTTCCCCAATCTGAAGGTGAATTTGTCATTTCAAAAACTAAAGATCCTCCATTAATAATTTCTTCATGACTGATATAGGTTCTGTTCAACGATTCTCCATTTAAGAATGCTTCTTTTATATAAATATTATCATTATTAAGATTCTTAGCTTGAATGGTAAATATTTTTCCATTTTCTAAATTGATTGAAGCTTTATCAAACAAAGGTTTTCCTATGATATATTGGTTTGATCCTGGAGTTACTGGATAAAATCCTAAAGAACTAAAAATATACCAAGCACTCATTTGTCCACAATCTTCATTTCCTGAAATTCCATCTGGTGAATTTGTATACTGTTCAGTTAAAATTTGTTGAATCTTTTCCTGAGTTTTATGAGGTTTTCCAACAAAATTGTACAAATATGCCATGTGGTGACTTGGTTCATTTCCATGTGCATATTGACCGATTAACCCTGTAATATCAACTTGATGACGACCTGAAGTTTCCGCTTCAGCTTTAAATAGTGTATCTAAATTCTTTTCTAAAACAGACTTCCCTCCTAGCAACTTCATATATCCTGAAATATCTTGAGGAACATAATTACTATACTGCCAAGCATTGGCTTCTGTATAATTAAAGTTTACTTCATAAGGATCAAATGTAGCAAACCAAGTATTTCTAAATCGACCTCTCATAAATTGAGACTTCGGATCAAAAATATTCTTGTAATTCTGAGCTCTTTCTATGTACGTCTTATAATCATCAGACTTATTCATTGCTTTTGCCATTTGAGCAATCGTCCAATCATCATATGCATATTCTAAAGTTTTAGAAACCGATTCACTTTCTTTCTCCACAGGAATATACCCAAGACTTTTATACGATTCTAATCCAAGCTTATCTCTAGTTGCAGAATGTTTCATGGCTTGCAATGCTTTCTCGGTATCATATCCTTGAATTCCTTTCAAATAAGCATCAGCAATTACTGGAACTGCATGATAACCAATCATACAGCCAGTATAATTTGCAGATAAATCCCAAATTGGCATAATCCCTCCTTCATCATACTTTGCCAAAAAAGTATTGATAAAATCATTTGTTCGTTCTTGTTCAATAATTGTATACAAAGGATGTGTAGCTCTGTATGTATCCCAAAGTGAGAAAACAGTGTAGTAATCAAAATCTTTAGTTTCATGAATTTTTAAATCCATTCCTCTGTATCTTCCATCAACATCTTGATATTTGTTTGGAGCAATCATTGCGTGATACATACTTGTAAAGAAATTAGTCTTATAATCTTCATTATTACTTTCTACAACAATTTTCTCTAATTGTTTTGTCCAAGCTTGTTGTGCATCATTCTTAACTTCTTCAAAAGACTTATTACCTATTTCTTGATCTAAATTATTTTTAGCTCCTTCAATATCTACTGCAGAAATTCCAATTTTTACATAAACTGGTTCGTTATTTGGGTTTTCAAAAACAAACCCAGCAATTTGTTCTCTATTCTTCGGAACTGGATGATCTAGTTTGTCTTGAATTGAATGCGAAAATTTAATATAGAAGAATAATTTCTGATTGGTAGCCCATGCTTTTGAAAATCGATATCCAGAAATTTCTTTATCAGAGATCATATTAATAACTCCTCCCAATAATTCATCACGATGAATTAAATCGAGAATTACCACTTGGTTTTCACTAGAGGGAAACTGATATTTATGCACTCCACTTCGTTCTGACACTGTTAGTTCAATATCAATATTGGTATCATCTAAATGAACTTTATAATAACCTGCCTCTGCGATTTCTTTATCATGAGTAAACTTTGAACGATAGCCTGGCTTTCCATCTGCACCATTATTGAAAACAATATCGTTTGTCGGCATTAATAAAATATCACCATAATCAGACACTCCAGTTCCACTTAGATGTGTATGAGAAAAACCATAGATATATTCATCAGAATAATGATACCCAGAACATCCATCCCATCCATCTAATCGAGTATCTGGACTTAATTGCATCATTCCAAATGGCATTGTAGCTCCAGGATAAGTATGTCCGTGACCACCTGTTCCTATAAATGGATTTACATAAGAAATTAAAGGCTTTGAAATTTTTGCGGGAGTAATTGTTTCTTGTTTACAATTAGATATTAATAATCCTATTAAGAAAAGGAATATTGTTTTAAGCTTCATTTGGTTTAGATTCTTATTTTTAGATTTCTAATATACTAAAATGAAAATTTTAAAATACTTCCTACCGCTTTTATTAATATTTGTTCAATGCAAAAAAGAACAAAAATTAGCTCTTGAACCAGCAGTTATGCCAATACCAGCATATCAAGAAATTAAAAATGGTTCTTTTATTCTTTCTAATGAAACCTATATTTCAGGTGATGACAGCCTATTAAAAGTAATTGATTATTTCAAATCCTATTTAGAAAGTAATCTTCATATAAAACCGAATACTAGTTCTGAAAAAAATTCTATCATTTTTATAATAGATAACGCAATAAAGAACAACGAAGAATATCATTTATCAATAACGGAAAAAGACATTCAAATAAAGTCCAAAACTCCTAAAGGAGCTTTTTATGGAGTTCAAACATTACTTCAGTTGCTTCCTTCAAAAAGCGATTCTCAAGAAATTTCGATACAATGTTTAGAAATTAAAGATAAACCACAATTTTCTTATCGAGGAATGCATTTAGACGTTGCCAGACATATGTTTCCTGTTTCATTTATTAAAAAATATATTGATGTTATTGCTTCTTTAAAATACAATACTTTTCATTGGCATTTAACTGAGGATCAAGGTTGGAGAATTGAAATAAAAAAATATCCTAAACTACAAGAGATTGCAGCATATAGAGAAGAAACATTAATTGGACACTATAATGACCAACCACAGAAATATGATGGAAAAAGATATGGAGGTTATTATACACAAGAAGAAATAAAGGAAATTGTACAATATGCATCAGAACGATTTGTAGATATTATCCCTGAAATAGAAATGCCTGGACACTCTCAGGCAGCAATTGCAGCTTATCCAGAACTAGGATGCACCGGTGACAGTATTAAAGTAGCTACAAAATGGGGAGTATTTGAAGAAGTGTATTGTCCGACAGAAACAACTTTTAAATTTTTGGAAGATGTAATTGACGAAGTAATTGAGTTATTTCCGAGTAAATATATTCATATTGGTGGTGATGAAGCTCCAAAAACGAGATGGAAAAACTCAAAATTTTGTCAACAATTAATCAAGGAAAAAAACTTAAAAGATGAACATGGGTTGCAAAGCTACTTTATCAAAAGAATGGAAAAGTATATCAACTCAAAAGGAAAACAAATTATTGGTTGGGATGAAATTTTAGAAGGAGGGTTAGCCCCGAATGCCACAGTAATGTCTTGGAGAGGAACTGAAGGAGCTGTTAAAGCAGCAAAAGAACATCATAATGTAATCATGACACCTACTTCTCATTGTTATTTTGATTATTATCAGTCCGAAAATGAAAACGAACCTCTAGCTATTGGTGGTTTTTTACCACTTGAAAAAGTATATAGTTTTAATCCGATTCCTGTAGAGTTAACTATAGAAGAATCTAAATACGTTTTAGGAGCTCAAGGAAATGTCTGGACAGAGTACATGAAAACTCCTGAAAAAGTGGAATACATGACTTTTCCAAGAGCAGTTGCACTTGCAGAAGTTCTTTGGTCTAAACCCAAACATAGAAATTTTGAAGATTTTAAAAACAGACTTGAAATTTTCCACGAACAATTAAAAAGTAAAAAAGTCAACTTTGCGAATCATTTACATGAGATAAGCGGAAAATTATCTAAAAATGAAAAAGATGGACTTGAATATTCATTAAAATCTTCCTCAAGAAAATCCGTTGTTCGTTTTACTTTAGACGGAACAAGTCCATCAGTAAACTCCGAGATTTATAAAAAACCAATTTTAATTGAGAAGACTACGAATATTAAAGCTGCCAGCTTTGATAATCAAATTCAAGTAAGTTCTTTATTTACCACGAAAGTTAATTTACATAAAGCTGTCGGAAAGAATATTAGTTTAAATGTTAATCCCCATCGCTCTTATAATGCTGGAGGCAAACAAGCTCTAATTAATGGAATTTCAGGAAGTAATAAACGATATGGCGATAAAGAGTGGTTAGGTTTCTCTGGAGATGATGTAAAAATTACCATTGATTTAGATTCTATAACACCTATAAAAAATATCAAAATGCGTTTCCATAATGGAAATGGACAATGGATTTATGCTCCTAAAAAAATTAAAATTGATTTTTCCTCTGATTGTAATATAAAAGAGAAACCTGATTTCATAAATATAAAAAATAGAGATTCATTAATGGTTAATGTAAATATAAAATTTAAAGATCTTAAAGCCTCAAAAGTATTTATTGAAATTCCAAACTATGGAATCATTCCAGAAGGAAGACAAGGCGCTGGTTTTAAAGCTTGGACTTTTATTGATGAAATAATTATTGAATAATGAAATTAGAAATTTGTGCAAATTCATATCAATCTGCTTTAAATGCTGAACAAGCTGGAGCTCATCGAATAGAATTGTGTTCTGAATTAAATTCTGGTGGAATTACGCCTTCTTATGGATTAATTCAAAAGGTGATTTCGGAACTATCTATAGAAACCTTTGTTTTAATTCGACCAAGAAGCGGAAATTTTGTGTACTCCGAAGCCGAATTCGATATTATGAAACAAGACATTATTAAATGTAAATCATTAGGTGTAAATGGGATTGTTTCAGGTGTATTAATGCAGGATAATACAATTGACGTAGAAAGAACTAAAGAATTGATTTCAATAGCTTATCCGCTTCCTTTTGCGTTTCATAGAGCTTTTGATTTAGTTAAGAATCCAATAGAAGGAATACAACAGTTAATTGAGTTAAAAGTAGATCGAATATTAACTTCTGGTCAACAGAACAAAGCTTTAGAAGGAATAACTTTATTGCAAAAATTAAATCAGCAATTTGGTAATCAGATAATCATCTTACCTGGATCTGGAATAAACTCGAAAAACGTTACTGATTTCAAAAAAGCTGGTTTTTCAGAAGTTCATGCTTCGGCTTCAATTATAATTCAAGAAAGTACTGCTTTGAATTTTGACGAAATACCTCAAACGGTTTCTGACTTAAAAGAAATAAAGAGAATTTTAAATGTTATAACTTCTTCACAAAATTCTTATTGATCAAAAATGTCATTACTGAAGAGATATTTTACCGTCATTGCGAATGAAGTATAACGAAATGAAGCAATCTGCAAATCAAAAGTGAGGTTACTTCGTCGTTAGCTCCTCGTAATGACGTATTATTATAATTTGAACATTCTTGAAAAATTATTCAGAACTCTTAAATAAAAAGGACTTTAAAAATCCTAATCCGTAACCATAAAATTGAGTAAGTGTGGTTACAATACTTAAATAAGCAACTTTGAAACTTTTATTCTGAGCCAATGAATCAAAGAAAAGTAAGATGAAATAAGCTAGGTAGAATAATAACAATTTAGAGTAGCCAAAAAACAACAAAATTATGCCTAAATCTAACCCTAAAATAAAAACACTTGGAAACCAATAGGTAATTTTTTTTGTACTTGGAAATCTTCTATTTAATTCTGGACGCGCTGTTCCAAAGGAAAAGGTTTGTTTGAAAAATTGTTTGATACTTGTTCTTCTCTTGTGATACACATAAGCATCAGAAATTAATTGAGTGTCGTATCCTTCGTTCCATAATCGAAAAGATAAATCAATGTCCTCTCCTACTTTGTAATGATTAAACCCCTTCGTTTTATCAAAAGCTTCTTTGGAAATTCCCATATTGAAACTTCTCGGTTGAAATTTACCAACACTTTTCTTTTTTCCTCGAATTCCTCCTGTAGTAAAAACAGAAGTCATAGAATAATTAATTGCTTTTTGCAAAGGAGTAAAACTCTCATGAGCTTTATCCGGACCACCAAAAGCATCCGTAAAATTATGTGTCAAAGCATTCTTTACACTACTCAAATAAGTATTTGGTAAAATAACATCAGAATCTAGAATAATGAAATAGTTACCAGTTGCCTTTTCCATTCCAAAATTACGCGACATTCCAGCACCTGAATTCTCCTTGTAATAATACTTAATGTTTAGGCTTGAAGAATACTTTTTAACTATTCCCTCAGAAGAATTATCAGAACCATCTTCCACAATTATAATTTCATAAGCATCACTAAAATCTTGTTTAGTAAAGCTTTCTAGCAATTCATCGATTTCATTTGGACGATTATATACTGGAATAATTATGGAAAAATTTAATTTCATTTAAGCTAATACTGACGCGTTTATTTCTTTTACTATCCCATCCCAAAGCTGAATCCTCTTTCGAAGCGCTTCTTTGGCATAAAACAGCACATCATCCCATTTTTGTTGGTCATTGCCACATAATTCTTCTATCATTTCTAATGATAAAGGTCCATGTTCATCTCCATCCAATTCAATGTGTCTATTTAAGTAATATATTAATTTACTATAATTGGTATTTTTCTCTTCCTCTGTATTCTTAACAATTTCAATAAACATATCAGGAATTACATCTTCTCTACCAAATGTAAATACAGATCCAATTAAATGTGGTTCTCTGGTATTTATAACATCAAAAGTGAATTTTACAAAGTCCAAAACTTCTTTAGATACTTCACTTTTGGTTAATGCGTTTTCAATACTCGTTCCGTCATATACTTCAGAAATAAAATTAGCTATAGCTGAAGTACTCGCTCCGACTTGCTTCATTGCGTCTACATACATCTCGAAATGACTTCTAGGCTCGCCTAATTCATTTACATCTGTTTCCTCTCCTAATACAATTTCATTTATAAAACGAGCTGTTTTTGTATTTACTTTAGGAAACCAAGGTAATGTTGTACAGGTTAACTCTTGTTGTAAAGCCTTTAACAACGACATGAAATCCCAAACAGCGAATACATGAGATTCCATAAAAGTTTTTACATCATCAATATTTTTAAGAGATGTATATAACTCATGTTGATTTAATTCTTTTCTCAGTCCTTCTAATTCTTTTTCTATGAACGAAATGTTACTCATAAATACTATAAATAAATATCTTAAATAATATTTTAAATCGTCATTCTGAATTTATTTCAGAATCTTATCATTATAAAATATCAAGCAAGATGAGATACTGAAACTCCCGAATCTTCGAGACAGTTTGACAATTATTAAAATATAATCAATAAAAAATGCAAATCTAAAGATTTGCATTCTTGTATTTTGATTCTTTTAATAAGAAAAATTTATTCTTCCGTAAATCTTTCCATTACTGCATCACTCACTCCCATGTTGGAGAATCCTCCATCGTGGAATAAGTTTTGTAATGTAACTTTTTTCGTTAAATCTGAGAATAATGAAATTGTATAATCTGCACATTCTAATGCTGTAGCGTTTCCTAATGGAGACATTTTTTCTGCATACGCTAAGAATCCGTCAAACCCCTTAACTCCACTACCTGCAGTTGTTACCGTTGGTGATTGTGAAATTGTATTTACACGAACTTTATGATCTCTTCCGAAGAAATAACCAAAACTACGTGCAATAGATTCTAAATACGCTTTATTATCAGCCATATCATTATAATCTGGGAAAACTCTTTGAGCTGCCATATACGTTAAAGCAACAATACTTCCCCATTCATTCATAGCTTGCTTGTTATATAAAACGTTCATTGTTTTATGAAAAGATACAGCAGATACATCCCAACCTTTAGTTGTAAAATCATACTTAGGATCTGTATAATGTTTTCCTTTACGAACGTTAACAGACATTCCGATTGAATGTAAAACAAAGTCTAGTTTACCACCTAAAATTTCCATAGATTTTTCAACTAAGTTCGTTAAATCTTCCATAGAAGTCGCATCAGCAGGAATAACTTGCGATCCAGTTTTCTCAGCTAATTCATTTAATTGTCCCATTCTAAGAGCAATTGGTGCATTAGTTAATACAAACTCAGCTCCTTCTTCATGAGCTCTTTCTGCAACTTTCCAAGCAATAGAATTCTCATCTAAAGCTCCGAAAATAATTCCTTTCTTACCTTTTAATAAGTTATACATGTTTTAGTGTTTATTTTCCTATTGGTTAATTAATTTTAAGCGTTGCATCAGGCTCATTTTTCTTTTTACCCTATTTACAGACGCGTATATCGAGTCTAACGTTTTGTTGTTTAGTGTTTCTCCGATAGCCAATTTATAATGTTTGTGAGCACTCATTAAATCTTTTTTTAATTCAAATGCTTGTCCCATTTTATTATAAATAGTTGATTTATCTACAACAGAACTATTTATGACTTTGTTGCCAAATGTAATCATTTCATCATTAAGATTCATATCAATTAACAAATATGCATAATTACTGTAAGCCGCATGATAATCTGGCGCGAACTTAATGGCTAATTCTAAATGTTTCTTTGCTTTTGGATAGTTATTAAACTTCAAGTTATATAACCATCCTAAATGATTGTGAGCTCTTCCGTAATCTGGAAACTCTTCTAATAAATCATACAATCTTTCTTTGGCCTCAACAATTTGGTTCTCATCAATCATTTGATCTGCCTCGAAAAATAAATCCTCCGCTCTGTTATCACTCATAACCTTTTAATTTAATAGTTCCTTTGCATGGGTCAATGCACTTTCTGAAATATCCTTTCCACTTAACATTTCAGCAATTTCAACGACTCTTTCATCTGTTGAAAGCAATTTTAAATTGGATGCTGTAACACCATTTTTATCTTCTTTAAATACTTTATAATGCGATTTTCCTTTTGAGGCGATTTGAGGTAAATGCGTTATTGCTATTACCTGCATATATTGACTCATTTGTTGCATTATGTTGGCTATTTTATTAGAAACTTCACCCGAAACTCCCGTATCAATTTCATCAAAAATAATGGTTGGTAGTTTTGTGTTTTCTGAAAGAATTTTCTTTATGGAAAGCATAATTCTAGATAATTCTCCTCCAGAAGCAACCTTCTTTAATTCACCAAAATTCCCTCCTTTATTTGCTGAAAACAAAAATGCTAAATCGTCCTTTCCATTAGATAAATAATTTTCTGAAGGCGTAATTTCAATAGAAAAACTCGCATTTGGCATTCCTAATTCAGATAGTAAAAACTCTAATTCTTTCTTAAGTTTAGGAATCGATTTATTTCTTTGGTTTGAAATTAACATAGCAACTTCATCCAACTTCTTAGCAACCTCATCAACTTCTTGTTGTTTTTTATCAATTATTTCTGAAGCATTCTCAACTCCACTAACTTTCTCGGCTAATTGCTGGTGGATGCTTGCTAATTCTTCTAAAGATGAGACTTGATGCTTTTTTTGTAAAGAATAAATTAATTGTAATCGTTCATTTACAATCTCTAGTTCGTTTGGATTAAATTCTATTGACTCATTTGAACGTTCTAATTCATCAGCAACATCATCTAACTCTATTTTAATACTAGCAACTCTATTATATAATTCTTCATATTCTTTAGAGAACGTACTTATTTTTTGGAGCGTATTTTGTAGAGAATATAACAAGTTTTGCGCACCGACCTCTTCGCTCACTGTAATCTGAAGAGCTTCAGAAAGATTAACCTTAATATCTTCAACATTGTTTAAAACATCAAGTTTAGCTTCTAAATCTTGTTGTTCGTTTTCTTTTAAATCAGCCTCTTCTAATTCTTTAAATAAATGTAAATTATACTCGTATTGCTGGTTTTCGCTCTCTTGGTTTTCTTTTAACAATCGAAGCTCTTTTAAAAGCTTATTGTACTTTTTTAAACCTCGTTTATAGGAAGCTACTCGTTTATCATTTTTTGCTAGTGCATCAATTACAGAGAATTGAAATAAAGTATCAGAAATTTGTAATGTTTGATGCTGAGAATGAATATCGACCAATTTCGATTTTAATTCACTTAACGAACTTAAGTTTACTGGTGTATCGTTTACAAAAGCCCTTGATTTACCAGAAGGCAAAATTTCTCTTCTGATGATAGTTTTATCCTCATAATCCAAATCATTTGCTTCAAAAAAGTCTTGAAGTACATATGCTGTTAAATCAAATTCGGCTTCAATTATACATTTAGATTCATTATTCTTTAAAGAACCAAGGTCTGCTCTATTACCAAGAACTAGTCCTAAAGCTCCTAAAAGAATTGATTTTCCTGAACCTGTTTCTCCTGTAATAATAGACAATCCATCAGAAAAATTGATAGATAACTCATCTATTAAGGCGTAATTTTGTATGGATAAATGATGTAACAAAAGCTATCTTTTATAGCCCGTAAAAATAAGGAATTTTAAAAAAATAAAAGAAGAAATTAATAAGCTCTCTAGTTAAAACATACTTAAAGCTTTATTTCTTTCCACTTACTATTTTGTGTAGGTGCAACTCGCTCTAAGATTTCTTTTAATTTCGGCTCGTAACCTGTAGTTTTACCAGTAGAAAAGATGTTAACAATCTCATCCGACTTGGCATCCAAAAAAACACGAATCATATAGTTTCCCACAGTAATATTGAATAATTTCTCCAAATCCATAACACTTTGTGCAATGGCTTTTTTGGCATCAATTTCTTTTTCGATAAAATTATCCATACCTTTTCTATGATAATCGTAATAAATAGACCTTAAGGTACTGAACTTCGATGATAATAAATTATCAATTAACGTAAATCTGTTTTGAGCTCCAACTTCATTTTGCCAAGCTGCATCACCACTTTGTTGAGCCTGTAACATAACATTTTGAGCTAGTTTTAAATAATTCTCTCCTCCTTTTAACGCAAAAGAATCGGCATCGATTCCGATAATTGTATATACATAAAACACAATTACTGAAACCAAGTTAGAATCAAAACTATTTGGATTAAATATCAACGGCTCAAACTCGTTATATTGAAAACTAAAACTAGTATCGTTTATATTAAGTAAGGTAGTTTCATAAGAAGCATTATAAACTGGTCTTGCAGATTGAACTTGAATACTTCCCTTGAAGTTATTCCCATTTTGTTCGTTAATAATGATCGTAAATGCACAATTTATTCGTTCTTGTGGAAGCACTTTCTTATTCGTCCATCTTGTTTGGTTGATAAACTCCGTTATAGACTGCTCTAAAGTTGAAAAAACCTGTTTGTTAGTACTTTGTACACGGTCTGCATTAACAACAACAACAGCATTTAATTCTTCTTGAGAAAAGATTGGATTTATACATCCAATTGAAAGCAAAATAAGAAAGATAATTTTACGCATTAATTCTTGAAATAATTTCGTTAATAATATCAACAGCTACCTCCCTCTTCGATTTTAGAGAATAAACTGTTTCATTGAAATCAGAATCAATAATAGTAATTTTATTTGTATCACCAGCAAAACCAGCTCCTTTATCTCGGAGAGAATTCAAAACAATAAGATCTAAATTTTTTCCTTCGATTTTCTTTTTAGCGTTTGAAACTTCGTCATTTGTTTCTAACGCAAATCCCACTAAAAATTGATTCTTTTTCGCTGCTCCTAAAGATTTTAAAATATCTTGTGTAGGTTCAAGCTCTATTACTAACGAAGCATCTTTCTTTTTTATTTTTTTATCAGCAACATTTTTTGGGCGATAATCTGCAACGGCAGCTGATAATATTGCAATATCAACATCTTTATAATATTCATGGCAGGCATTATACATTTGTTCCGCTGATTTTACATCAATTCTATGAATCAATGAATGCTTTACAGTTTGATGTGAAGGTCCTGAAACAAGAAAAACTTCAGCTCCTAAACTGGCTGCTGCTTTTGCTATTTCAAATCCCATTTTACCAGAGGAATGATTCCCAATAAAACGAACTGGATCAATTGCTTCATATGTTGGTCCAGCTGTTAATAAGAGCTTTTTGCCTTTAAGAGGTAATTTTGATAAGATGTCATTAGTAATAAAATCAACGATATCCTCAGGTTCTGCCATTCTTCCTTCACCAACCAAACCACTAGCCAATTCACCAGAAGTTGCTGGAATCATAATATTCCCAAAACTTTGTAATTTCTCTAAACTATTTTTTGTAGAGGCATGTTTGTACATGTCTAAATCCATAGCAGGTGCAAAATAAACTGGACATTTAGCTGACAAATAGGTTGCTAGTAATAAATTATCACAAACGCCATTGGTCATTTTTGATAATGTATTAGCTGTTGTAGGGGCGATTAACATAATATCTGCCCAAAGACCTAATTCAACATGATTATTCCAAAGTTCATTTTCATCTTCTTGATCATAAAAAGCAGAATGAACTGGGTTTTTGGAAAGTGTAGAAAGTGTTAGAGGTGTTATAAAATCTTTAGACGCAGGAGTCATAATTACTTTGACTTCTGCGCCTGATTTTATAAATAAACGTACTAAACTAGCGGTTTTATATGCTGCAATTCCAGCTGTTATACCTAATAGTACTTTTTTTCCTTGAAGTACAGACATTTATTTGTTGTCTGGAGATCTATGATAAACTCTTTCGTTTAACCATTCTTCAACAGCAATAGCCGTTGGTTTCGGTAAACGCTCATAAAATTTAGAAACTTCAATTTGCTCTTTATTTTCGAAAACTTCTTCTAGACTATCATTGTAAGTAGCAAATTCATCAAGCTTATCAACTAATTCTTTCTTTAGGTCAGAATTAATTTGAGTTGCTCTTTTTGCTATAATAGAAATCGCTTCGTAAATGTTATTTGTTGGAGCTTCTATGGCTTCTCTATTGTAAGTTACCGTAGTAGCTGCTGCCTTCGTTTCTTTATAATTCATATTTAACTTTTACTATTAACTATTAATTGCTGTATTCTCTCTTGTTCTTTATTTAATACTGCTAACATTTCTTCTGATTCTTTTTTAAATTTAGACTCAGGGAAATTACGTTTGAACTTTTCGTATGCTTTTACCGCATTTTTGATACGCTCTTCTTTTCTTTTAATTTTACTTTTAAGAGCTAAATCATGAGCAGATCTAAATCGCAAGAATAATGCTTCCTCTTTGTAACGAGTACCTAAATAATCTGTCAATAAATTATCAAAAGCAGTTATCGCTGCTCTATAATTTCTTGGGTCAGTTTGCGCGGTAGTATAATAACCTTTTGCTATTTCAAAAGCTTTTGTTTCTAACTTAAACTGCAATTCGTTATAAAATTTGTTTGCCTCCGCCAAACGCGGTGAATCTGGATATTTGTCTATAAAAGATTGAAAAGATTCCAACGCCTTATTCGTATCTGTAGGATCTTTACTATATATAGGAGCTGCCTTATAATAGCTCAACGCCGATAAAAAATCTGCTTCCTCTTTCTTTGAACTTTTTGGATAATTCTGAGAAAAACGATTAAAGTAATATCCAGCTATACTGAAATTCTTTTCATTAAAATTTGAATTGGCCACCATATATTGAATTCTTTCCATTTGTGGCTTGTTACGATATGCTGGCGTAACTTTTTCAAATAAACGTAAAGCTTTACTATATTTTTTAGCTTCATACATTTTTACCGCCATCTTGTATTGCTCTTCTATGGTACCTCTGTTTAAAACCTTTTGGTACTCACCACACGAAGTCAACAGGACTAACGATAAAACGAAATATATCTTTCTGATCATTTTTTGCATTTTGCAAAATTAGTAATTAATTATGTATTATTAAAATGAATTCGTAGCTACGAGTTCTTGTGCAATAACGCATAATTAACAATAAGATGCTATTAAACGTTTGTTAAATTTACTGCGGTGCATTTTCTTGACCAACTAACTGCTTTACATCATTATCAAATAAGTACAATCCACCTTTATCATCACCAATTAAATTGATTTTATCTAGAATGGTTCGAGCTAATGCTTCTTCTTCGATTTGTTCGGCAACATACCATTGTAAAAAGTTATGAGTTGCGTAATCTCTTGCCTCGAGAGTAATATGAACTAAATCGTTTATTGACTTAGAAACCATTACTTCATGATCAAATAACGTTTGGAACATATCTTTGAAAGAACCAAACTTAGGTGATGGCGCTTCTAATGCTGGAACCATTGCATGACCTCCTCTTTCGTTAATAAACTTAACGAGCTTTAACATGTGCATACGTTCTTCATCGGAATGTGCGTACATAAATTGAGAAACTCCTTCGAAACCTTGAACTTCAGCCCAAGATGCCATTGCTAAATATACTTGAGATGACTGCGCTTCTATTTGAACTTGTTTATTTAATGCTGACTCTATTTTTTCTGATAACATAATTCTCTATTTTTACTACAACAAAGATGCAAAAAAGCTCATAATTCTGCATTATGAGCTTTATTTATTTTCTTATAGCTGTATTTGCTTTATTGATGATCCATAAAGTCGGAAATTCGAGTTTGCAGAGATTCTGAAGCTTTTACCAACGGCAACCTAACCACGTCTTCGCATACACCTAATTTCTGCAACATTGCCTTGATTCCTGCAGGGTTTCCTTCTTCAAAAATTAAATCTATGCTATCTGCTACGTTGTAATGTAGTTTATAAGCTTCTTTTGGATTTCCATCCAGTCCAAGTCTAATTAAATTAGAAAACTTCTTTGGCAAACCTTGAGCTATTACACTAATAACTCCTGCTCCCCCTGCCAAAACCATTGGAAGAGCAATCATATCATCGCCAGAAATAACTAAAAAGTCTTCCGGTACATTTTGAATAATCTTCATAGCTTGTACCATATCTCCTTTCGCTTCTTTAACCGCGATAACGTTTTCGAAATCATTCGCTAAACGAACAATTACTTCAGGAGACATATTTGAAGATGTTCTTCCTGGTACATTATATAAGATAATCGGTTTATCAGTAGCCTCTGCAACTTTTTTAAAATGTTGATAAATACCTTCTTGAGTTGGTTTGTTGTAATATGGCGAAACTGAAAGTATCGCATCAAAACTCGACAAATCAGTATATTTAATCTCCTCAACAACTGCTGCTGTATTATTTCCTCCAATTCCAATAACTAGAGGGAGTCTTCCATTATTGACTTCAATAATCTTCGATTTCACAGCCTCTTTTTCATCTTTAGATAACGTTGCTGGTTCACCTGTTGTTCCGAGAACAACTAAGTAATCAATTCCATTCTCTATTTGGTAATTAACTAATCTTTCTAATCCGTCAAAGTCAACAGAACCATCTTCTAAAAAAGGAGTAACCAAAGCAACTCCTGTTCCAATAAATTTTTGCATTTCCTTCTTAAAATTTGACTCAAAATTACTGCTTTATTTTGTATGAAAAGCGGTTTATTTACAGAATATACAAATTTTCTAAGCTTGTTTAATTTTATCTCAATAATGAAAACTCAACTAGAAAATCTTATTTCTATAAAACTTAGAATAGACTAATAAATTGAAACCCTATACACCCCTTATTTTTCGCAAATTCATTTTATTTTAACATTTTTGAAATGATGTTTAAATTGTTCCGTCTAATTCCAAAACAAATTTTAAATAATTATGAAAACACGTTTGCCACTTATATTAAAAATTATCGCAGCTGTAATAATGTTACAAACATTGTTTTTTAAGTTCACTGGTGCTCAAGAAAGCATTGACCTATTTACAAAAGTTGCTGGAGAAAATGAACAATTAATGAGAATTGGTACAGGGGTTTTAGAACTAATTGCATCTATTTTACTATTTATACCTAGAAGAGTTTGGTTAGGCGCCGCATTAACAGTGGGATTAATGGGAGGTGCTATTTTCTCTCATTTAACAAAAATCGGCATAACACACAATAACGACGGAGGTACTTTGTTTATGATGGCCGTTATCACTTTAATCTCAGGTGGAATTTTACTGTTTTTCAATAAAAAAGATATTCCCTTTTTAGATTTATAATTCTGACTTTAGTGATTTAGCAATTAAAGCCTTACAAATTAAATATTGAGCAACTATATAAGTAATCATTATTAGGCTTCCTAAATCAGTATTCATCAAATAAAATTTATTAATCGCTATTATACTGTCTGATAGAATAAAAACAATAGCACCTATAAGCAACCATAAGTTTTCGGTTGCTTTGTTTTTTATATAATTTACCAAAGAAAACGTTCCGAAAGCAGAAATAACTAAACCATATACTATAACCGGAATCAGTAGCTCTTTAAGGTTATCTTTAATCAAAAAAACTACTCCACCAAAATACCCTAGAAAAACAAGAGCAAATTTAACAAATACAGCAACGTTTAGTTTAGGTAAAAATCCATTTATAAGTTTAATATACAGCACATGAGTCAGTAGAAAAGAAACTAAACCAAGAACAAAAAACCTCTCCGGAAATAATAATAAAACATCTCCCCAAAAAGAGAAAAACAATGCTGATATATACAAGAAACTTGGTTTTTTTACGGATACTAAATATAAAACCGCTAGCGAAACTGTGATTAAAGGTTTAAAAATAAACTCTAATAACTCACTATGGATTAGTACACCATAAATCTCACAGAAAGAAACAATTAAAAATAGAATCGAAAAAAGAATTGTTCTAAAGTTTTTCATAAAAGATAAATTCAAATTAGCTGCTTAAATGTTTTTCTCTTAAAAGAAATGATTTATAAAATAAAAAGCACGATATCATCCAAATACTTAAAGAAATCAAATCAAAATAAACATTTGATATATTAAAAATTACCACAGCATAAACAGCATCAGAAATTACACGAACTCCAATAGTTAGGAACAATAATCCATTAGCTAAAATCATTTCGTGTTTATAATTCAATAAGGAAACTGAAAATAATAATGAAACAGTTAATCCATAAAATAAAATTGAAAAGTAACAATTTCCTTTATCTTGAATTACATAAACAAATACTATTAAAAATAAAATTACAGATAAAAGAAAATAGATAAGCAACTCTTTTTTTGCACGTTTTGAAATCGTTTGTAACATCATTCTTACTAAGAGAAGATTTCCAAGACCATATATAATTAGTGCTAACCAAAACATATTTAACGCAGCACTTACAATATCGGCAATTACAATAAGTAAAAAGGTAGAAATTATTAGAGGACTTTTTATTTTACTCTCAAAACTATAGAGCATCAAAAGAAAAATGATTGGTATAGGTTTTAGAGAATTTCTCAAAGCATTGTTATCAGAAGTAACAGTGGCTAGCATGTATAAGTACAAAATACCTGTTAAAACAAATCCTAAAAACAACCCTATTTTGGTAACTCTATTCAAACTTTTATAAATTTAATTTACAAAACCTTCTTTACATAATTCGATTAAAAAAATTTGAAACTCGCTTTTCATTAAATAAAAAACCTCTGTAAAATAAGAAATTAGAGATTAATAAAGTACTCAGTGAGAAAATATCAAAATACACATCGGTTTCGCTAAACAAAACTATCGCATAAATTGAATCAGAAATAATTCTAAACCCAATAGCGACAAGTAAAATAAAATTAGCATGTTCCATACTCTCGATGTAATTCATTAATATAAACGAAGTAACAAGGCAAATACAAACTCCATAAAACAAAATAGGAATCATAGAATTACCAGGATCGTTTAAAACAAAAACATAAACAATGGTAAATAAGAAACCGAATAACAACAAATAAATTAATAGTAGTTTATAGGTTTCTTTATTAATGTACTTGCTTATAGAATTTACTAATAACAAATATGCCATCCCGTAAGAGATTATACCAATATTAAAACCATAAGCAATTGATGTAAAAATATCTCCAATCAAACTTAAAAATAGAAAACCTATATGCGTTTTATTATATTTCTTTGTTTCGATTAGATACAAAGCAATTAATATGAGAGTTGGAAATGGTTTAATCTCGAATTTATATTGATGATTAACAACAATTAAATACACACTAATAGCACATATAATTGCATACACTACAAATAAAGACCTCTTTATGTTTTTTAGTTTCAACAAGTGTAATTATTTAATCATACTTATAAATTCATCTTCAGAAATTATATCAATTCCTAAATCTTGTGCTTTTGTCAATTTACTAGGCCCCATGTTATCACCAGCAACTATAAAACTAGTTTTTTTAGATATAGAACTGCTTACTTTACCTCCGTTATCTTCAATTGCTTTCTTTAAATCATTCCTACTCATTTGATGAAAAACTCCAGAAACTACAATTATTTTTCCTTCTAGTTTATTGGTTTGGTTACTCAGTTCCTCCTGAGAAACTTCAAGTTGTACTCCATAACTTTTTAATCTCGAGATGATGCCTAAGTTTTTTTCATCTTTTGAAAAACTCAAAACACTTTCTGCTATTTTTTCTCCAATCTCATCAACATTAATTAACTCTTCAAAACTGGCATTTAACAAACTATCAATTGACTTGAAATGTTTCGCTAATTTTTTTGCCACTGTTTCACCAACAAATCGAATTCCCAAGGCAAATAAAACCTTTTCAAAAGGAATTTCTTTTGATTTTTCAATTCCTTCAATCATATTTTGAGCAGATTTCTCTGCCATTCGCTCTAAAGGAATTATTTGATCTACATTTAACTCATATAAATCAGCATAGTTTTCAATCAACCCTTCTTTTCTCAGTAAATCAACTGTTTCTCCTCCTAAACCGTCAATATCCATGGCCTTTCTACTAATAAAATGCTGAATTCTTCCTGTAATTTGAGGAGCACAACCAAATTCATTCGGGCAATAATGTTTTGCGTCACCTTCTGTCCTTACTAACTCTGTTTTACATTCAGGACAATGAGTTGCATATTGAGTAGGAACAGAATCTACGGGTCTCATAGACAAATCAACTCCCATAATTTTAGGAATAATTTCACCTCCTTTTTCTACATAAACTGTATCACCAATTCTCACATCCAACTTTTCAATTTGATCTGAGTTATGTAATGATGCTCTCTTAACAATAGTTCCAGCTAAATACACAGGTTCTAAATTTGCTACAGGAGTTATTGCACCAGTTCTTCCAACTTGATAAGTAATTTCATTAAGTAAAGTTGAAACCTGTTCAGCTTTAAATTTATAAGCAATTGCCCATCTTGGAGATTTTGATGTATATCCAAGCTCTTCTTGTTGGTAAAGCGAATTAACTTTAACAACAACACCATCTGTTTCGTAAGGTAATTCATGACGCTTTTCGTCCCAATAGTTTACGAATTCCAGAACTTCGGAAATAGATTTCGCTAGAGAAATGGTTTCTGGAACTTTAAAACCACAATTTCTTGCCGCATTTAGGCTCTCGAAATGAGTTTTATATTTCCTTTCGTTTGTTACTACCTGGTACAACAAACAATCTAACGGTCGTTTAGCAACCTCTCCGCTATCTTGTAGCTTCAGGCTTCCACTAGCAGTATTTCTTGGATTTCTATAAGGTTCTTCTCCATTCGCAACTCGTTCTTGGTTCATAGCATTAAATCCATCTAGCGGCAAAATTATTTCACCTCTCATTTCAAAATCTGAAACAAAATCATTCGTCAACACTAGAGGAATAGATTTAATTGTTCGAATATTTGTGGTTACTTCATCTCCTTGAAAACCATCACCTCTGGTTACGGCTCGGACAAATTTTCCTCCTTCATAAGTTAAGTTAATAGAGGCACCATCGTACTTTAACTCACAAGTGTATTCAATTTCTGTAGTTCCTAACAATTTTTGAATACGCTTTTCCCAATCTAATAAATCTTCTTTAGAATATGAATTATCGAGAGAATACATTCTGTTTTTATGAAAAACAGTATTAAAGTTTTTAGTGATCTGACCTCCTACTCTTTGAGTTGGTGAATTTGGATCAAAAAATTCAGGATTCTGATCTTCTAATTGCTCGAGCTCTTTTAATTTTATATCAAACTCATAATCAGAAATCGTAGCATTATCTAACACATAATAATTATAATTATGCTTATTTAACTCTTTTCTTAAAGATGCTATCTTCTCTTTAATTGTCATTATTTCCTAATCTTACCCGTTAATAAACTAACCCCTTTCGGAAAAGGGTTTCCTGATGAACGTCTAAATGAAACAATTTGTCCACAATGCCATATAGCATCAGCAATTGGTCCGTTTAATTGATTCCAAAAAGGATATTCTTCTACTTTTCCATTTCCTCTTTTAATCTTCATAACAAACTTTGAAATATCGTCTGCCTCTTTCAATATATCACTGGCTTTTTTAAAATTTTTAAGCGTCAATGCTCTCATTTCTTCAAAAGTTAATGAACCTTCTTTTGGAAATGTCATTGTAGTATTTTCTACAGCACTTAACGTCATAATAGATAATACTAAAATATGATCTGCAGTATCAAAAACACTTCTTGTTTTATCTCCTGGTTTGTATTTCAAATCTTTTTCTGTCAGATCTTTTGTTGCCCAATAATACCTAAACCCTAGACCATCTATCAATCTACTAGCTACAGCACCGGCTGTATACTTCTCAGGTGCTTCTGGTATTTCATAATACGGTAATTCCTGAGCATTGGTTTGATTTATCATAACAAAAAATATGATTAGAGATAAAAATGACTTCATCTTTGTTCTTTATAAAAATTCGATTTGCAATTTACTATTTTTAAACAAAAAAAATCCGAAGTATTTACCTCGGATTTTTAAAGTTGAAATAGTAGTTAGTCTACTAATAATAAGTATATCGACGAACTTTTGCTATGTGCTTAGCCAAACGCATTACTTGGTGAGAATAACCATACTCGTTATCATACCAAACGTAAATTACAATTGTATCTCCATCTACAATTGTAGCTTTACTATCAAAAATTGAAGGAGCAGTTGTTCCTACGATATCGGTAGAAACTAATTCGTTACTTAACGAATATTTGATTTGCTCAACCAAATCTCCTTCTAAAGCATATTGCTTCATTATTGCATTAACTGCTTCAACAGTAGTTTCCGAATTTAATTGTAAATTCAATACAGCTAATGATCCGTTAGGTACAGGAACTCTAATTGCATTTGAAGTTAATTTTCCTTCTAATGCAGGTAATGCCTTAGAAACTGCTTTTCCAGCTCCTGTTTCGGTAATTACCATATTTAAAGCTGCAGCTCTACCTCTACGATATTTTTTATGCATATTATCAACTAAATTTTGATCATTAGTATATGCATGAATAGTTTCTAAGTGTCCTTTTTTGATTCCAAAATTATCTTCTAAAACCTTTAATACTGGAGTAATTGCATTTGTTGTACAAGACGCAGCTGAGAAAATATCAATTGAATCAGGATTATTCTCTAAATGATTAACTCCATGCACAATATTTGGAACTCCCTTTCCTGGAGCTGTTAACAATACTTTACTTGCTCCTTTAGCAGTTAAATGACGACTTAATGCTTCTTTATCTCTAAAAGCTCCTGTATTATCAATTACTAAAGCATCATTAATTCCATAAGAAGTATAATCAATTTCTTCTTCTGGTCCTCCTGCAGAAATCATGTGTACCGTCGTTCCATTAATGATTAATGCATTATTTTCAGCATCAACTTGAACAGTTCCTAAAAAATCACCGTGAACTGAATCAACACTTAATAAAGAAGCTCTTTTTTCTAAAACTGCTTCATCTATTTTACCACGAGTAACAATTGCTCTTAATCTTAATTGAGAACCTTTACCCATTCTTGTGCTTAATTCTCTCGCTAATAAACGACCGATACGACCGAAACCATAAAGAACGACATCTTTAGGCTCAAAGTTAGTAGCTTCAGTAGCATCTTTTAATTGATTTTTCACAAAATCAACAGTATCTAATTCAGCATCATCTATTAAATAATATTCATATGCTAATTTACCTATATCTAATTTTGAAGCTGGTAAGTCAATACTTTGAATAGCTTTAGCAATTGCTAATGCGTCTTGAATTGTAATTGGTTTTGTAACAAACTCTTTTGCATAGTTTATTAAGTTTAACACCTCACTAGCTCTTTTGTCTACTAATGGGTTTCTAAACAATACTAATTCAATTGATTTGTCGTACCATAAATCGTTTACAATATTGATAAATTCAGTAGTTGCTCTTCTTACTTGAGCTTGATTTACCACTTCTTTTTCGTAATTTGTTATTGTTGACATAGTTGTGTTAACTAAATTTTTAAAAATTTGGTGCAAAAGTAGTTATTTCAAACGATTTCGTAACCCAAAAAACAAAAAAAACTCGATAATAAAATTACCGAGTTTTTTTTTAGATTTTATAATCCGTATCGTTCAATTTGTCCTTCTGGACTAACGAGCTCTATAATTAATCTTCTGCCACTTCTTTGAGAGTAACTATCGAGTAAATTAGCAGCTTCTGATGCTGAGTAGATTTTCTTTCCGTTAATTTTAGTAATCACATATCCTTCACCAACATTGTACTCTACAAAAGCTGGATTGGTAGATTTAATAATTTTTGCTCCGTTTTCTAGCTTTCTTTCTTTTTGTTCTTTTTCCGTCAAGTCTTTTAACCTGATACCAAACACAGTAGAATCAAAGGTTGTTCTTTTCATTAGTGTTACGGATTTTGTTAAAAATTCTCCATCCCTTTCTATGGTTACATCAACACTTTGTCCCGGCCTCTTTGCATTCAGTTGCCCTTTTAAATCCGCTATTTTACTTATTTTAACGTTATTCACCCTTTTAATAATGTCTCCTTCCTTTAAACCTGCTAAGTCAGCTCCTTCTCCTGAAGTAACTTCAACAATTTCAACTCCTTCTACTTCATCTCTATCAGGACGAAAACTGAATCCCATTACCGCTTCTTGAACATTTCCAAACTCTAATAAGTCATCTATAATCTTCTTTGTAATATTTGAAGGTACTGCAAATGAATATCCTATAAAAGAACCCGTCCTAGAACTTATGGCTGTATTAATTCCAATTAACTCTCCTCTCGTATTCACTAATGCCCCACCGCTATTACCAGGGTTTACAGCTGCATCCGTTTGAATAAATGCATCAATATTTGTGTTTCCTTGTAAATCTCTTCCTTTTGCACTAATAATCCCAGCAGTAACTGTAGAATTTAAATTATAAGGATTTCCAACGGCCAATACCCACTCTCCTATTTTTGCATTATCTGAATTACCAAAAGTAATATATGGTAAATCGAAATCTGAATTAATTTTTAGTAAAGCAATATCATTTTTAACATCTGCTCCAACCAACTCTGCTTTATATTTCTTTTTATTATTTAAGGTAACTTCTAAATCTGTTGCTCCATCTATTACATGGTTATTTGTCACAATATATCCATCTGAAGAAATAATTACACCGCTTCCTGTTCCAACTCTTTCCTGTTTTCTCTTTCCACTTCCTGTTCCAAAAAACTCCTCAAACGGGTTATAGACCTCTTTGATTGCAGTATTTTTCACATGAACAACCGTATTTACTGTTTTTTCAGCAGCTTCGGTAAAATCTGTTGGAACTGAAGTTGTATTTAAAACTGCAGGTGTGTAACTTGCATTCATTGTTTGTAATGCCGGCTCGACCGTTTTTTCAACAATATCTTGTGGCTTTTCAATAAAAATCTTGTAAACTCCTAATGAAGAAGCTCCTCCCAAAAATGCAATAGTCAATATTCCTAAAACTCTTTTCATATATATTAAATTTTTAAGCTAATCAAAGATACAATTTTAACATTTTAACACAATCTGTTTAACTTCTCTTTAACGGACTTTAACCGCCATTTAACAATCATATTTTCCTGAGTAAATACGTATATTTGCTCCAATGAATTTAGAGTTTTACAAGTACCAAGGAACGGGAAATGATTTTGTGATGATTGATAATAGATCTTCTTTTTTTCCAAAAGAGAACAAGGAGCTTATCAACAAATTGTGTGATCGTAATTTTGGAGTCGGTGGAGATGGATTAATCTTACTAGAGAATGATGCAAATACTGATTTTAGAATGGTGTATTTTAATGCAGATGGAAATCAAAGTACCATGTGTGGAAATGGTGGAAGATGTATTGTAGCATTTGCAAATCAATTAAATGTTATAAAAAACCAAACAACATTTATTGCAATTGATGGGCTTCATCATGCGACTATTGAGAACGGAATTGTTTCATTACAAATGATTGATGTGAATGAAGTGAAAAATGAAAACGGATTTGTTTTTACTGACACCGGTTCTCCTCATCATGTCGAACTCGTAGAAAATATCGGCTCTTTCGATGTTTATAACAAAGGAAAACAAATTCGTAATAATGTATATGGTTCCGAAGGAAGTAATGTTAATTTTGTTGAACAACTCAACTCCAATTCTTTTAGAATAAGAACCTATGAACGTGGAGTTGAAGATGAAACTTTAGCATGTGGAACCGGCGCTACAGCCGCTGCAATTGCCATGCATAAAACGAATAAAACAGAGGCTACAGACATAAATATTCAAGTAGAAGGTGGACAACTCTCTATTTCATTTGATGTGCAAGATAATAAGTATAAGAATGTATTTTTAAAAGGTCCAGCTGAGTTTGTTTTTAAAGGTCAAATTGAAATTTAATGCAAACATTAAGAGGAAAAAATATTAATCTTAGAGCAGTTGAACCTGAAGATTTAGATTTTCTTTTTCAAATTGAAAATAACCAACTCTTCTGGGAAGTTAGTCATACCCAAACACCCTTTTCAAAGTTTCTCTTAAAACAATACATAGAGAACTGTCACTTGGACATTTATGAAGCAAAACAGTTACGTTTGGTTATTGAAGAAATAAAAAATAATAACCCGATTGGACTTATAGACTTGTTTGATTTTAATCCTCAGCATAGAAGAGCTGGAGTTGGAATTGTCATTCATGAAAACTATCAACACAATGGTTTCGCCAATGAAGCATTGAGCATCTTATTAAATTATAGTTTTACAAATCTTAATTTACACCAATTATTTGCTAATATTGCTAACGACAATCAAAAAAGCATTTCGTTATTTAAAAAACATCACTTTAAACAAGTTGGAGTAAAAAAAGACTGGCTTTTTTCAAAAGGAGACTTTAAAGACGAAATATTATTTCAATTAATCAATGAAAAATAAAATCATCATAATTCTAGGAATCTTACTTCTTATATTTGGAGCGGTAGGATTCTATTTTTACAACAAAATTTTTTCAACTGCAGTGCACAAAGAAGCTTCAATATTTATTAAATCAAACAGTAATATGGATGATTTAAAAGTTTCACTTGAGGGAATTGTAGATAATTACGAAGATTTCCTATGGGTAGCCGATTTGAAAAAATTCAATAAACCTAAAGGAGGAATGTATGTTGTAAAGAAAGGAATGAATATGAATGATTTGGTTAATCTTTTTCGTTCTGGAAATCAAACTGCAGTAAAAGTTACCTTCAACAATCAAGATACATTAGAAAAATTGGCTGGAAGAATCGCACAACAAATAGAAGCCGATAGTATTTCTTTATTAAATGCATTTAAAGATACTAAGTTTCTTCAAGAGAATGATTTTACAGAAAAATCTGTATTGGGAATGTATATACCAAATCAGTATGAAGTTTATTGGAACACTTCTCCTGAAAGATTCAGAAATAAAATGTTACAACAGTATAATAAGTTCTGGAACAAAAGCAGGTTAGAAAAAGCTAGTAAACTTGGTTTAACAGAAGATCAAGTTATAACCCTCGCTTCAATTGTGCAAAAAGAAACTGCACAAATTTCAGAGCGCCCAAAAGTAGCAGGCCTATATTTAAACAGATATAAGAATAATTGGCCATTAGAAGCAGACCCAACTATAATTTATGCTTTGAAAGAGGTCAACGGTCAAGATTTTATTGTAAAAAGAGTCTTATTCAGAGATATTGAAAACACAAAAAAATCACCTTATAATACTTACAAAAATATTGGCTTACCTCCTTCTCCAATATCAATGCCCGATATTTCATCAATAGAAGCAGTTTTAAATCCTGAAAAACATGACTACTATTTTATGTGTGCGAGCGTCGATAATATAGGTTTTCATGAATTTGCTAAAACACTAGCGCAACACAACCGAAATGCTGTGAAATATCAAAGATGGATTAATAATCAAGGGATTAAGCGATAATTTTAACAAAAATTTATTTTTAATCGATTAACAGCTTTTTAGGAAATTTAACAAGTAATCAAGAGTCCTGATTATTAGATTTTTAAAATTTTGTTAGTAAAAATACATTTTCCGTAAAACCTAAAAATATACAAAATTCCAAAGTTTGTTTTGAACTGTATTTTTACCCTATATTTGCGCCCGCTAAACAGAAAGTATATTAATTATCAGAAAATTAGGGGCATTTTTAATTTTTATTACGCTATTTAGTTTTACAGATAAAAAGGGGAAATTATCTGAAAAAACTAAACCAATTAACTACACTACTACAGAAGACCTATTAATCCTAGAGAAGGATTTCATCGGTTTTAAAGAAGCACTTGCTTTTAAAGAATCTCAAGGAAGATATACAGTAGTAAATACATTAGGTTACTTAGGAAAGTATCAATTTGGAAAAGGCACTTTACGTCGATTTAAAATTTACGATACGCAAAAATTCCTGAAAAACCCTGAACTACAAGAGAGGGCTTTCACTGCTCTTTGCCAGGTGAATAAATGGATTTTAAGAAGGGATATTTCCCGTTTCGTCGGCAAACGTATTAAAGGAATTGTTGTTACCGAATCTGGAATTTTAGCAGCAGCACATTTAGCTGGCGCAGGTAACGTTAAAAAATTCTTACGTTCTTATGGTAAGTTTCAGTTTAAAGATTCTTACGGAACGTCGATAGAATCCTATTTAAAGAAATTTGCAGGATACGATGTATCCCACGTAAAGGCTGATAAAAAAGCTACAGTTTAAAAAATTACTTATTAAATTATATCAATTAACTAGGCCTGTATGATGAAAATCGCAGGCCTTTTGTGTAATTCTGGATTTTCTGATTTCCATTTTGAAATTGGAAATGTTTTGATATATTCTGATGGTAATGTGATATCACAAGCGACACAAAGACGTGTATTCGGATGTAAAGTAGCTCTCAAATCATCTAACATTTTTCCATTTCGATATGGTGTTTCTATAAAAATTTGAGATTGTTTCTTATCACGTGATAATCGTTCAAGCTCTTTAATAGCTTTTTTCTTGTCACTCTTATCAATCGGTAAATAACCGTTAAAAGCAAAATTTTGTCCATTCATTCCTGAAGCCATCATAGCCAATAAAATTGACGAAGGACCAACCAAAGGAATAACTTGAATTCCCTTCTCATGCGCTTGTTTAACAATTGTAGCTCCTGGATCTGCAACTCCAGGCACTCCCGCTTCCGATAATACTCCAACGGAAATTCCATGCTGACAAACATCTAGGTAATTTCTAGTTTCCAATTCATGGGAAAACTTATCTATCTTCATAAAGTGCAACTCCGATTGAACTTTGCTAGGTGTAATTCGTTTGATATATCTTCTTGCTGTTTTTTCATTTTCAACAATAAAATAATCTAACGTTTCAATCACTTTTTTAACCGAGATTGGCATCACTTCAAGAGGTTCTGTATCTCCTAAAGTTGTTGGAATTAAATAAAGTTTACCTAACATAAATATTTATTGAAATTTTGAAGCAATAACATCACAAGCTTCATCAAGCATTCTAAAAACATTATCAAATCCTTTATCTCCACCATAATATGGATCAGGAACATTTAAGTTTTCTCCAGGATTTGATTCGTTCAAAATCATCTTAATTTTAGATTCGTCATCTTTGTTCCTAGCTATATCTAATAGATTCTGATAATTACTTTGATCCATGGCATAAATTAAATCGAAATTATCGAAATCTTCTACCGTAAACTTTCTAGAACGCTGATAAGTAATATCTATACCATTTGATTTAGCAACAGCAATCGAACGAGGATCAGGCAACTCACCTTGATGAAAACCTGAAGTACCAGCAGAATCAATGGTTACAGCATCAGTAAAAACCTTAGAACGAAGAATACCTTCCGCTAGTGGCGAACGACAAATATTCCCCAGACAAACCATTAGTATTCTCATATAAAGTGATATTTTGCTAGAATGTTAACTTCTTAGTTAAGTCTTCTACGTACTTTCTAAATTGCTTATCTGTTTCAGTTAAGTTATCAACTGTTTTACAAGCATGAAGTACAGTTGCGTGATCTCTTTGTCCAATTTGACTTCCAATACTTGCTAATGAAGACTTCGTCATACGTTTTGCAAAATACATGGCTAATTGACGAGCCTGAACTACATGACGTTTTCTTGTTTTTGATTGAAGTGTTGCAACATCCATATCAAAATATTTAGAAACGACTTTCTGAATATAATCAATAGAAACTTCTTTCTTAGTATTCTTAACAAACTTGTCAACAATTTGTCTTGCCAATTCTAATGTAAATTCTTTTCTATTAAAAGACGCCTGAGCAATCATTGAAATGATAACTCCTTCCAACTCTCTTACATTAGATTTTACGTTTTTGGCAATATACTCAACAATATCTTCAGGCATTTCTACTCCATCTCTAAACAACTTTCGCTGTAAAATTGAGATACGAGTTTCATAATCTGGATTTTGCAATTCTGCAGATAACCCCCATTTGAAACGTGATAATAAACGTTGTTCTATATCTTGCATGTCAACAGGCGCCTTATCCGAAGTTAAAATTACCTGTTTCCCATTTTGATGTAAGTGATTGAAGATATGGAAGAACACATCCTGAGTTCCTGCTTTTCCTGATAAAAATTGAACATCATCAATAATTAACACATCAATCATTTGATAAAAATGAATAAAATCATTTCTGGTATTCGACTTTACCGAATCAATAAATTGTTGTGTAAATTTTTCTGATGATATATATAAAACAGTTTTATCTGGATATTTATCTTTTATATCAACACCTATAGCATGAGCTAAATGTGTTTTACCTAATCCTACTCCACCATAAATCAACAAAGGATTAAAAGATGTTCCTCCTGGTTTGTTCGCTACTGCAATTCCCGCTGAACGTGCAAGTCTGTTTGAATCACCTTCTACAAAATTCTCAAAATTATAATTTGGATTTAGTTGAGATTCAATTTTTACCTTTTGCAAACCTGGTATGATGAAAGGATTTTTTAGTTCTCTTTTAGATTCTAAAGGAACCGTAACTTTTTGAGGTTTTAATGGATTCCTATTAGAACTAGGAATTTTAACAGTTTGAGGACTGTTACTACTATAAGTATTCTCCATTCGAACATCATAAATCAACTTTGCATGCTCTCCTAATTCTTTGATAAGAGCCACACGTAATAATTTGATATAATGTTCTTCTAACCACTCGTAAAAAAACTTACTAGGAACTTGTACAGTTAATGCCTCACCAGATAACTTAACAGGCTTTATTGGTTCGAACCATGTCTTGTATGCTTGAGGTTTTATATTGTCCTTAATAAAAGACAAGCAATTTAACCAAACTAATTCAGCAGATTTATTCATTTAAGTTTTTCAGAAAAAAAATTACGCTCGCAATAAAAAAAATTGCGAAAAAAAATATGTTTAATTACCCTCCCTACGGGCGAACAAAAGTGTGAATAAAATTCAGTAAAAAAAAATCAAATTGGTATTGATTTTTATTTTTTTTTTACGTAAGATTCAATAAAAAAACTTAATGATTGTTAAACACAATTCTATTGTAAGGGTACGATACGGCGAAACTGATCAAATGGGGGTAGTTTATCACGGAAATTATGCTCAATATTTTGAAATTGGTCGAACAGAATGGCTTCGTTCCCTTGGGATTACGTACAAATATATGGAAAAAACAGGAATAATTCTTCCTGTGATTTCCCTGAATTGTAATTTTAAGAAATCGGCTTATTATGATGACGAATTAACCATTTCAACCTTCCTTAAAAAACCTCCAAGTGTTAAAATAGAATTTAACTATGAAATCAGAAACCAACATCAAGAATTAATATGTACAGGAAGTACAACTTTAGCTTTTATTAACCAAGATACCATGAGACCAATTCGTTGTCCTCAATATATCTTAGATAAATTAAAAGTTTCAACGCAGACAATCTTAGATAAAGAAGAAAATTAATATCTTCATTTAAAATTTTGAACAATTAACTTAATGAAAATATATACTAAAACTGGAGATAAAGGAACTACTGCTCTTTTTGGAGGCACTAGAGTTCCTAAATACCACTTAAGAATAGAAAGTTACGGAACTGTAGATGAATTAAATTCTTATATAGGGCTTATTAGAGATCAGGAAATAGATGAAATTTCTAAAAATGCCTTAATTAAAATTCAAGACGAATTATTTACTCTTGGCGCAATGCTCGCTACTCCTCCGGAAAAGGAAGTTCTAAAAAATGGCAAGGAACGTCTAAATATTCCCAAAGTTGATAACAATTCTATTGAGTTTTTAGAAAATGAAATTGACGTTATGAATGAACAGTTACCACCCATGACTCATTTTATTTTACCTGGTGGTCATCAAACCGTGTCATTCTGTCACATAGCTCGCTGTGTATGTAGAAGAGCTGAGCGTTTGAGCGTTGCTTTAAACGAAGAAGAACCTCTTGATAATAGTATTTTAATGTATTTAAACCGACTTTCTGACTACCTTTTTGTATTGGCACGGAAGTTGACTTTCCTTTTGAAAGCTGATGAGGTTAAATGGATACCTAAAAAGCTTTAATAAAGTTCTTTTTTTATTAACTTTTACATTTTCAAAAAAAAACTTGACTTTTTCAGTTTAAATTTTATTTTTGCAAAACACTAAAACAGATTTAGAAATGTATTGGACACTTGAATTAGCATCTTATTTAGCAGATGCACCTTGGCCAGCTACCAAAGACGAATTAATTGATTATGCTATTCGTACAGGAGCTCCTTTGGAAGTGGTAGAAAATCTACAAGATATCGAAGATGAAGGTGAGATTTACGATTCTATCATTGAAATTTGGCCAGATTATCCTACAGAAGAGGATTATCTTTGGAACGAAGATGAATATTAAAATATAAATTCAAAGAGTCTCTTTTAGAGGCTTTTTTTTTGCTTACTTTTAAGCGCCGAATAACTAATTATACTCTGAATTTTATTCAGATTAAAACATACTCAAAATGAGCATTTTAAACTCAATTCTTAAACTTTTTGTTGGTGATAAACAACAAAAAGATTTAAAATCTTTACAGCCTATTGTTGATAAAGTTAAGTCTTTCGAAAGCGATATTGCGAATCTTTCTAATGATGAATTAAGAAAT
Source organism: Tenacibaculum sp. MEBiC06402 (assembly GCF_049239625.1). Classification (NCBI taxonomy): domain Bacteria; kingdom Pseudomonadati; phylum Bacteroidota; class Flavobacteriia; order Flavobacteriales; family Flavobacteriaceae; genus Tenacibaculum; species Tenacibaculum sp. MEBiC06402. Next base: position 230,711 of record NZ_JBMKKT010000104.1, read on the forward strand.
AAAACAACAGAATTTAAGTCTAAAATTAAAGAGGCAACTCAGCAATTTGAAGACGAAATTTTAAAGTTGGAAGAAGAAGTAAAAACTACTGATATCGATCGTCAAGAAGAAATTTATGCTGAAATTGACAGGTTAAAAGATGAAGCTTATAATGCATCAGAAGCGGTTTTAGCAGAAATTATGCCTGAAGCTTTCGCTGTTGTAAAAGAAACTGCAAAGCGTTTTGCTAACAATGAAGAAATTGAAGTTACTGCTACTCCATTTGATCGTGAATTATCTGCTTCAAGACCGCATATAACTTTAGAGGATGATAAGGCTTATTGGGCTAATTCATGGGATGCTTCTGGAAAAGAAGTAACATGGGATATGATTCACTACGATGTTCAGTTAATTGGTGGTTCGGTACTACATCAAGGTAAAATTGCTGAGATGATGACAGGAGAAGGAAAGACCTTAGTTTCTACTTTACCAGTTTACTTAAACGCACTTACAGGTAAAGGTGTACACGTTGTAACGGTAAATGACTATCTGGCAAAACGTGACCGCGCTTGGATGGCTCCTATTTTTGAGTTCCATGGATTATCAACAGATTGTATTGATTTCCATCAGCCAAATTCAGAGGACAGAAGAAAAGCATATAATGCGGATATTACTTACGGTACAAATAATGAATTTGGTTTCGATTATTTAAGAGATAACATGGCTTCTTCTAAGGAAGACTTAGTACAAAGAGCTCCAAATTACGCGATTATTGATGAGGTTGATTCTGTTTTAATTGACGATGCTCGTACTCCATTGATTATTTCAGGTCCTGTACCACAAGGAGATTTACATGAGTTTAATGAATTAAAACCTTTAGTATCTGATTTAGTTACTCTACAAAACAAATATTTAGTTGGTGTTTTAGCTGAAGCTAAAAAATTAATTAAAGAAGGGAATTCAAAAGACGGTGGCTTCTTATTGTTAAGAGTTTACAGAGGACTTCCTAAAAACAAAGCCCTTATTAAGTTCTTATCGCAAGAAGGAGTTAAACAAATTCTTCAAAAAACAGAGAACTACTACATGCAGGATAACAACAAATTAATGCCTGAAGTAGATGCTGAGTTATGGTTTACTATTGAAGAAAAAAACAATCAAATTAACTTGACAGATAAAGGTGTTGCTCACTTATCTGACAAAACACAAAATTCGACTTTCTTTGTTTTACCAGATATCAGTATAAAGGTTGCGGAAATAGAAAACGCAGACAGTACTCCTGAAGAAAAAGCGGAGTTAAAAGAAGAATTATATCGTGACTTTAGTGTAAAAAGTGAACGAATTCACACGATGAACCAGCTTTTAAAAGCTTACACGCTTTTTGAAAAAGATGTTGAGTATGTTGTTGTTGACAATAAAGTAATGATTGTTGATGAGCAGACAGGTCGTATTATGGACGGTCGTCGTTACTCAGATGGTTTACACCAAGCAATTGAAGCGAAAGAAAATGTAAAGATTGAAGATGCAACTCAAACTTTTGCTACTGTAACTTTGCAAAATTACTTTAGAATGTATCGTAAACTTTCTGGAATGACAGGTACAGCAATTACTGAAGCTGGAGAATTCTGGGAAATTTATAAATTAGATGTTGTTGAAATTCCAACTAATAGACCAATTGCTCGTGATGATAGAGAAGATTTATTATATAAAACTACTCGTGAGAAATATAATGCTGTAATTGAAGAAATCGTAAAGCTAGTTGGACAAAACAGACCTGTTTTAGTAGGTACAACTTCGGTTGAAATTTCAGAATTATTAGGAAGAATGTTAGCGATGCGCAAAATTCCTCATAACATCTTAAATGCAAAATTACACAAGAAAGAAGCTGATGTTGTTGCTGAAGCTGGAAAACCAGGACAAGTAACAATTGCAACAAACATGGCTGGTCGTGGTACCGACATTAAATTATCTGATGAAGTAAAAGAAGCTGGAGGTTTGGCTATTATCGGTACAGAACGTCATGATTCTCGTCGTGTTGACCGTCAGTTACGTGGACGTGCCGGTCGTCAAGGAGATGTTGGGTCTTCTCAATTCTTCGTTGCGTTAGATGATAATTTAATGCGTTTATTTGGTTCTGACAGAATTGCTAAGATGATGGATAGATTAGGGTTGAAAGAAGGTGAAGTAATTCAGGATCGTTTAATCACAAAATCAATTGAGAGAGCTCAAAAGAAAGTAGAAGAAAACAACTTCGGAATTCGTAAACGTTTATTAGAATACGATGATGTAATGAACTCTCAACGTGAGTTTGTTTATAAACGTCGTCGTCATGCTTTAGACGGAAAGCGTTTACAAATTGACATTGCAAATATGATTTACGATACTTGTGATGCAGTTGTTCGTCAGAATAAATTAAACAAAGATTTCCAAAATTTTGAATTCGAATTAATTCGTTTTTCATCTATGACTTCTCCTTTTTCTGAAGAAGAATTCAACAGTAAAGATGAACAAGTTTTAGTTGATGAGTTGTATAAAATTGTTTCAGAAAACTATAAAAATGATGCTGATAGAAATGCTGTTCAAGCTTTCCCTGTAATCAAAAATGTTTTTGAAAATGAAGGGGATCGTTATGAAAGAATTGTTGTTCCGTTTACAGATGGAGCTAAAACAATTCGTGTAGTAACTAACTTAAAAGAAGCATACGAAACTGAGGCTAAATCATTAGTAACTGATTTTGAAAAGAACATCACATTAGCAATCATTGATGAAAACTGGAAAGATCATTTACGCAAGATGGATGAATTAAAGCAAACTGTTCAAAATGCTACATATGAGCAGAAAGATCCATTATTAGTTTATAAGTTTGAGGCTTTTGAACTTTTCCAAGAAACTATTGATAAAATAAATAAAGAAGTTCTTTCATTCTTATTCAAAGGAAAACTACCAACCGAAGATGAGTCTCAAATTTCTGAAGCTCGTGAGCAAAAGAGAGAAAAATTAGACTTACGCAAAGACGAAGTTCAGAACTCAACGCAACAAGCATTTAACAATGCTCGTAACCAACAAACACAAGAACAACAAGTTGTTGAAACCGTTGTTAGAGAACAACCGAAAATAGGACGTAACGAACGCGTTACTATTAAGAATGTAATGTCTGGAGAAGAGAAAGAAGTTAAATACAAACAAGCAATTCCTTTAATAGAACAAGGAACTTGGGTTTTATATAATAAATAAAATATTCATAAATCAATTTTAAAAAGCCCGGATTTTTATCCGGGCTTTTTTGTTTACATTGAATTTACAAACCTTACTTTTCCTTGAACTTTTTATAACAATCTATTAATTAAGTTTTTACGTAATCAAGAAACTTTAAACATACTTTAGTACAAATTAATTACCCAAATTCTGTTTTCAAATTAAACTTAGTTTAATTCACAATGAAAACTTTTCGATCTAAAGAATGAAAAAAAGTAAAAAACGTAAATTAGATATTGCTGTAATATCTGATGTTCATTTAGGAACTTTTGGTTGTAGAGCTACTGAACTTAACAATTATTTAAAAACTATTAATCCGAAAACTTTAATTCTTAATGGTGACATTATAGACATCTGGCAATTCAATAAGCGTTACTTTCCGAAGGCTCATATGAAAGTAATTAAGCAATTAATGTCGTTTATTACTTCTGGAACAAAGGTTTATTACATCACAGGAAATCATGATGAAATGTTACGAAAATTCAAAGGATTTCGATTAGGTAGCTTTGAAATCGTAAATAAAGTTGTGCTAGATATTGATGGTAAAAAAGGATGGTTTTTCCATGGTGATGTTTTTGATGTTACGATGCAACATTCAAAATGGTTAGCTAAACTAGGTGGAATTGGTTACGATTTACTTATTATGATAAATACAGCTGTAAACTGGATTAGTGAAACTCTAGGATACAATCGTTTATCGTTTAGTAAAAAGATCAAAAACAGTGTTAAGAGCGCCGTTAAGTTTATAAACAACTTCGAAACCACCGCATCGGAAATTGCAATTGATAATGGTTACGAATATGTAGTTTGTGGACATATACATCAGCCCGAAATGAAAGTGATAAAAAATGATCAAGGAGAAACAATGTATTTGAATTCTGGTGATTGGATTGAAAATTTGACTGCTTTAGAATATAGCAATAAAGAATGGAAATTATATGAATATGAAAAAGATGAATTAGCAAAAAGAGTCCCTGAAACTATTGAAGTATCAGACGTAGAACTTGTAAAAGCTGAACAAACTAATAGTCAGCTTTTTGAAGATTTACTTATGGAATTCAATATTAAAAAATCCTTCAAATAATGAGAATACTTTACGCAATCCAAGGAACAGGAAATGGACACGCCAGTAGAGCTTTGGAAATTGTTCCATATTTACAAAAACGAGCAGAAGTTGACATTTTAGTCAGTGGATATCAATGTGAATTAAAATTTCCTTTTGAGATAAAATACAAACTTTACGGTTTAAGTTTTATTTTCGGTAAAAAAGGTGGTGTAGATTTGTGGGAAACTTTGAAAAAGACAAAATTCAGAAACCTTTGGAAAGAAATTAAATCTTTACCTGTAAAGGAATATGATTTAGTAATTAATGATTTTGAGCCTGTTTCTGCTTGGGCTTGTAAACTAAGGAATGTTCCTATTATTTCTTTATGCCATCAAAACGCAGTAGCTGATGAAAAAGCTCCTAAATATGGAAGTTTCAAGTTTGAAAAGCTAATCTTGAAATATTACGCCCCAGCTAGAAATAAATTTGGTTTTCACTTTAAAACGTATTCTTCTGCTACATTCTTACCGATTATCAGGAAAGAAATCCGACATAAGAATATTACAAAAAAAGAACATTACACCGTGTATTTACCTGCTTACGGTGACAAAAAGCTAATTAAGATACTTTCTCAATTCAAAAAAGTAAAGTGGGAAGTATTTTCAAAACACACCAATCAATTTCAGTTACATAATAATGTAATTATTCGTCCGATTGACGGAAAAGAATTCATAAAAAGTATTGCCTCTTCACGTGGCATATTATGTGGCGCGGGATTTGAAACACCAGCAGAAGCTCTATACTTACGTAAAAAACTAATGGTTATTCCTATGAAAAACCAATATGAACAACAATGCAATGCTTTGGCATTAAAAGAAATGGGAGTTCCAGTATTGAAAAAACTCAACAAAAAACAATTACCAAAAATTGAGAAATGGATCAAGTCTGATGAAATAGTAGAAGTAAATTATCCTGATGTAACAGAAGATATATTAGATGCGATTACACTTCCCTATTACAATCAAACAATTTTACCTCAAATTGCAATGGAGTAAAATTAAAAACTAAATTTTCTTATTACCAAAATACCATTTCTTATACCCAAAAAATACACTCTCATAGTTTTAAAGAATAACTTCTCTTGTGAAATCAATAAGTTTGATTGAATTTAAAAGTTATTCAAAATGAAATCAACTACCAATATTTTCACATTTTGTTGCTTCTTGTTTTTGTGTTGTTTCAGCGGACAATCACAAAACAATTACGATGTAAATAAAACTGGATATTTAAGTTTTAGTATCGCGAACAGTACATTACCTCATAAAAGTAAACAACAAATTTCATTGTATGGATGTAACACCAGTATTATCATCGACAGTGGTAAAATTGTTAGTCCGAGATATAAAGACGGTACAATTTCAGTAAAAAAACAGAACGGTTTTAGCTGGAATACCAAAAACCAAGAAGTCTCTGGAGTTCCTTTTGGACATCAAAAAAGCAAAACTGAAAAAAAGAAGTTTAAAGACTTCTACGTTTCTAAATATTATATCGCCTCTCCTCCAGTTGTGAAAAAATCGATGACTGGTAACAAAGATGACGATTTATATGATATTGGATTAATTACTCCCGACAACTTCACATTTGACGGTGTCAAACCAAATCAGCTTGTGTATCTTGATTATTCCATTCTTAGAGAAACACATATTGATTACATTCCTGTTCATTATGATGATTCATTCGATAAATTAAACGTTTATTTAATTCCATTTAAAGTGGAATCGCCTGATTTTCCATGGAGGAACACTAAAGTTATTAAAAACGCACAAGGAGCAACTGGTGTTGGAGCTTTGAATAAAAGAGACAGCATCAATAAACTATTTTTACCATACAGTTATATCAATAACGAAAAGAAGCATTTACAATTCAAAGTGACTATTCTGAATGATATCTTACTTGATCATAAAATATTCTTTATGGTCGATGGTAAAAAAAGAGAAATTATCAACTTGAATGAGTACTACAAAATGTATGGTAAAAAGAAGATTGTATTAAAGGTAGTAAAACGAAAAAAACCACCATGTGGTTGTTTGCCTCCAAAAACTAAAAAACATTAATTCACTACCAATCTATAACAGATAAGTTTTTGTGAGTCAAGAACTCATTGGTTTGTGAAAAATGTTTATTTCCAAACCAGTAACCTCGATTTGCGCTTAAAGGCGAAGGGTGACCTGAAGTTAACACATGATGTTTTTTCTTGTCAATCTTCGCTCCTTTTTTCTTAGCATAACCTCCCCAAAGTAAAAACACAACATCTTCTTTTTGTTGAGAAATAGAAGCGATAACAGCATCTGTAAATTGCTCCCAACCTTTCTTCTGATGACTTCCAGCTTCATGAGCTCTTACAGTTAAGGTCGCATTAAGCAATAAAACGCCCTGTTTGGCCCAACGAGATAAATCTCCAGACTCTGGATAAGGAATTCCTAAATCAGTTTCAATTTCTTTGAAAATATTAATTAATGAAGGTGGGTGCGAAATTCCATCATGAACTGAAAAACAAAGTCCATTTGCCTGACCAATTCCGTGATAAGGATCTTGCCCGATGATAACCACTTTCACATCGTCAAATGAACAATAATCAAAAGCAGCAAAAATATCTGAGCCTTTAGGATAACAAGTAAACTTAGTATACTCATCTTTTACAAATTCAACTAAGTTTTTAAAATAAGGTTTCTCAAACTCTGGTTGTAAAATATGTTTCCAACTTTCCGCGATATTTACTTGCATTCTTGTTATTTTTGTTGTTCTCAAAAATAGGAAATTGAAAAAAAATATATCAGAAAAAACATTACAAGATTTAGAGTTTGCAACCGTTTTAGAACAGGTAAGCGAGTTTTGTATTTCAGAACTTGGTAGAAATGCTGTTTCAAATATTGCACCATATGGAGATACTGAGGAATTGTTTTTTGAATTACAGTTAGTTAATGAATATTTAGCATCATTTCAAAATGAGAACAGAATTCCAAATCACGGTTTCGATAACATTTCTGAATCTATAAAAAGACTGAATATTGAAAATAGTTATTTAGAACCAGAAGCATTCTTAAAAATTGCTTCTATTACTGAAACTGTAAATGAGCAAAAGAAATTCTTAAAAAAATTCAAAGAATATTATCCTTCTCTTTTCAATTTAAGTGAAGAAATTGAATTCACCACTTTTGTTTCGGATGCTATTAGAAAAATAATTACTTCTTACGGAGAAATAGCAGACAACGCCTCTCCTACTTTAAAGCAAATTAGAAAAGATATAAACTCTGTAAGAGGAAAAATATCAGGAAGTTTTTCAAAAGCATTAAATAGTAGTTTAGCTAGTGGTTATTTAGATGATATTAAAGAAACTATTATTGATAATCAGCGTGTTTTAGCCGTTTTGGCAATGCATCGTAGAAAAGTAAAAGGTAGTTTATTAGGATCTTCAAAATCAGGAAATATTGTTTACATAGCTCCACAAGCAACTCTTTCTTTTAGTAGAGAATTACAAAATCTACTTTATGAAGAAAAGCAAGAGGTTATTAAAATTTTACGAGCTTTAGCTGAGGAGATTAGACCATTTACACCTTTATTAGAAGAATATATATCATTTCTAATTCATTTAGATTTAGTGGCGGCGAAAGCAAAATACGCGCAAGCTATCAACGGATTGTTGCCTAAAATTACAAAAGAGAAGAAAATCTATTTCCGAGATGCATATCATCCAATATTATGGAGAAAAAATAACGAGCAAGGAATTGATACTATTTCTCAAACGTTAGCTTTAAATGAGAAACAGCAAATCATTGTAATTTCTGGACCGAACGCAGGGGGAAAAAGTATTACATTAAAAACGATTGGATTGTTACAAGTAATGCTTCAAAGTGGAATATTGATTCCTGTTCATGAAAGAAGTGAAACTACTTTGTTCAGCACGATTTTAACCGATATTGGAGATAATCAATCTATCGAAAACCAATTAAGCACCTACAGCTATCGTTTAAAAAACATGCGTTATTTCTTAAGAAAATGTAACGACAGCACTTTATTCTTAATTGATGAATTTGGAACTGGTTCTGATCCTGAGTTAGGTGGTGCTTTAGCGGAGATATTTTTAGAAGAATTTTATAAGCAAAAATCTTTCGGAATTATAACTACGCATTATGCAAATTTAAAAGTATTAGCGAATGAATTAGAGAATGTAACGAATGCTAATATGCAGTTTAATGAACGTACGTTAGAACCAATGTATAAACTATTTATTGGTCAGGCTGGAAGTTCATTTACATTTGAGGTCGCTCAGAAAAACGGAATTCCATATAGCTTAATTAATAGAGCAAAAAAACGAGTTGAAAGTGAAAAAGTTCGTTTAGATAAAACCATTTCTAAACTTCAGAAAGAACGAAACAGACTACAAAAAACTTCGGATACTCTTGAGAAACAAAAATCTAAAGAACAGGAACATTTAGAAAGTTTACAAGAAAAAGAACTTAAGATTAGAGAAAAGCTAGAAGGGTTCCAAGAATTATATGATAACAATCAACGCATGTTATCTCTAGGAAGAAGACTTAACGAATTATTAAACAAGTACTTCCAAACAAATAACAAAAAGGAATTATCTACAAACTTCTTTAAATGGGTTGCTGCTGAAAAAACAAAATACACCAAACGTAATCCGCCAAAAAAGAAGACAAAAACTGAAAAAGTAAAAGAAAAAGAAATCGCAGAAAAACAAAAAGAAGCGATTAAAAAAGTAGAAAAAGAAGTTTTGCAAAAGGTTGTAAAAGTAAGAGAAGAGAAAAAAGAAGAAGCCAAGAAAATTGCCAAAGCAAAATCAGAATACGTTTTTAAAACTGGGGATCGTGTTCGCTTAGTAGATGGAAATGCTGTAGGAACAATTGATAAAATTGAAAAGAAAAATGCATTTATAAACTACGGTTTATTCACTACTAAAACTTCAATTGAAAAATTAGAGTTAGTTCAGAAAGCGAAGTAAGTTGTAATAAAACATAAAAAAAGCTGCCCAAATTGGGCAGCTACTTAGGCCTGAGTTTTCATTAATTCAAATAAATAAACCAATATTTTTAGTTTATAAGTTATAAACAAACCTAAATGTTATAAATCGGGGTTGGATGAATGTTTCAGAACTAAATACTGAAATATTATTCGCACTATTTCGCACCTGAGAATCTATATCTAATAAGTTGGTGGCTTTGATTTCATATTCCCATTTTGCGTCTCTATCTTTCCTGTACGATATGGTTGCATCCCAATTTTGGAATGATTGTGAGTTTCCGTCTCCTAAATCTTGATTTGTATACGTATAATTTGTTCTAAACGTTACAGATTTCCATAAATAAGCATCAAATTCAACCGAAGGAGCATTTGTTATAAAAGTAGTTTTTCTACTTCCTTGGTTGTTATTAGTAACACTGTATCTATATCTGAAACTTACATTCGGAGCTTCTAAATAATTTGTTCTTACTCCTGGTGTATAAGTTTGCGTAAATCCTTCATTTAATGACTGAATACCTTGAATGAACTGATTGATTTTACTATAGTTCAGATTAACATTCAAACTTGTTCTAAATTTTCCAAACGTTCTTTGTACTCTACCAAAAAGATTTACATTTTCATCTGCAAAATTAGAATTGAAAAATGTACTTGTTCGAATTACATTTTCAAAGGTTGTTAAACTTCTAATTTGATCGATATTACTCGAATAAGAAGCTCGTGCAAAAACATTTGTGTAATTAAACAAATTAAAACTACTATAGAATAAACTTAAATTATGAGATAATGCATTCTGTAATTCTGGTTCTCCAAACTGAATACTATTGAAGTTGTTAAAAACCAAAGCTTCTGCTAAACGAGTAACATCGGTAAACTGATTTCTCATTTCATATCTAAAAGTTAATGCTTCACTTTTCTTAAACTGAATTCTCGTTTCAAAATCAGGTAATATTCTAAAGAAATCCTCTCCAAATTCTTGACCAAATTGTGTATTTGTATTTCCATAAGCATGCAATGAAAAACCTGGGGTTAATGTAAATTTACCGGCTTTTAATCGATAATGTACTCCTAAATAAATATCACTAAAATTATACTCAATATCGTTTACAATCTTTGAGTCATTAATTGTTGGTGTTGGATTGAACGTTGTTCCGTCATTCAAAAATTGAAATATATTAGAATTGAATTTTTGACTACTTATAATAGTTCCAAATGTTAGATTAATATTACTCTTCGTATTGATCAAATTGTAATAATCTAACTTCGCATCTAATTGGTTGGATTTGATTCTTCTATTCTGATTAATATTATAATTATCCTGAGTAGTATCCAATCCTAGAGCATCTGCTGTCGAATCGAAAGGATCATTATTTGCTGATGTATTCGTTAAAACTGCACTATAAAATGGATCTTCATTTTTGAATAAATGCTGAGCTTCAAAAGCGAAAATATTATTCTCATCTAATGTATAGTAGTAATTCAAATTCTGATTAATACTGTAAGGAGTTACCTCGTCTAACTGAGCAGTTGTTCCGATAACTGATGAAAACAAATTTTGATCTTGTGTATCTTTTGAAATTCTACCAATTACATCATAATCTACTTGATTGTTTACGTTTGGTTTATATGAAGCGCTAAATTTCACCAAACCTTGATCCGATCTCTCCGTACTTGATTGATCTGTTTGTTCATCAGGAATTCCTAATTCTTGATTTGTGTATTGAACAAAACTCGTTTCTCTAGATAAGATCTTACTATTATTATAAATAACAAATCCGCTTAAGTCTAAAGTTGATTTAGGAGAATAACTAAAATTTGCTGTTGCCAAATTATTCTCAATCTTTAAAGCATTATTTTGATTTGTTAGAAAGTTCAAACTATTATCTCCAAGGTTTATACTAGTACCACTACTCCTACTCGGAGCTCTAAATCCACCACCAAAACCTCTAATATCTCTTCTATTTAAAGCTACTTCTCCAATATTATTCACATCTCCAATAAAATTAATACTGTACTTCGGACTGTAATAAAAGAGTTTTGGTTGTACTAAGTATAATCCTTCATCCGGAGAAGAACCTCCTCCAACAGTAACATTTCCAAACCAAAAATTTTCTTTACCCTTTTTCAATTTGATGTTTAAAGCAACATTATCTTGATTATTTCTCACACTACTTAATTGTCCTACTTCTGCATAATTTCGAAGTACTTGAATTTTATCTACAGCGTTTGATGGAATATTTTTGGTCGCCAATTTTGTATCACCATCGAAAAAGTCTTTACCATTTACCATAAGCTTATTCACCACCTTCCCTTCTACTTCAACTTGTCCATCTTCATTAATTTCAACTCCAGGTAATTTTTCAAGAACATCTTCAAGTTTTCGTTCTGTTCCATTTTTAAAAGAATCTGCATTATAAATTAAAGTATCTCCTTTAATGGTCACAGGCATTTCATAAGTAATCTCAACCTCGTCCAAAGAATTATCTGGCTGCAAAACAAAATCTTTAGTCATGTTTACCTCTTTTACAGAAATTACTTCTTCAAAAGTTTTCATTCCTATGTAACTAATTTGAATCTTGTAGCTCTTATTCTTTTTTAGCTTTAACGAATAATTACCATTTACATCAGTAATTCCGTACGATTCTAAAACACTTGTTTCTTGATTAATCGCTATAATATTCGCTAAATCTAAAGGTTTTTTAAGTGTGTCTCTAACAACTCCTTTCATTGTTATTTGACCAAATATGCTATTTACTGCAAGTAAGCAAAATAGCAATGTAATTTTTTTCATGTTGTTTAGTTTGATGATTCCGAGTATTAATATCAAGTTACCTTCTTCTTCTACCTCGGTTATTTCTCATTTCGATCATCTTTCCTTTGATAACTTCTTGGTATGCTACTTTTGTAATTTCTTTACCTTTTTCAGGTGCAATAATTTCTATTTTATCTTTTGGATTAATAACTACTTTAGAACATAGCATTACTCTACTTCCTGCAGTGACTTCTAAGATTAACCCTGGTAATCCCCAATATTCTCCCGGTCCATGGCTTACTGGAATTTGCGGAGTATACCAAGCCTCTACTGTGGTCATTTCTATTTGTGGTTGAATATCATTCCCTAAAGAATCTTTTTTCACTTCAGCTTTTCTTAAATCGCTCCAAGAAAAATCATACCAAGTTAATTCTTTCGTAGGAACAACGGCTGTTGCTTTAAAACATAAATAATTACCTATTTTTTTTGATTCTTTCTCTATTTTCCAATCAATCTTCTGAAGCTTATCTTTTACTAAAAAGCGTTTACCATAGAACTCTTGGCTTTGAATCAACTCATTATCTTGCACATTTTTATACTGATCTCCCTGAGAAAAGTTCTTTCCCCAAGAATCCGTTGCTCCTGAAATCGCATCAATTTTCTCTTCTTCTTTGAAAAATGATTCTTTTTTGTTGAAGTTTAATACATATTCTTTCTCTAATCTATTTTTTAAACGAGCTTTTATCTGCTTTTTTTGTGCTTCACTCATTCTTGCTCCGAACCTACCTAACTCTAACTTAGCCTTGGAAAAATAAATAGCTTTACCCTGAAAATCTTGAACTTCTTCTGGTTTGGTAAACCCAAGAATAAGCGTAATGGCGAGACATTTTAATAGTAATGATTTCATGTTAATTGATTTTTGTTTAACAAATATAATTAATTAGTAAACAAAAATAATTTTATTTATTAAAGTTTTAACAGTCTTACAATTACCATTAATAAATTGAGCTGTTTACCAAAATAGTATATATTCGTAAAAAAGTAACCTATAATGGAAAAAACCTCAACCTCAAACTCAAAACAGTGGCTTCAAAAATTAAAAGATGAAAGCTGGGAAGCAGAGCTTTTAGTATCGGCTGTGGCAATATTTGGTACTTTTAAATTATTTAGTATCATAACTTGGATAACAAATAAGTTTATAGATATTGTTGATCCTAGTCTACATTTAGCCGCATATATGGTCGTTTTCTTTGGTTTATTTGCCATCAGCATTTTGGCGTCCATGTTTATAATTCATTTTTGTTTAAGAGCTTACTGGATTGGATTGGTTGGTTTAAATTCCGTTTTTCCCGATTATAGTATTGAAGATAGTGCCTATTCAAAAATTTATACTGAAAAAATTATTTCAATTTTACCCAAAGTAAAAGACTCTATAGAAAAGGTAGATGAATTATGCAGTGTTATTTTTTCGGCAGCTTTTACATTTTTGTTGATTTATGCAAATGCTGCAATCATATCTAGCCTATACTTATTGATATATAATACATTTTTTGAGAGTATCCCAACGATATTTTTATTAATACCACTTTATATACTTTGTTTCTTAATCATACTTCAAATGATTGTTTCAATATATGCAAACCTCAAAGTCAATCACGAAAAACATCATGTACAAATCTTTTCATTTAAGGTTAACAATCTAGTTTCGGCGATAATGTTTGGGCCATTGTACAAATCAATTCTTCAAGTTAATATGATATTCGGGTCAAATTTTAAAAAGAAGAAAAGACTCGTTTTCTTAATGATTGTTTTTCTTTTAAGTGGTGCATTTGCTTCTTTTTATCAACTAGATAAAACCAACATTCTATATTTAATTAATCCAAAAAAATACTTTCAAAAAGACCTTATTCATCCGACTTACTATCAAACAAATAATATTGATAATTCCTATCTCCTAAACCCAGAAATAGAATCAGATGTCATTGATGGGAAACTTATGAAGGTTTTTATTCCTTTATTTACATATGAAAATAAGAAAAGAGAAAAGTTCTGTGGCTACAATCTCGATAACCTTAACAGTAAAGAGGCACCCAAAATAATTAATGAGTGCTATCAAAAGTACATTTTAATTACTTTAAATGATAAACCTGTTTTATCAGATTTTTTAAACACGCTACATGAAAGAACTCAACAATTTGGTCTAGTAACCTATATCAACGTAAGCGATCTAAATATTGGAAAGAACATGATAAAAATTTCCAAAGGAACTTCCTCAGAATGGGAAATTCCTTTCTTTATTGAATAGATGTAAAAATTTTCTATTCAAGTTCTTCCATTTCAGAATCGTAAAATTTTCCTGCTTGATCAATCAAGCTTTCTAGTTCATTTGCTAACTCCTGCTCATTTTCTCCCTCAAGGTCTTCAAACCATTCCACAGAGTCATCCTTCAAATTGATTAAAAAACGAGGATATTCAGTATGTAATACAAATATATCTTCTGGATGATTGCTATTATCAGCTAATAAAAATTTAGGTAAGTTCATTATGTTTTGTATTAATCAATTTTCTTGTTAAATAATTAAAGCGTAAAAATAGTAATATTGAAGCAGATGTTAATCCTGCTAAAAGCCCCAGCCAAATTCCAAAACTTCCGTAAGCTTGCTCTTTTCCTAAGAAAAAACTTATTGGAAACCCTATTAACCAATATGAAATAAAAGTAATTATTGTTGGAATAGCGACATCTTGCAAACCTCTTAAAGCTCCTAAAACCATAACCTGTATACTGTCACTAATCTGAAAGAAAGCTGCAGCAATTAATAAGTTAGCCGCTATTTTTATCACTTCCATATTATCTTCAAAATTCTTTGCATCATTTAAATCCACGTAAATTTTTGGTAAACTCTCATGGAAAAGAAAGAAAACAATAGCAAAACCAATTGCTAAAATCACTCCTAATAAAAAG
This sequence comes from Tenacibaculum sp. MEBiC06402, assembly GCF_049239625.1. Taxonomy (NCBI): domain Bacteria; kingdom Pseudomonadati; phylum Bacteroidota; class Flavobacteriia; order Flavobacteriales; family Flavobacteriaceae; genus Tenacibaculum; species Tenacibaculum sp. MEBiC06402. The sequence continues at coordinate 245,741 of NZ_JBMKKT010000104.1, forward strand.
ATAGAAAATGCTATTCTTCTTAATTCAATATAATTTTGAAGTCCTTTTTGATTTCCAACTCTAACCATTGCAGCAACACTTAATCCCATTGCAACCATAAATGTCATTGATGATAAATTCAACGCTATTTGATTTGCTGCCTGTGGATTTTTTCCTAATAATCCACTTAACCAAATGGCAGCCGTAAAAATAGCTACCTCAAAAAACATTTGCATTGCACTAGGTGCTCCTAGATTTATAATCTTTTTGAGCATTTTACTCTCTAAAACAAATATTTTAATGTTTGTAACTAATTTTTGAGTTCTCTCTTTTTTCGTCAACAACCACCATAAATATATTACCATGATAAAACGCGACAATAACGTTCCATAAGCCGCACCAACAATTCCTAATTCTGGAAATCCAAACTTTCCAAAAATTAATAAATAGTTCAAAACTACATTGGCTACATTGGCAACAATTGTGGCATACATAGGGTATCTTGTCATCGACATTCCATCACTAAATTGTTTAAAAGCCTGAAATACAATTAACGGAATCAACGAAAAAGCGACTAAATCTAAATAAGGAATTGCCAACTCAACTACTTCATCAGGTTGTTTCATGAAATACAACAATGGTTTCGAGAAAAAAACCATCAGAAACATTAATATCCCTAAAGTGGTACATAAAAACAATCCGTGTTTAAATGTTGATTTTGCCTTATTGAAATTTTCAGACGCATCGGCTTCAGCTATTAACGGAGTTATTGCGGTAGAAAACCCAATTCCTAAAGACATTGCGATAAACATAAAACTATTACCCAAGGAAACAGCTGCGAGCTCCGCGGTTCCCAATTGACCAACCATAATATTATCAATAAAACTCACAAAAGTATGCCCTAGCATACCTAACATTACTGGCGCCGCTAATTTCCAGTTATATGTAAACTCTGATGTGTAACTTGATAAATTCACTGTTATTTTTCCAAGGAATAAGTAGGCGAAGATAGTTTAAAGTTAGTAGATTTTAATTATTTTTGATAAGAATAAAAAATCTAAAACATGGCTACAGTAACTCTACAAGGAAGTAAAGCAAATACAAACGGAACATTACCACAAGTAAATTCTAAAGCACCCGATTTTAAATTAGTTGCTACTGATTTATCTGTTAAATCATTAAATGATTACAAAGGCAAAAAATTAATTTTAAATATTTTCCCAAGTGTTGACACTGGAACATGTGCTACATCTGTTCGAAATTTCAACAAAGAAGCCGCTGAGTTAGATAACACAAAAGTTTTATGCATTTCTAGAGATTTACCTTTTGCTCAAGGACGTTTTTGTGGTGCTGAAGGAATAGAAAATGTTGAAATGTTATCAGATTTTGTTTCTGGAGATTTTGGAAAAAATTACGGATTAGAATTTGTTGATGGTCCTTTAAACGGTTTACATTCACGTTGCATCGTTGTAATTAATGAAAACGGAGAAATAACACATACTGAACAAGTACCTGAAATTGTAGATGAACCAAACTATGAAAAGGCTTTAAAAGCTTTATAATGACAGATAATAAAGATGGTTTTATAAAAAGAAGACTTAAAGGAGTTACGTATGCTCTTAAAGGAATTCTCATACTAGCAACCACTGAAGATAGTATCAAAGCCCAATTTTTTATTGGGCTTTTTGCCGTAATCTTGGGTTTTGTTTTTGGTATTTCAGCAACCGAATGGATGCTTCAATTAACTGTTACTGGACTTGTACTAGTGGCTGAAGCTCTTAATACAGCCGTTGAAAAGATTGCCGATTTTATTCATCCTGAATACCATGACAAAATCGGAACTATAAAAGATGTTGCAGCTGGAGCAGCTGGATTTGCTGCAATAATTTCTTTAATTGTGGGTTCTATAATATACGTTCCAAAAATAATCGTCTTATTTTTGTAATATTTCTATATTTACCAGTCTAATTTTATTCAATTAAATGGTTAAAAAAAGCGTTTCAAAAAAGACAAAAAAAGTAAGCAAACCCTCTGTTTTTAAGCAAGTTTCAGATTTCTTTAAAAACAGACAAACACAAACAATTTTAGGAGCATTCTTTATTCTATTCGCTGCCTTCTTGTGTATTGCTTTTATTTCTTTTTTCTTTTCATGGCAAGATGATCAAAGTATTCTAACTGAATTTTCCGATAAACAGATTAAAGCAAAGAACCTATTGGGAAAAATAGGTTCAAAACTTAGTCATATTTTTATTTATAACGGTTTCGGGCTCGCTGCTTTTATTCTTCCTTTTCTGATTTTTTTAACAGGAGTTAGCTTCTTACTGCAAAAGGGAATTAAAAGCATGGTTTCTAAATGGAACTGGGGTTTATTTAACATGTTGTGGGTTTCAATCGCTCTTGGTTTCGTTGAAAAGAAATACGCTCTCTTATCTGGTGTTGTTGGATTTGAATTGAATGAATATATCAGAACTTTCATTGGAAGAACTGGTTTAGCAATTGTTTTAACTTTCTTCTTAATTTCATATTTAGTAGTTCGCTTTAAATTAACTCCAGAAGGAATTAGCGAAAGATTTAAAAGACCAGAAAAAGAAATTGCTAGTGAAGTAGAAAATCCAATTAAAACCGAAGAAACGATAAATCTAGTAACTGAGGAGCCGATTAAAGAAGATAAGTCCGAATTTGAATTATCTGTTGAAAACCTTCAACCTACAATTAATAATCACTCCGGAATTTCAAAAGATTCAGCTCCAAAAGAGGACGATTCAGATTTACTTAATATTAAGAAGGTCGAAAAACCAAATGAAAATGAGGTAGAAATTGCAATTGAGCAAGTAGCTGAGGAAAAAAGTGTTACAGAAAACTTATCCGATAAACTGGTTAAAGATTTTGGTGAATTTGACCCTACCTTAGAATTAGGTCAATTCAGATTTCCAACATTCAATTTATTAAAACAATACAACGAAAGCATTTCAATTGACCCTGAGGAATTAGAGGTAAACAAAAATCAAATTGTTGAAACTTTAAAGAATTATAAGATTGGAATTTCTCAGATAAAAGCTACCGTTGGTCCAACAATTACATTATATGAAATAGTTCCGGAAGCTGGTATTAGAATATCAAAAATTAAAAACCTAGAAGACGATATTGCATTATCTCTTTCAGCTCTAGGAATTCGTATCATTGCTCCAATTCCAGGAAAAGGAACCATTGGTATTGAAGTACCAAATAAAAAGTCTACGACAGTTTCAATGCATTCGGCAATTACTTCAAAGAAATTTCAAGAAAGTCAAATGCAACTTCCTTTAGCTTTAGGAAAAACTATCTCCAATGAAACCTTTGTTGTTGATTTAGCTAAAATGCCACACTTACTTATGGCCGGTGCAACTGGTCAAGGTAAATCGGTTGGTTTAAATGCTATTTTAACATCACTTTTATATAGAAAACATCCAGCAGAAGTAAAATTTGTACTTGTTGATCCTAAAAAAGTAGAACTTACTTTATTCAATAAAATTGAACGTCATTATTTAGCGAAACTTCCAGATAGCGAAGAAGCTATTATAACTGATACCTCAAAAGTTGTCAATACATTAAACTCTTTGTGTATTGAAATGGATAATCGTTATGATTTATTAAAATCAGCAATGGTTAGAAACATAAAAGAGTATAATGCGAAATTCAAAGCAAGAAAATTAAATCCAGAAAACGGACATCAATTCTTACCATATATAGTACTAGTTATTGATGAATTTGCTGATTTAATTATGACCGCAGGTAAAGAAGTAGAAACACCTATCGCCAGATTGGCTCAATTAGCCAGAGCAATTGGTATTCATTTAATTGTTGCAACTCAACGTCCATCTGTAAATGTAATTACAGGTATTATAAAAGCAAATTTCCCTGCTCGAATTGCATTTAGAGTTACTTCTAAAATCGATAGTAGAACTATTTTAGATGCACCTGGAGCTGACCAGTTAATTGGACGTGGTGATATGCTTTATTCTGGAGGAAATGATATTACACGTATTCAGTGTGCTTTTGTTGACACTCCAGAAGTTGAAAAAATCACAGATTTTATTGGTTCGCAACGTGCTTATCCTGAGGCTTATTTATTACCAGAATATGTTGGTGAAGAAGGTGGCACAAATCTTGATATAGACATTTCAGATCGAGATAAATTGTTTAATGAAGCTGCCCAAGTTATTGTTACAGCACAGCAAGGTTCAGCATCATTATTACAAAGAAAATTAAAATTAGGATATAACAGAGCTGGTAGGCTTATCGACCAATTAGAGGCAGCAGGAATTGTGGGACCTTTTGAAGGTAGTAAAGCTAGACAGGTTTTAGTTCCTGATTTAATTGCTTTAGAACAATTATTAGAAAACGAAAAAACTAAATAGACCATTTTAACGAAACGTAAATATATATGAGAAAAGTAGGATTATTATTAATCGCATTGATAGTAGGAATAAATGTAACAGCTCAAGATACCTCTGGACAAGCTAAAGCGTTATTAGATGAAGTATCTTCTAAAATGGGTGCCTATAAAAATATGACTATTGGCTTTACCTCTACTCTAGTGAATGAAGAAGCTGGCATAACAAACGATCCACCAATTCGTGGAAACATTACTATCGCAGGAGAAAAATACAACTTAGATTATTTAGGAAATAAGTTTGTCTTTAACGGAAAAAAACTTGTGGTTATTAACAAGGAAGAAAAGGAAGTGACGATAACAGATGGTGATTTGGAGGAAGAAGATGGATTTATTTACCCTTCAAAATTATTAACTTTCTACAAAGAAGGATATAATTACTCTATGGGGTCAATAAAAAACAATAAAGGACGTAAAGTTCAGTATGTTGATTTGACTCCTATTGATAGCAATTCGGATATTGTAAAAGTACAATTAGGAATAGATGCTAAAACCAAACATATCTATAAACTTATTCAAATTGGATCGAACGGTGCAGTTACCACATTCACAATCAATAAGTTTAAAAGTGACCAACCTATCTCAGAAAACTTATTCTCTTTTGATAAGTCTAAATATGAAAAGATGGGGTATTTAGTAGATTAAGAATATTTAAAATACATTAACAAAGTTTTGTTAATAGCTTTTTTGGCAATTAACAAAACTTTTGTGTTTATTACAGCTAAGCTCACTACATTTGTATTCGTGAAAAGACTAGATAAGTATATATTAAAAAGTTTTTTAATTCCTTTTTTAGCTACCTTCTTTATCATTCTATTTGTTTTGGTAATGCAAGCTTTATGGCTAGCTTTTGACGATTTAGCAGGTAAGGGAATTAGTATTGGAATTATTTTAAAATTTTTATGGTATACCACACTTATTGTGGCTCCGCAAGCACTACCGATTGGAGTGTTGCTGTCCTCAATTATGACTTTGGGTAGTTTATCAGAAAATTATGAATTTGCTGCTGCTAAGTCTGCTGGAGTTTCTTTACAACGCATGGTGCGACCACTTGTCTTCTTTGCTTTTATTATGAGTGGATTAAACTTTGTTTTTCTGAACTATGTATATCCTTATGCAATTTTAAAACAAATCAATTTAAAAATTAACATCCGAAAGAAACAACCAGCCCTAGCTTTAGTTCCTGGGAGTTTTAATGCTGATATTCCCAATTATCAAATAAAGTTTGATGAAAAGTATGGAAAAGAAGATAATCTTCTTAAAAATGTTTTAATCTATGATTTATCAGCAAAAAAAGGAAACAATAAAATTATCTCTGCAAAACACGGTGAGTTAATTTCTGAGGAAGGAAGTCGCTACATGACTTTAAAATTAAATGATGGTCATTTTTATGAACACCATGTCAATGATAAATCAGCCTATAAAGAGCGATTTAGAATGAAAGCATCATATGCCGATTTTGATGAATATATTCTGAATATTGATATCTCCTCTTTTACAGATGATGATTTAGATCAAATTAAGCATACCAAAAACTTTAACATGCTTAGCTTGAAACAGCTCAAAGATACACTGCCTAATTTAAAGGTAGGATATGACGAGTATGTTACCTCAAGAGCAAAAAGCTTGTATCGAAATAGCGAAGCTGAAGACCTATACAAACTTCCAGATTCTTTAGTGAATGAAAAACTTTCCAGCAACATATTAGACAACTTTGAATTATTGAAGCAACGTGACGTTGTTAATTCGGCAATATCAAAAATTGATCGAACGATTAATAACTTCAGCGCTAATAAAAATTCATTTAAATACAGAAGAAAAGTTTTGAACTTATATGATATAGAATTCTACAACAGAGTAGCTTTTTCTTTATCCTGCTTAATTCTATTTTTTATAGGTGCACCTTTAGGTTCTATTATTCGTAAAGGAGGAATGGGATTGCCTATGATTTTGGCTATAGGTATTTATGTTTTATACTTTTTTACAAATACATTTGGACGAAATATGGCAGAAGAAAGTACTTTATCTGCTATTGCTGGCTCTTGGTTAGCTGTCTGTATTATGTTACCTTTGGCACTTATTTTAACTATTAGAGCAACACAAGACAAAGGTCTGTTTGACATCAACAGTTTTTTTGTCAGAATTAAAAACTTTTTCATTAAAATATTCCCATTTAAAAAAAGGGAAACATCATAAAACTCATGGCAACACAAACTACTCAAAAAATTCAATTAAACACTATTGAAGAAGCAATTAATGACATAAGAGCTGGTAAGGTGATTATTGTTGTTGATGATGAGGATAGAGAAAATGAAGGTGATTTTTTAGCAGCAGCTGAGAAGGTAACACCAGAAATGATCAATTTTATGGCAACTCATGGTAGAGGATTAATTTGTACTCCTCTAACTGAAAATAGATGTAAAGAATTAGAGTTAGGGATGATGGTAAACAACAATACCGATCCTATGGAAACTGCTTTTACTGTTTCTGTTGATTTAAGAGGTAAAGGTGTTACTACCGGAATATCTGCTTCTGATAGATCTAAAACTATTGAGGCTTTGATTGACAAGAATACAAAACCTTTTGATTTAGCTAGACCAGGACATATTTTTCCTTTAAAAGCAAAAGAAGGCGGTGTTTTAAGAAGAACAGGACATACTGAAGCTGCCATTGATTTCGCTCGTTTGGCAGGTTTACAACCAGCAGGAGTTATTGTGGAAATCATGAATGAAGATGGTACAATGGCTCGTTTACCTCAACTAATTAAAGTTGCCCAAAAGTTTGATTTAAAAATTGTTTCAATTGAAGATTTAGTTGCTTATAGAATGGAGCACGATTCTTTAATCGAGAAGAAAGAAGATTTCACAGTTCAAACGCGTTTTGGAGAGTTCAGACTAAGAGCCTATGAACAAACAACGAACAATCAAATTCATATAGCTTTAACAAGAGGTACTTGGAGCAAAAACGAACCTATTATAACTCGTGTAAACTCAAACTTGGTTAATAATGACATTCTTGGAACCTTAACTAATGATGCAGATAAAAAGTTAGATAGAATGTTTAATGTGATAAATGAAGAAGGACGAGGAGCTATTTTATTTATTAATCAGCAAAATCAATCTTTGAACTTATTAAATAGATTAAAAGGTTTAAAAGAAAACCAAGAAAAAGGAGAAATGAAAGCTCCAGCAATTGCTTTTGACAATAAAGATTTCGGAATTGGAGCGCAAATATTACATGATTTAAACATCCATAAACTTCGTTTAGTATCGAACACCAAACAAGAAAAACGTGTTGGAATGATTGGTTACGGATTGGAGATAGTTGACTATGTGAACTTTTAATAATAAAAAAAAGAGCTTCATTTTGAAGCTCTTTTTTTTATAAACCATTTTTCACTTCGGTATATTCTGATATAATTTCCTCTAAGACTTGTTTTGCAGGTTTTATTTCATGAATCAATCCAGCAATTTGACCTATTTCTAATTCGCCTTCTTCTAAATCACCCTCAAACATTCCGCGTTTCGCTCTTGCTCTTCCTAATAAAGATTTTAATTCTTCAACAGATGGTCCTTTTTGATACAACTCTTGAACATCATTAAAAAACTTATTTCTCACTAATCGAACTGGAGCTAATTCTTTTAATGTTACATAAGTATCTCCATCTTTTACTTTGACAATGGTATCTTTAAAACGGTCATGCGCAGAGGATTCTAGAGTAGCCGCAAATCGACTTCCTATTTGAACTCCGTCAGCTCCTAAAACCATTGCAGCTAACATTCCCCTACCCGATCCAATTCCTCCAGCAGCAATTACAGGAATTTTAATCTGTTCTTTTACCATAGGAATTAACGTGAACGTAGTAGTTTCTTCTCTACCATTATGTCCGCCTGCTTCGAAACCTTCACAAACTACAGCATCAACTCCGGCTGCTTCAGCCTTTAAAGCAAATTTTACTGAACTTACTACATGAACTACTGTTATTCCTTTTTCCTTTAAAAAAGATGTCCATGTTTTTGGATTACCTGCTGACGTGAAGACAATTTTCACTCCTTCTTCAACAATTATATCCATAATTTGTTCGATATCAGGATACAACATTGGTACATTTACACCAAAAGGTTTATCAGTTGCTTTTTTACATTTTTGAATGTGTTCTCTTAACACGTCAGGATACATCGATCCCGCACCAATTAAACCTAATCCTCCAGCGTTTGAGACCGCCGAAGCTAATTTCCATCCTGATACCCAAATCATTCCACCTTGGATAACTGGATATTGTATATTAAAAAGTTGTGTGATTTTGTTTTGCATGTAGCGAAACTACGAAATAACACCCGAACCTAAAAGCTCTTCGCTACCATACCAAGCCACAAATTGTCCTTCTTGAATTGCCGATTGTGGATTTTCAAATTCAACAAATAAACCACTCTCAACTTTGTGCAACGTCGCTTTTTCTAAAGGTTGACGATAACGAATTCTTGCTTCAACTTCCATAGTTTCATCCGTTTTCAAAGCTAAATCTTCACGAACCCAATGCAATTCTTCATTTGAAACAAACAACACATTTCTATACAATCCTTTGTGATTTTTTCCTTCACCCGTAAAGATTATATTTTCATCAACGTCTGTTTCAATTACAAACAATGGTTCTTTCGTTCCTCCAACAGCTAAACCTTTACGTTGTCCCTTTGTAAAATAATGTGCTCCCTGATGTTTTCCTACTACTTTTCCATCAGTAACTGCATACTCAAACTTCTTTGATTTGTAAGCTAACTCTGCTTGCTTATTTTCAAATCTAGGTAGTGGTTTATGGTAAGCATCAAAAGAATCTGGAACTTGTACGATAACTCCTTCTTTTAGTTGTAATTTTTGTTGAAGAAAATCAGGTAAACGAACTTTTCCTATAAAACACAATCCTTGTGAATCTTTCTTTTCTGCCGTAATCAAATCAGCTTCTTTAGCTATTTCTCTTACTTCAGGTTTTGTTAATTCACCAACGGGAAATAATGCTTTTGACAATTGTTCTTGCGACAACTGACAAAGAAAATAAGATTGATCTTTGTTTCCGTCTTTTCCAGCTAATAACTTATAAACTGGCTTTCCGTCAATAATTTCTTCTTCTTTTCTACAGTAGTGACCAGTAGCAACATAATCTGCTCCCAAGCTTAATGCAATATCCATAAATACATCAAACTTAATCTCTCTATTACATAAAACATCTGGATTAGGAGTTCTTCCTTTTTCGTATTCATCAAACATATAATCCACAATACGCTCTTTGTATTGTTCGCTTAAATCAACAGTTTGAAAAGGAATTCCCAATTTTTCAGCAACAATCATAGCATCATTGCTATCTTCCAACCAAGGACATTCATCAGAAATAGTAACAGAATCATCATGCCAATTCTTCATGAATAATCCGATTACATCGTATCCTTGCTCTTTTAATAAATATGCTGTAACACTACTATCTACACCACCTGAAAGTCCAACTACAACTCGTTTCATATTTTGTTGAATTTAGGGTGCAAATTTACGAATAAGAATCTGTTTTTCGTATGCGTAAAACTGATAAGCTTATAGAAGAAAATTATAAGAAGTTCCTTTATTATTCTTCCTCTTCTTCGGGTTCATTATCATTCTTCAGTAAATTCTTTCTAGGTCTCCCCTTTTTTGATATTTCACCGTCGATATAAAACTCCCATTTTCCCTTTCTTTCTCCATCTGCATACATCCCTTTTTCTTTAATTATACCTTTGATATCAAAGTATTTTGCTAAACCGTTAAGTTTACCATTCTCGTAATTTACATCCTCAATGAGAATTCCGCTTTCCGTATAAATTTTTGAAGTGCCGTGCTTTTTTCCGTCTTTATAATAAGTTTCTTCCGTAAGATTTCCATTATCGTAGTAGTTTTTTACAACTCCATGTAAAACACCATCAACATAATTCTCTTCAGAAAAAACACGTTTACCATCGGCAAAATAATAAATCCATTTCCCAACTCTTTTCTTTCCAACCATTTTACCTTTGGTTTTTATTCTAGTTTTATCATAGAATTTAACCGAAGCTGTATCTGAAGTATTCGAAAAAATTTTAACAATCGCTGGATAAGAAGAACCTCGATTATAAAAAGTGAATGTTCCTATTTCTTTTCCATTTTTGAACTCTCCTTCATATCTTACATCACCATTATCATAGTATTTTTTCCAAATACCATCACGTTTACCATTTGCATCAAACTGGTTCGTTTTTTGACTAAATGCAGTGAATGAACATACTACAAAACTTAAGACAATTAACAAGTTAACTTTTATCATTCTTTCTTTCTTTTGTCCTTATATTTAGTAATTATAATGTAAAAGTACACAAACCATACCAATATGAGTATTGATTTTTTGATTTCTGTATTGAACAGTATAGAAAATCCTAAAAAAGTAAATCGAAATAAAGCTGCAATTATTGTATTGGAACAGCCAGAATTGATTCGACACCTAATAGATTTAACATTTTCGGTGAATGATAAGCTTTCAATTAAGGCAGCATGGATTTTAGAATGGATTTGTACTCATTATAGTCTTGATTATATCTTACCATATTTATCAACTTTTACAAAAGGCTTACAACACCTACATTTAGATGCAGCTGTTAGAACCTGTGCCAAAATATGCGAACATTTAGCCACGGCATATACCAATAATAGAGAAAACGCTGTGAAAATTGCTTTAAAAGAAAGTGAGATAGATAAAATAATAGAAAACTGTTTTGATTGGTTACTTGGTCAACAAAAAGCCTCGGTTAAAGCTTACAGCATGCAAACGCTTTATTTGTTCGCTTCAAAAAGAAATTGGATAAACGAAGAATTAGAGCATTTATTACGTACTAAAGTAATTCATGAAAACAAAGCTTGTAAAGCGAGAGGAAGAAAAATAATTGAACTGATTCATAAAAAATCAGAGCATTTTTGATATTCGGAAACTTTAATAGGTATTTCAGAAGTTGATAATTAATTCTTATCTGTTGTTAATTTACTTTTAATGTGTTAACCGAAAATAATATCAATTATGAAAAAAACCATTTTAAACTTAAAAGGAGTTAAGCAATTAACAAAGTGTGAGCAAATCGAAATTGAAGGAGGTCGTAATTTAGCTACTTCGGCTACTAGTGCCACACCTGGTAAAACAGAAGTTGGAGATCCAAGTAAAAAATACGAATGTTACTTTACCCATATTGGTCCAACATTATACTTTTCTCATTACTCAAGTATCGACGAGTCAAACGGGGATAATATAAAATGTTATCGTTCTAGCTATTATGCTGAATTTTAATTTTAATGCTTAAAAGTTTTTTAAGAGCGAACCACTTGGTTCGCTTTTTTTATGCTGTTTTTGTATATTTCAATAAAATTAGGAAATGAAAAAATTGCTCTTTCTATTATCTACTATCATCTTACTTTCATGCTCTCAGAAAGTTTCTAAAGAAGATTTGGAGGGAGTTTGGTGGAATTTGGAAAAAACAGGTGATTTTGAAATTATCCTTAAGCGAGACTCCATTTCAATTAATAACGGTATTGGTATTACGCTTAACGGAACTTTTAAATTAGAAAAAGATTCTATTTTGTTAAGTATAAATAATAAAAGTCATAAAGAATACTTCAAATATGAACCCAAGGATTCTACCTTAACTTTTAATAAAAGTAAATATTTTAAATCACCATTATCAGTCGTAGGAATTGATAAAAACTTTAATTTTATTAATATTCAATCAAGAAGTACTATTCATTCAGATAGTTTAAATATTAATTCAAGTATTTTTAAAGCTATCAGAAATGAAAAAAATGAGCTCCAAGTTGTCCTTAATGGTAAAACTGCAACCATTGAAGATATTCCTCTTTTTTTAAACTCTACAACGTGCAGTGGAGGAAAACCAGTACACTATAGACCATATTTAATTTTAGGACAAAATTTAACGACCAAAGATTTATCAAAAATCTTCCCTTATTTAGATGCTATGAATCATTATGTCATAACACTTGTTACACAATATGATTTTCCAAATAGACTATTCCATTTTTACGATATAAGAATTGAGTTATTTAAAGAGCAGCTAGTAAAAAATGGACCACCTCCGAGAGAATCTGATATCTCTAGAAAGGACTATTTAGCAAAGTATAATCCAGAAATTATAACTATTAAATCAAAGCAAGATTTCAAAAAATTAAACGCTGTAAAGCCAAATTCTCATTACTTAGTAAGCATTGATTTAGATTTGCCTATTGAGAATTATTTACATTTAACTCAGAAGTTAAATTCAATCCGAAAAAATAAAAAAACAAGAATTAGAACAGAGTTAATCAACTTTTAATTCAATTATTTAACTCCTAAAAACTTAGAGTTTTCTCCCAGTATTAAAATAGGAAAACTCCCTACTTCTACTCTTTTTCGTCATTGTAATTTGCAGCCAATAATTAATTAAAAAATCAAATAATGAAAAAAAGTATTTTAAACTTAAAGGGAGTGGAAAAATTAGAAAAGAGTAAACTAATTAAAATTAATGGTGGAGCGAATGAATATTTTTGCTGGGATAGTAGCGGAGAATTCAGTTCTAGTATTGATGTTTCTGGAAATGGAGTTCATTGTGTTCCTGTTGCAACTGTTGAACCAGATGAAGAACCACAAGAACTTTTTCCTTTAGACGGATTACGTAAATAAATCCAAAAAATAGAAAAGCCTTTGATTTTTTTTACAAAAGTCATTCTGAATTCATTTCAGAACCTCAAGTATAGTAGTTGAAAAACTTGATGAGAAACTGAAACAAGTTCAGTTTGACGAAACCAATTAAAATTAAAGGCTTTTTAATTATTTCAACTCTTCCAAATTCGTAGGTTTTCGATATCCTTGAAACGGTTGTTTTAACAATTCAGTTAAACTTGAATTTTTCACTTCATCAGGAAATGTATCAACGCCATAAACAATTTTATCTCGATCTAACTCCATATACGTTCCTAATAATCGGTCCCAAATAGAAAAAATATTACCAAAGTTTGAATCTGTATAAGGTAATAAATTATGGTGATGAACCTTGTGCATATCTGGAGAAACAATTACATAACTCAAAATCTTATCTAACTTTCGAGGCATTTTCAAATTTGCATGATTGAATTGTGTAAACACCAGTGATAATGATTGGTATAACATGATGATATAAAACGGTGTTCCTACTAAAAACACACCTAATAACGTAAACGCAAACCGAATTACACTTTCTATCGGATGATGTCTATTTGCTGTTGTTGTATCAACTTTATGATCCGTATGATGTACTAAATGAACCATCCACAGCGGAATGAACTTGTGCTCCACTAAATGAGCTAAATACGCTCCAAAAAAATCTAGAAACAAAATACCTAATGTTATGTAAGCCCATAATGGCATTTCTGGTAGCCAATTGATTAGTCCAAATTGATTTTCGTCTACCCAAAAAGAAGTTTGTAATAAAAGAAAAGCTAGTGCAAAATTGATGATTACGGTGGTTCCTGTAAAAAATAAATTTGGCCAAGCATGTTTCCATTTATTGTAACCAAATTTAAATAATGGTATTCCGCTCTCTAACAACCAAAAAAATGTGATTCCACCAACTAAAAGTAAGCTTCTATGCTCGGTTGGCATGTTTTCAAAATACGATTTTATTACTTCCATGTCATGTTTGTTTACATAACAAGTTTAGTAAAAAACCATCATTTTTTTACTATAACTACGTTAATAAAGTTATGAAACTGGTAATCTTTTCTTCAATTCTTCAAGAATTCTATAAGTGGCAGGGCAAATTTCTGTGTTTTTAATAGTTAAGTTAGCTAACTGAATAAATTTCTTACGATTAGTATGTGGATATTCAGCACAGGCCTTAGGACGAACATCATAAATGAAACAAGAATTATCGTTTAAATCTAAAAACGGACAAGGAGAAGTTTGTAAAACATGAAAATCATCTTCGTCAATACGTAAATATTGAGAAACAAAATCTGCAACCTTCATTTTTAAATGCTTAGAAATACGCTCAATATCTTTATAGGTAAACATTGGACTTGTAGTTTTACAACAATTCCCACAATTCAAGCAATCTGTTCGTTCAAATTCCTCTTCATGAATTTCCTGCACAACTAAATCAAGACGCTTTGGTGTGCGCTTTTTCAGTTTTTGAAAATATTTCTTGTTTTCAGCTAGTTTCTCTTGTGATAATTCTTTAAGATTTTCAAGGTCTTTATCCATATTGCAAAGCTACGGGAATATGAATAGAATTCGGCTACATAAACCAATAAAATTATGTAATTTTGCTACTCGATTTAAATGAAATAAGTCAACTGATGAGCATACAATCGTTATTAGAAGCGAACGTTAAAGAAGGGTTTAAAAAATTATACGATACAGAAATCCCATCTGTAGAATTTCAAGCAACAAGAAAAGATTTCGAAGGAGATATTACCGTGGTAATTTTTCCACTACTTCGATACAAAAAAGGAAATCCGGTACAAATTGGTGAAGATTTAGGAAACTACTTGGTAGAAAACATTCAAGAAGTATCTAAATTTAATGTGGTAAAAGGATTTTTAAACTTAGTTATTGATGATAGTTTTTACATCAACTTCTTCAATGAAATTTCATCAAACGAATCATACGGATTTGTAAGCTCAGACTCAGACGCGCGAATGGTTGAGTATTCTTCTCCGAATACAAATAAGCCTTTACACCTTGGACACGTAAGAAATGTTTTATTAGGATATTCAGTTTCTGAAATTTTAAAAGCAGCGGGTCACAAAGTATATAAAACACAAATTATTAACGACCGTGGAATTCATATTTGTAAGTCAATGTTGGCTTGGAAACGTTTTGGAAACGGCGAAACTCCAGAATCTACAGGATTAAAAGGAGATAAATTAGTTGGTAATTACTACGTAAAATTCGATCAAGAATACAAGAAAGAAATTTCAGAATTAGTTGAACAAGGAATTTCTGAAGATGATGCTAAGAAGCAAGCTCCAATTTTTGTAGAAGCTCAAGAAATGTTACGTAAATGGGAATCTGGAGATTCAGAGACTGTTGATCTTTGGAAAACAATGAACGGTTGGGTTTATGAAGGTTTTGATGTAACATACAAGAATATTGGTGTAGACTTCGATAAGTTATACTATGAAAGTGATACCTATTTATTAGGTAAGGACCTTATTGAACAAGGACTAAAAGACGGTGTTTTCTTTAAAAAAGAAGATGGATCTGTTTGGTGTGATTTAACTGAGGATGGTTTAGATGAAAAGCTAGTGTTACGTTATGATGGAACTGCAGTATATATGACTCAAGATATTGGTACGGCTATTCAACGTGCTAAAGACTTTACAGATTTAAACGGAATGGTTTATACTGTGGGTAATGAACAAGATTATCACTTTAAAGTATTATTCTTAATCTTAAAAAAGTTAGGCTATAACTGGGCTGATCAATTGTATCACTTAAGTTACGGAATGGTAGATTTACCTTCTGGAAAAATGAAGTCTCGTGAAGGAACAGTAGTAGATGCTGATGACTTAATGGATGAAATGACAAATACTGCTCGTGAGATTTCTCAAGAATTAGGGAAATTAGAAGGATACTCTGATGAAGAAAAGGAGTCGCTATATAAAATTATTGGATTAGGAGCTTTAAAATATTTCATTTTAAAAGTAGATCCTAAGAAGAGAATTTTATTCGATCCTCAAGCTTCTGTAGATTTCCAAGGAAACACTGGACCTTTTGTACAATATACGTATGCAAGAATCCAGTCAATTTTAAGAAAAGCTGATTTTGATTATAACTCTACTGTTTCAGGTATTGATTTACATGAAAAAGAGAAAGAATTAATCAAGCAATTAGAATTGTATCCAGAAGTAATTCAACAAGCAGCTAAGAACTATTCTCCTGCTGTGGTTGCAAATTACACTTATGATTTAGTAAAAGAATTCAACTCTTTTTACCAGAATGTTTCAATTTTAGGTGAAGAGAATGAAGATAAAAAGATATTTAGAGTTCAATTATCTAAAAAAGTGGCAGATACTATTAAATCAGCATTTAGTTTGTTAGGAATTAATGTTCCTGAGAGAATGTAAAATTAAATCTGAAATTATGATTACTTTAAAGAAGCTCATTTTACTGTTATTTTTCATTCAGCTATCTGTTTTTGCCCAAGACGATTTTAACAAAGCCAACATCTTACTTCGAAATAATGAGGAAGTTAAAGGGTTGGCTAAAATATCAGGGAATAAAATTCGATTTAAAAAGTTAGAGAATTCTAAGAAAGAAACTTTAAACTATAAGAAAGTAAAAAAAGTAGTTTTTGATAATGGTAAGACTTACGTTTTCAAAATCATGAAGAGGAAAATTATACTTGTTCAGAAATTAGTTCATGGTAAAATAAGCTTATATAGTTTAGAAAAAACACAACACTTTTTTGATTATACAAGTAATGGAGCTCCAAGACCTGCTGGGAGTAACAACTACACTATTCATTATTTTGGAAAAAATGATGAAGATCAAATTATCGGGCTTCTTTCTGAAAAAGATGATAAAAAGATTTATAAAGAATTCTTCTCTGACTGTAAAAAATATACTGATTTAAGCCTAGAAGAAAGAGCTGCTTTAGGAGGTATGGTAAATGCCGTTAAGTTTTATAACGAAAACTGTAAATAGTGCAAAAAATATTACTAATAAATACTATCAAATTAACTGTCGGAGGAATAGCAATTGGACTATTACATCCTTACGACCTTATTTTAGCTGGTTTATTAGCACTAAAAATCGCGCACAGTATTTATAAAAACATAAAAAAACAAACCTTTAGCTTATCATTAATAATTGGATTTGTTTTAACTGGAATTATCGGTATTGCTGTTGAACATGCGGGAACCTCTTATGGCTATTGGGAATATCACAATATTTCAAGACAAGTTCCAGCTTGGATATTTTTTGCCTGGGGAGCAGCATTTATCTTAATGTATCAAATAGAAAATCAAGTTTTGCAAGAAGTCCCTAATTTATCAGAAACTTCAAAAAAATACTTGATACTGTTTATGGTCGCCTTCTTCCCTACTTTAGGAGAAATAATTGCGATTAACTTAGGCACCTGGACATACTATGTGCCTTATCAAATTTTAGGAGTACCTTTGGCTGCAGTTGCGGCTTTAATTATAATTCACTCATCGGTTAATGCCATTGTTGGTATAACCAGTAAAAAATTGGGAATTAAAGACGTAGTTTTTAATCCATAAAAATGTAAATAAACAACTAATAGATAAAATACAAATTATGAAATACGACATCATAGTGATCGGTTCAGGACCTGGAGGATATGTTACGGCTATTAGAGCTTCTCAATTAGGTTTTAAAACAGCTGTAATTGAGAAAGAAAGTTTAGGTGGTATTTGCTTAAACTGGGGATGTATTCCAACGAAAGCATTATTAAAATCGGCTCAGGTATACGACTATTTAAAGCATGTTGATGAATACGGTTTAAAAGCAGAAGCTATTGATAAAGACTTTGATGCTGTAATTAAAAGAAGTCGTGGTGTTGCAGAAGGAATGAGCAAGGGTGTTCAATTCTTAATGAAGAAAAACAAGATTGATGTTATTAACGGTTTTGGTAAAATAAAAACTGGAAAGAAAGTTGATGTTACTGCCGAAGACGGAACTGTAACTGAATATTCTGCTGATCATATTATTATTGCAACGGGAGCTAGATCTCGTCAATTACCAAGCTTACCACAAGATGGTAAAAAAGTTATTGGATATCGTGAAGCAATGACGTTGCCGACTCAGCCTAAATCTATGATTGTTGTAGGTTCTGGTGCTATTGGGGTTGAGTTTGCTCACTTCTACAATTCAATGGGAACTGAAGTTACTATTGTAGAATACATGCCAAATATTGTTCCAGTTGAGGATAAAGATGTTTCTAAGCAAATGGAGCGTTCTTTCAAAAAAGCTGGAATAAAAGTTATGACGAATTCTTCTGTAGAATCTGTTGATACTTCTGGAGATGGAGTTAAAGCTACCGTAAAAACTAAAAAAGGTGAAGAAGTTTTAGAGGCAGACATCGTTTTATCGGCTGTTGGAATTAAAACTAACATTGAAAACATCGGATTAGAAGATGTTGGAATTGTAACTGATAGAGATAAGATTTTAGTAAACGATTGGTATCAAACTAATATTCCAGGATATTATGCCATTGGAGATGTAACTCCTGGTCCAGCTTTAGCACACGTTGCTTCAGCAGAAGGAATTACTTGTGTTGAAAAGATTGCTGGATTACACACAGAAGCTATTGATTATGGAAATATTCCTGGTTGTACCTACGCAACTCCAGAAATTGCTTCTGTAGGATTAACTGAGGAAAAAGCAAAAGAAGCGGGTTACGATATCAAAGTTGGAAAATTCCCATTCTCTGCATCAGGTAAAGCAAAAGCTGCCGGAACTCCTGAAGGATTTGTAAAAGTAATTTTTGATGCTAAATACGGTGAATGGTTAG
Source organism: Tenacibaculum sp. MEBiC06402 (assembly GCF_049239625.1). Classification (NCBI taxonomy): domain Bacteria; kingdom Pseudomonadati; phylum Bacteroidota; class Flavobacteriia; order Flavobacteriales; family Flavobacteriaceae; genus Tenacibaculum; species Tenacibaculum sp. MEBiC06402. The sequence goes on from NZ_JBMKKT010000104.1 coordinate 264,701, forward strand.
GTTGCCACATGATTGGTGCTGGTGTTACTGATATGATTGCTGAAGCCGTTTTAGGAAGAAAATTAGAAACTACAGGTCATGAAGTATTGAAAGCTGTTCATCCTCACCCTACAATGAGTGAAGCTGTAATGGAAGCTGTAGCTGATGCTTATGACGAAGTAATTCACCTATAAAAGAAATAAATTTCAGTAAAACATTTAAAAGTCATCAATTAATTTTGATGACTTTTTTTTGAAAATTAACTAGGTTTTAACGACATAAGAAGCTTCCTCTATAATCATTTGTTAAACTTAAACACAATTACGAATTAAGAGTTCTTTGGTACTATTCTTGCTTCATTTTAGACTTAATCATAAAATAAATTTAAAACCAAAAATTATGAAAAAAACTTTATTAAGTCTATTGCTATTATGTGCTACAATTAGCACAACATTTGCTCAAGAAGAAGAAAAAAGACAAGAAGTTGGAATTAACTTTTCTTCATTAAACTCCTTTGGGTTCACTTACAAGACTGGTACATCCAAAAATTTATGGCGTTTTAATGTGTTAGCATTAAACATTAATAGTTTTGAAACAGAAAATGACGATAACGCAACTGGAAATGATCAAAGTAATATTGGTGCTCAGATTAGTATTGGTAAGGAATTTCGAAAAGACATTACCAAAAATCTTGAATTCAGATATGGTTTTGATGTAGCATTTGGCTACACGCATTTAAAAAATTCTAATACTACAGCTACTGATTCTTTTGAACGAGAAAGCACTGTATATACACCTTCTGTAGCAGGCGTAATTGGCGTTAATTACGTATTTAACGATAATTTGGCTTTTGGTGTAGAGTTATTACCAAGATTCAGTTATCGTACTGGAGACTTTACGGAAACCAATAATACAGTTGTGACAAATGGAGATCTCTCTGGTTATAGTTTTGGTTTCGGAAACAGTCCAGCCCAACTTTCTTTATCGTATAGATTTTAAAAACTATAATTAATAAGAAATGAAAAACCTCGCAAATTGCGAGGTTTTTTTAATATATTTAAAAGAATTTAAATCTTAAAAACAATGAAAGCAAAATATCAAAGTGTTTTAAATCTAGGTGAACAATTAGAAATCCAAAATGGGGATGTAAAAGAAGAAAACGGCGTTTTACATGTTTCCGGAACTGCAAAAAATCAGTATGAGAAAAACCTTTTATGGGATGAAATTAAAAAGGTTGGTGGAGAAAACCCGAGTGATATCGTGGCTGATATTAAAGTTGCAGATACTTCAGTATATGCGAATCATACGGTAAAAAGTGGTGAAACTCTAGGTAAAATTGCCAAACATTATTATGGCGATGCCATGAAGTACAAACAGATTTTTGAAGCAAATACAAATATTTTAAAATCTGCAGATTTAATTCACCCAGGACAAGAATTGGTAATTCCAAATTTATAACATAAAGTTTAAAACTACTACTATATAAAAAAACCTCGCAATTTGCGAGGTTTTTATTTTTGAGGACTATCCATTAATTGAAGATGCAAACTCTTTGGCCCCAGCCATAAACGCTATCTCTACAAGAAACGTCTCCAGGACCTAAAAAAGGATATGCATCCCAGCAATCTCTGTTTGTATTACAGTAAACTGTTCCCCAGCCACCGCTAACTTGTTTTTGCTCTTTTTTACTAAGGGACTTTCCTAAATTTTGAATGTTTTTTAACATAATAATAAATTTTTAGATTTTTTATTTGGTATATTTCAATAAATACAATCTAAATATAACAATATCATTTAAAAACTCCCAAAACGATTAAAATTTTTCATTATTAAATTGTTAAATAATAAACATTAAAAAACCATAGCTTTAAACAATACATTAAAAACAAGAAAATCAATTAATTACAATTAAATTGATATTTATTACCACAATTATTTAATAAAAGTAGATTTTCGGCATCATTCTTGTTAACTTTTATTTAACAGAAAAACTACTATTATGCAATTATCATTTACTATTTCATGTAAGTTGATGGGGAAGTTGCTATGAATTACAAAAGAAAAGGTTACAAAACCAGAAAACCGAAATATGCTAGTTTCGGTTTTTTTAGTTTTTCGTTGTTCTTAAACGTAGAAAGATATACGTCATTGCGAACGCAGTGAAGCAATCTCTGTTGCTAGAAATCCTAATAAAGAGATTACTTCGTTATTTCATTCCTCGTAATGACAAAAGCTAAAATCATTAAGAAATAAATTCGTCATTGCGAATGAAACGTAGTGGAATGAAGCAATCTGGTTGTCAACAGTGAGATTACTTCTTCGATTCCTCCTCATAATGACGAGAACAAAACGTCATTGCGATCGCAGTGAAGAAATCTTAACATTTCGAACTCAGAATAGAAAGATTAATTCATTGCTAGCGCCCGAATCCTTTCGGGTGATACTATAAACTCTAATTCATAAAACCTACCTTATCTATTTCTAAAACTGTATCATCATCTTGAAAATTTCTAGCACTACTATACTTCCAATCTTCAGGGTTTACTACAAAACCACTTTTGACAGGGTTCGTATGTATATAGTCTATCTTTTGTTTGATAACTTTTTCACTCCACAATTCTATCGGTTGATTATTGTGTTGCCAGAATTGATACTTCTTTACATTACTCTTTTTATTTCCTACTCTTTTAAACATCCATAATAACCACTCTTTTCTACTCTCTTGCGGATTAATAGTTATTTCATTAATAAGTAACTTAGAAGTATATCGTTTAAAATCTCTTAATAATTCCATAGGCTTGTCATTTGAAGAACGAAATATTAAATGGATATGACTTGGCATAAAACAATAACAATACAATTCCATACCTTTTTCTTTTCTACAAAAATTTATACTGTTTACTAATACATTAAAATATAATTGCCTTGTAAAAACATCCATCCAGTAAACTGTAGTGAAACTCACGAAATATAACCCCGATTTGTTGTGAAATTTATATTTTCTACTCATAGCTTTGCTAAAATAAAAAAACTACCTCAATTATTTATATTAAGGTAGCTCTTTATATTGTTTTATTCAGCTAGTACGGTACTCGATACAATCGAGCACTAGCCGTTTCTTTTATTTATTCGAGCGTGAGCAGGGAATGAAACGAAGTCAAATGAAGCAATCTGTAAATCGAAAATGAGATTACTTCGGCTAGTTACCAAACCAAGTCTGGCACATACCTCGTAATGACGAGAACAAAACGACATTGCGAACGTAGTGAAGCAATCTTAACATTTTAAATTTTAAACAAAAAACTACCTCAATTATTTATATTAAGGTAGCTCTTTATATTGTTTTGCTAAGCTGGCACGGTACTCGATACAATCGAGCACTAGCCATTTCTTTTATTTATTCGAGCGCGAGCGGGGAGCGGTAGCCTTACTCAGACATACTAGCGCCATCAGGAGTATCTAACTATAAACTTTTTATTATTATATAGAATCATCTCAATAAAAGTTTCATGCATTATATAGTCTAAGAGCAAATCCTCAAAAATTATTTTTTCAAAACATTTTAAATTTAATGAATCATAGATATGAGTTTCTAATTCAGATATCAATGCTATTCTATCTCTTTTTATCTGTTCAAAAGTATAAAAATTTGAAATGAGGTTAATTTCCTTTAATATTTCTCCATCCGAACTTATGATAATGACTTTCTGATCAGCTCCAATCCAATATAAATCATTACAAATAAGAACCTTTGGTTTTACAAGATCACTCGAAGACTTTATAATAAATTTGTTAATATCATCTTCAAATAAATAAATTGTTTTTTCATATTCTGAGAAGGACAGAATTTTAACATCAATATCTTCAAAAATCTTTAGATCATCAAATGATAATAATTTTAATTTCATTGTTTATAAATTTTAGGGATAATAGTCGTAATTCTTGGTACTGATTCACCTGCTTGTGTAAAAAAGTTAACATCTATTGCTCCTTTTTTATTAACAACTATTCTTTTAATTACTGAAGTCCCATGATCATTAGTCATTGTTTTTTGAACAACTCCTTTTATGTCTGCCTTGTCTAGAAACTTTTTCAATTTTTTAACTGTAGTTATTCCTAAAGTTTTTAAATCTCTAGCATTTTGGGCAGATCTTGTAATACTATGTAATCTACCTGTTTTAACTTGACCAAAAAAATATTTAAACTTAGCTGGGTCAATTGTATAGTTTGGTGTTTTTGTGAATAATTTAAAAACACTACTAGATCTAGCCGAAGGAGATGCCATACTTAAATTATGTCCTAATGCAACCCACCTATTTTCATGTATCCTAATGGTTAAACCATCAGCTTCCGCTTGATTAATAAAATTATAGCGATCAGTTAATTCATCAATCATTCTCTGTCTGTTTGGTGAATTAATGTAAACTGTTTGGTTTTTAAATGCATCTGTATCCCAACCATGATCTGTAAATGTCCAAGTAGCTCCCATATTACCAACCATTGAATCTCCTATGTTTCCATCAGGACAAGGGCTAGTACTTCCATCATCATTAGTAATCCAACAACCTCCATCTGGATCAACTCCATTCATTGGGTTATTCCCCATGCCCAAGTAAGGAGATACAAATTGTCTATAAGGATCTGGACTTAACCATCTCCCAATTCGAGCATCCCACAATCGCAATTGAAATGCGGGTTTTCCCGTTTCTGGATCAACTTCTTGGCCTTGATACCCATAACGATAAACTTCACCATTTTGTGTTTGTTTCCCCGGCATTGGCATTCCAAATGGGTAATAATCGGTTGTACTTGTTAACGCAATTGCATTGGAACCTTGCTTGGCGATAACCGCACGTATATTTCCTAAATGGTCTGTTAATTGATAAACGCTCGTATTAGCTTGTTTATTATAGATACCTAATCTTCCTGCACCATAAATAGGCAATTCTTTTAAATCACCATTTTCATAAATAGCTAATACACTACCAGCAGCATCTCTTATATAATCCGTAATTTGTTGTGGTGTTTGTCCATCTTCTTGGTAACTAATTTTTTTAGTTCTAAAGTTTTTATCATTATAAACAAACTCAACTTTTGTTTTACCATTATAACTTACTTTAGTAACTAACCCACTAACATTATATTGGTAATCTACATCTTCTTTTTCATTTCTAGTTAACTGTCCAATTTCGTTATAAATATAGTTACCAGGGCTTTGTGAATCTATATCATTAAAACCCGCATTACCAACATCATCCTTTACATGATCTAATCGATTTGATTTACCATTTTTATACGCGTAGGTCAGTTCATCCATTCGGTTAGTACCGTTCTCTGTATTCTTATTACGGTTTAAACTCTCTATATTTCCATTAGCATCATAGGTAATATTAGAAACATTATAATCATTTGCTCCAAATTCGGTAGAAGAACCCGTTACCTCTGCTTTAAATGTTAAGCTAGTAGTTGCTGTAGCTGAAAAACCAGGTTGTAATACAATACTATTTTCTACTTTATTATGTTGAGAAATAGTTACAACTTGATTCAACACTAAAGAACTTGGCAAATTATTATTGGTACTTGCAAAAGTTGCGGCAGTTAACCAATTGTTCTTATCATACTGATAACTATATTGTAAAGGACTTGACTGACCATTTTGTAATACATCAGTATTCCAAGTCATACTTTTAATATTTCCATTATACTGATCTTGTCCTGCACTAAATTCAATAAATTTTGTATCTCTTCGATAATCATCTGTGTAATAATCTAAAGACATTCCAAATAAATCCGTTCCATTTGGATTAATTTCAGGGTCTGTAGCTAAACTAGGATGGTTTATGGCTTTTAGTTGTCCGTTAAAGTTATACACATAGTCTATATCCTGAATACCTTCTGCCAAAGTAGTCCTTTTTAACGCTCCGTTTTCGTAATAATCGTATTCTGCATGAGTTATAAATGTAGTATTATCGGTTGATGTTTCCACTTTTATCAACTCATTGGTATCATCATCATACGTATATCTATGTACAAATAATTCTCCAGGTACATTTTTTTGGAAAAGCACCTTCGTAACTTGGCTCGTTGTTGCATCATATTCGTAATTAATCGTAACCGATTTTGCATCTACAGCTCCTTGAATTTTTTGTATTATCCATTGTACCCGACCATATACATCATAACTATAATAGGTTGCTGAAATTTCATTTCCAGAAGCATCTAAATTATAGGTCTTAGCAACATTTCCCGATAAAAATGATGGATTAGCATAAGAACTATGAATTCCTGTTAAATAGGTAATATCTAAAATTTCTAGATAATCATATTTAGTGAAATGCTGTTCTTTTCTTGTACCTGCAAAGTCATTACCTCCATCAGGATTTAAGGTTGTAAAATTACCAGTACAAACACCGCTTTCAAAAGGACGTCCTAACTCGTCGTAATTGGTATATGAAAATTCTCCAATAGCTAGCTGCTTCGAATTTTGAGAAAAACGAATTTGACCATCTTTACGGTACTTGAATTCGATAGTACCTTCATCGGGACTTTTAGCAAAAACCAATTGATTTATAGAATTATATATAAAATTTAACTTTAAACTTTCATCATGAGTTACCGTGGCAGACAAATTATTTAAGCAAGCGTCGTTAAACCCTAAAGGTTGTAACGATTTTGTTAAACGGCCAATATCGTCATACTCATTTAAACTAAAATCGTAGTAATTTAATTTATAACGAATTCCTACAGCATTACTTTCAACTGGATGAATGGTTCCTGCTTGTTTATCTATGTAGGATAAATTTGATGACTTAGTAAACACTTTTGCTCCTACATATTCAATTCGGTAAAACCCAGCATTTTGTAATGCTGTAGCAGAAACAACTTCTTCTGTTTTTAAATCATAAACTTTATAATCAGAGGCACTTGTTAATAAACTTGCCGTATTTTCACAACCAATAGGTATATGAATATCAACAAACTTTTGCTCCCCAATAAGTGATAATACTTCATATTGTTTCGTTCCTCCTGAACGAGCTGCTCCAATCGTTTTCCCGTCAGCATCTGTAAACACAACAGCTTCTACTTGGTGAACATTTTGAACTACAGATTTTGTAGCTTTCAACCAAGCTATTTGTTTCGTGTCATCATTTATTATTGAGCTAATATTTTCATAAGTCCCCGCAATTTCTGGGTTAGACTCAAAGTAATTAAATCCTAACACATAATAAGGCTCTTGAGCAGCTGGCATAGAAAAACTATACCCTCTTTTCCATTCTCCATTAATTTTATTTCCCCCAACAACCTGTTTAACTGTTCCCGGTGCTAATTCACTATAAATGTTTTTCGAATATGGACGATCTGTAATGTCGCGTAATTTCTCATCCATATTAGATGAACTGTAATAATTTCCTAATGTTAAATCTTGAGCACCAACTATAGCAGGATCTACATCATCATTTTCATAATCAGAGGGTGTAAAATCAGAACCATCCGTTTTTTTAATAAAATTACTCTTATACCCAAAAGAAACTTCTGTTACTTCATTAGTAATTGGTGCACCTAATGTACTTAACACTGGTCTACCTTGGCTATCGTATCGTGATTCAGTTGCCCAAATACGTTTCTTTTTTACATCATAAGATTGAGCTTGAGTAGCCTTTCCTAAATCATCAAAGTAACCTTTTGAAGCACTAATTAATTTTCCATTTCTATCATAAGTATAAGATCTTGTATAATTTAAAAAAACATCACCTGAAGCATCAATACAACCATTATTTGTTGAACTTGCCTCATTAGGACAATAATCTAGGTTGTTATTTACTAAGCCTGAAGGTTGAGATGTCGCATAAGTAGGAGTCGCATTAAAATCACCAAAACCATCATTATCTGAATCTGGATAATATGCGATGTAAGCAGGATTTCCTGATTGCTCTATTTTAAAGTTTACAATTATATTATCGTCTCTATCTACAATACGAATAACATCAAATCTTAGGTTTGGTGTTTGATTTTCTTGAACACCAATTGTAAAATCATTCCCAATACTTGAAGGTAGCGTTATCCAATTGGGATTGTTAGTGCTTGTTGCTTTTAAAAAAAGACAATCTGTTTGTACAGTAAAATATAAGCTTTGAGCCTCACTAGTAACACCTACCACTAATGAAACTGGTTGACCATTGTAAGACACAGTTGTAGTACAATTTCCCCCTTCTTGAGTTATAACCGTTTGAGCACTCAAGAGATTCAATCCTAAAATAAAAAGCCCTAATATGTTTAAAATTTTCTTTTTCATGTCTTATTCGTAATTTCTTTTGTAGTTATATGAATTCGTTGAAACTCTTTTAAAACCACCTGTTCCATCTCCCTGAACTTTATCTGCTAGCTCTGTTTGAGTTTCAATTAACCTACCTGCGTCATCATAAATATAGTACGTAGCTAATCCATTAGCCCCAATGATATGAGTAACCTCATCCCATTCATTATATACATAACTCGTCATACTAGAAATAACCGGTAGTAGTCTAAAATCATCTAATATAACTGTACCTGAACTACTTGTTATAGCTACATTAGCACCGGCTTGCTGAATATTTATATATCCGTTCAACAATACCCAATTACCTGCATGCACTTTTTCTGAATCATTAAAATCAAACTGAACATCATCTAAAAGGATTTTTACATTATTCTCTCCTCCTTTTTTAACCCATACAGATACTTTAAATCGTTGTTTAAGAGGAGTGTTTCTTTCTGTTTTTGAAGGTATTTGAGTTTCAAAACCTTTTTCTCCTTGATTTAACTCTAAAACAAAATTTCCAGTATGAGCTAAACTACCAATATTCTTAAAACCAAAAGACTTTATTCCTCCATCTAAATAATTACCATATTGGTATTCTGCTCCAGAATAATACATATCATCATAAGAAGCATTAGCAGTTGCAATTACTTTAGTATAGTTATCCCCCATTTTTGTAGCAGCATAATTATCATTTACGTCTTTTACTTCTAATGCTTGTGAGAATTGATTATATCTAGTAGTCTCACTTACTTTTTTCCAATTTGAATTTAAAACATTTGTATCATAATTAAATTCTACAAAATTATCATAGATTCCATCATTATCTGTATTGCCATTCCAAACATAAGATTCATGTTTTCGCCAAATACCTATTGAGTTTTCGATTGAACTATTAGTCAATGGGTACTCCCATTGATCTTTCCAAGTGGTTATTGCAGAACCAATTGGTTTCCATTCATTCCCTTTAAAAATATAGTTGTATTCAGCTGTTGTTTGAGATAACATATTTTTATTTAAAACATTATCTAATTTAGAACCCATTCCTAAATATTTTTCATAGGCTGGAACTATCTCTGTTTTAATCGATTTTCCTTTACTATCGTAAACTACCGATTCTAATAACATACCAGTATTAAAATCATACTTATTAAAATATTGAGAAGTCTTTAAATTATGATCATAAGTATGTGACTCCTTTAAAACTGATGGATAATATGATTTTGAAGTAATATTCATGTGATGTATACCTTCTCCATCAGAAGTATTATAGTGAAGAATAGATCTGTAAGAGTTAAAAGTCTCTTTATTTATACCTTGTTTTATTTTTTCTCGTTCAACATAATTACTTCTTTTTATTGCAACTAACTGATTTTTTTTATTGTAGGCTTCATGTTTTAACAATTTACCTAACATTGAAAAATTATTAATTATTTCAAAACGCCCTTTAGTAACATTATGCGTAGTCGGTTTAAAACCAAAATCATTCTCTAATTTATTATAGTAACCCAAATCAACGTTGTTGTATTCTTCCAATTGCACCTTGTTGATTTCAAGAATATTACCTAATTTAAAACTGTTATTAGACTCAGTTTGATATTCTAAAGTTTTAAAATAATACTTATTATAAAGACCATCATCACTCTTTACTGTTACTGTATTATACATAACCATTGGTGGTGGCAACTCACTTAAATAATTAACATTCTTTTCATATCTTGATGGTGCATAAGAAGTAATACCAGAAGATTTATAATTTGAATCAGATTTATTCTGATCAAAACCATTCTGGTTGTAAAAGTATTTAGTTTTATATTCTTTATTACCAGATGAAGTTGTTATTTGTTTAACTCTTAATCCTCCTCCAACTTTTGGTAGATCTTTACTATCAATATATACTGCATAAAAAAGACTATACTTAGTGCCTTCACAATCGTCTCTACTTGGACACTCACCCCTCTCTTCAGATGATAAATTATCCATACTGTAATAATAATCCGTTCCATATAGTTGCCCTAAACCAGAATCACTATTATACGTATGATCTATCAAAGTTGTTTCAAGTTTTACTGAATTTGTAGTGACTGATACAACATCTATATTCTCATTATTAATATCAACTTTACCACTTCTTGTATTACAACCCCATTGATAGTATTTATGGTTTAAACAAGCAAAAATATCTACATTAACAGATTGTCCTACTTGGAAATAATCTGAGAATATAAGTTTATTAATGTTAGATTCATATTCATTTGTTATTTCTATTCCTAATTTACCTTCATTTGTTTCATAAAAATCAAATTTTAATCCCTTCTTGAAAATTACTTGAGAATTAACTGCTTCAGTAAAATAGTCATCCTCTTCATAATCAACTTCAATGACACCACCTGTAGGATGAGTTATTTTACTCAAACTCCATGCTTGTTTGTTCATTGATTGATACCCCCAATCATCTGTCTTGTTTTCTATGAAAAGACTTTCAGGAAAAGCATATTCAAACTTGTAAGGTGGTAAAGATTGTATTCCTTTTTTTCCTTTATAAGTAACGCTTTTCAAAGTTAATCTACCTTGAAGATTATTACCTGAAAGCTTTCTGGCTAAAGAATAATCATAATCAAACTCTATCTCCTTGTTTATATTTTCATTAATATTTCCAAAGTAATACAGAATATCTTTTTCATCTAATATATTTTTATAATGCTCTCCGTAAGACTCACTAGAATGAATTGCTATATCTCCTGAATTCCATCCTTCTACACGAGCAGTTTCGCCTATTACTCCTTTTTCTGAAATTTCTACACGCGCAGTTACCTTAGATAATTTTTCATTGGGATTAGAATAACTAAAATTGCTAGGTATATCATCGTTGTCTATTAATAAAATTTTATCTAGTTTTAATAAGTCATGAGTACTTCTATAGAATTTCATTCTAACAAAATGATTTGTTTGAAGTTGGTTAGTGTCCCATACATTAAAACTTCTAGATGACTCAAAGTTTAAACCAACAAAATGATAACGTCCAGTTTGATCATTAAGTTCAGCTTTATTTATAAGAATATTTGCACTCAAATATTCTTTATCAGAGTTTAATGATATCAATTTTTCATCTTCTCTTAAACTTTTAACAAAAAAAGCAGTATGTGTTCTAGTCTTAATTGCATTTAAATAATAAACTTCTTTAACACCTGTTTCATAGGTTTTAGACCCTAAAGTTGATCTACTTCCAATGTTAGGAGTTCTCCAAGCATATCCATCACTCCAACGACCATAATCAAAAACAACCCAATATCCCAAATCTCCTTGAGAAATCTTCCCATCACCATTGTCAACATAATCAGAACCTGTAATTCCAGTAAGTAACCAATGTGTAGCATATGGTTTAGTTTGAAATTCTTCATAAAATTTATCTGAAATATCCTCATCATATCTGGAAAATCTAGAAAATCTTTCTTTTTGATAAACTGGCATAGAATAATGGTATGTTTTACCATCTATCGCAGTAATTTTAAATGCTCCTATTCCATCTTTCGGCACAGAACTTCTGTTCCTATCAAAGTTTTCAGGTGCATAAATTAAACTTGGATTAGCTAAAATTTGCTCATTAGTATAAGTTTCTATAAATGCTCCACTCTTTCTCCTTTTCTTTTGAACATTAAAATTATCGTATGTCTCTCCATCAATAACAATTGATGTATCAAAATTATCGTTTGGTAAATTAATAGAGTTAATATCAAACAAAGAAGAAATATTATTATCCCAATTACCAGAACTAACATCAACATAGGATTCATTCACATCATTAAAATAAAAATAAATATTATTATTATCTCCTATTCGCTTAGTAAAACCTTTTTTTCTAAGTGAACTTACAGTATATTTCGCTCCTTTAAAATCAACTTGTTTTTGCGCAGGTGTAAGTGTACCATACTCAAAAATCTTTGGACTAATACTCCCTCCTATTCCTTGTCCACTCACGGAATAATTATCATAAGCAGGTAAAATCATACTATTTTCAAATAACGAAGTATCATCCTGATTTTTTACAACTGTGTAAGAATCAAAACCTACTTTTCTATAAAATAAAGTATTATCTCTTAAACTATCATTATTCTGGGCATATAATGTACCTAATACATCATTCGACTTAGAGTCAAAATACCAATATCTCACTTTACTATATTGATATCCAATATTTAACGCCTTGATAGGAAAATTAAGACTTATTCCTATAGCTTCATAACTTGATTGTGAATGACCACCTGCGCTACTTCTGTCTGCAAATGTATTTTGATTAAGTGATAAAGATCCATACCCTAGAGTCCTTAATGCCCTTACTCCGGTACTTGTCCCTGTGCTATTATTATTTATACTAGCAGAATAAGTCATTGACGTTTTACCCGACTTAAAAGAATGGTTAATGCCTAAGGAATATCTACCTGAAATACCTATAGGGTTCAGTTTTTTATTCATTAGACCTCCCGTATATGAAACACCAATTCCATTTGTTCCAATTCTACCACCATATTTGCCAATTTGACCAGAAATTCCAAAATCTGAGCTATAAGTGGTTTCTCCACCAAAAGCTTTATTTTCGACAAAAGAAGCATAAAGTCCTATTGAATATTTTCCTTTTCCCCAACCTACACCTACATTAAAACTATGACTTGTTACAGTCCCCCCAATATCATAAACTATTGAAGACATTTTTCCATCTTTCCAATCATCTGGAAAACCACTTACAGATCTATTAATTGCTCCTGGATTAACATTCCATCCTAATCCAACCCATGATGCTTTCTGGTTATTTGCTATACCTGCATGATTACTTAAAGTAAGTGGATACCCTCCTTCTGGACTTGGAACTTCTAATAACGGTAATACATAAGAGAAATCTCCTGTAACAAGATTTACCATATCACTTGCTTCAACAGGCTCAAAGGTAGCAGCTTCTGGTGCAGTAGGACCTTGAGCAATAAGTTTACTTGTTGATAAAATAAGTATTCCTATTATTACAATTTTTTCTAAAAGGTTCTTTATCATAATATATTATATTTCGTTTGTTGGTTTTGTTCTCGACTGTGCTCGAACTGACATTTAGAAATTAATTTTTGGTTCGTTTTTTATTTTTTGTGTTGGAATTTTGAACTTAACTTCTCCTGTATATGTCCCTAAATCTCCAATTGTGATATTTATATATTCTTCTTGTAAATACTTTTCATCTCTTGGGTACACAAACAACATATCCGTTGATCTACTCATTCCATACATTCTTGGATATACATAGTCTAGCAGTTCTAATGTGTCTTTTTTTGCTGTATATACATGTACTTTTTCGCCCATACCAAAAGCTAAGTTGTTAACCATAGCTCCAAACTCTTGCCTGTTTTTGGGTGTTGCGCTGAGTAATTCTTTATTATCTCTAGACATTGACAAAGTAAAGTAGATGTAATTCTTGTACTTATCACGTAGCTTTTCTAAATCTTCTTTGGTGTAAGAACTAGTTAACTCTTGTGTAACTAATAAATCTGTAGGTTTGTAAAGCAGACTAAAATCATAGCCATTTACATTTTTTTGATGTAAATAACCATTATCAATATCTCTAAGATACTCCCATAGTTTTTCCTTGCTGTCGAATGATTTACTCGAACAACTCATAAAAACTATACTAAAAATTAGTATTGAAATCTTATTTATCATAGCCTTATGATGTACTACTTTTCTTTTTTGATAAAATGAAACGAAAAAACAAGTTTAAATAAGGATATTACTTTCCTTCAAACTCGGCATTTAAACCTTCTAAAACTTTTTCAGTTAAATCGGCACTTTTATCAGCATACATAATGTTTCCACCTCCACTAGCTCCAAAAATCATTTTGTAACCCTTTTTCTTTCCGTATTCTGTTACGAAATCATTAATATCGTTGATAACCGTTTGAGTAGATTTCTTATCTTCTTCTTGAATTTGTTTCTGAACAGCTTGTTGATAATTATTAATCTGTTGTTGTTTGTTAGATAATAATTCTTGTTTCAACTTTAATTCCTTCTTAGAATATCCAGAACGTTCTTTTTCGTAAAGTTTTAGCTCTTTCTGCCAATCTGTAACCAAGCTATCCACATTAGATCTTAAAAGCTTTGCCTTTTTCTCAAACTCTGCTCTTACTACTTTCGTTCTGTTGTAACCTTCTAATAATTTATTTACATCAACATAAACTAAACTTGACTTTTCTTGTGAGTAAAAAAAAGTTACTATTGATGATACCAAAGCTAAGACTGCTATTACTAAAGCAATTTTCTTCATGACTTAAATTTTATATATGTTCCTTTAAAAAGTTGGTAAATGTACTATTTTACATTCCACTTTGTATGACTTCTTTGATCTTAATTATTAACAGTTTATTTTTTTAATAGTGCTTTTATAGTAAGCTCTAATTCTTTTATTTTCTCCTGTTGTTTTTCTAGCTCTTTAATTCTTTTCTCTTGCTCAATTGTATATAAAGTAAGTTCTTCAATTTTTTCTAATAATTTCTTATTCATTTCTCCAAGTTGAACTCCATTCTTTTCAACTTCTTCTGCTGAAGGAATGTTTGACAAATGACCTTTCTCTTTAATTTGCTTTTCAACTTCCTCTAAACTTGGTAGTTTATAATTATTCTCGAAAACATAATCTGGCCAATTATTTAAATCTACTCTTACTTCTTTAGCGTGAACAGTTCCATTAACCGCTAATTTTGCATCAGGATTAGATGTACCGATTCCAACATTTCCAGACCTAGCAATTCTCATACTTTCCTTTATCGGCCCAGGACCATCAACCCCCTGTGTAAAAAAGGATAGTCCTACAAAATCAGCATCACTATGCTCTCTTGAAGCAGCTATCGCAGCTCTTCTTCTACTTCCAGATTTCCATGTTAAACCTCCAAAATGATTTCCATTTCCTGGATCATTTGAAGTAAATGTAATATGATCTTGACCTTGATTTAAATCTGAAGTATTGAATGCATTTTTGTTAAAAATTTCTATACTCTGAAAAGAGTTTGATAAGCCTTGATAAGGAGTAGTTGCCTCTGGATGTAAAAAGAATAATTCCGAAACTCCTAATCTTCCATTTACTTCAACTGTTGTGTAAAAAGTAAACTTTAATTTGGTATAAGCTCCTTTGGGCATTCCTTTTATAAATGAATTACCACCAGAATAATCGGTATTTGAATAATCTGCTATAACCTTCCAAACATTCGCTCCCGAATGTTGATCATACCCTTCTATTTTAAACCTTTTCGCTTGCCAATATCTAGTTGACCATCCAACCCAACCGCCAGTTTGAACATGCTTAGCTGGCAAACCTTCAATCATAACAACTGTTGGCGAAGTAATTGAGGGGGCCGTTGATGTGTATGATGGCTCAAACTTACCATCAAATAAAGTACTTAAATTTAAATTAGCAGCTCCTGTTTGAGATACAGTATATCTTTTATGCGCATTAAATAGCATATTATGCTCTAGACCTACTGCATGTGTGTTACTTGTGTAAGTTTGAGAATTTCCTTTTGTTGAAATTAAACCTACGAATAATAATATTAAATATAACTTTTTCATAATACTATATAATTTTCTCGCTTTAATAATGATTTATTTTTTGTTTTTCTCTTTTTTCAATCTCTTTAATTGGATTTCTAACAGCTCCATTTTCACATAGCTCTCCTTCATCAACTAGTCCTATAATTCGAGACCCTCCCATTTTATGCACATTCCAACAAAAAGAGGAAACCTCGTATTGAAATACTTGCAGCTCAGAAGAGTTTAATTCATGAATAACTTTTCCTTCCTTAAAAATTAAGATATAAGATTGATTGTTTTCTTTAGTTTGTAGATACAAAGCATCTGCTTGTTTTAAAAACCCTAACACTTTCTTTTGAGCTACAAACTTAATTTGAGTAACCAAAGTTAATTCAGGATTATAATAGAGGTAATTTTTTACTTTATTATTATATCCTCTATTATTTATTTCATCAATAACAGAAATTTTGTCATTGATTTTTAACTCAAAATAATTTGGTTTTACCTCTAATGAATCATCGTAAATAATAATGTCTTTTTTTGTGGTAGATTCTAAATAACGCTGATAACTCTTGAAGTTTTGATTATTAAATTCTCTAGATGTAAAATCTAATTTAATAGGATGAAGATATGAAGGTATTCCAACAACCTCAAAACTATTTTTTCTAACGGTTTTCTTTTGTTGACCCAAAACACCTAAGTCAACAGAACTGTAAGCTTGGTATAATTTATTTTTTTGCGGTAATACATAGCAAGAACTAATTAATACGCATAGTATTAGGCTGAAGTATTTTTTCATAAACAATTTATTTCCCGTTAAATTTATCCGGACGCAAAAATATATATTTTATTTAAAAGCCAATAATTTTAAATAAATTATTGGCTTTTAGATATTAACAAAATGTTTAAAACATTTCTACTGTTAGCAGAAATTAATAATTCCTATACTTCTTTGTCTCTTCAAACACTGCTGAAAGAATTTTCTCTTCTAGTTCATCATACACAATATTTCTTCTTTTCATAACTACTTCAGCGACTTCGTTTACTTTATTCATTTTATACTCCGTAAAACCAGAAGCTCCTCCCCAACTAAAAGATGGTACAAAATTCCTAGGAAAACCACTTCCAAATATATTCGCAGAAACTCCTACTACTGTTCCTGTATTGAACATTGTATTAATTCCACATTTAGAATGATCTCCCATTATTAATCCACAAAATTGCAATCCTGTTTTCGCAAATCTACCAGTATCATAACTCCAAAGTCTAACTTCAGCATAATTATTCTTAAGATTCGAATTATTAGTGTCAGCGCCCAAATTACACCACTCTCCTAATACTGAGTTTCCTAAAAATCCATCGTGCCCTTTATTTGAAAATCCAAACAAAACTGAGTTATTAACCTCTCCTCCTACTTTACAATTAGGACCAAGAGTTGTTGCTCCATAAATTTTTGTTCCTAATTTTAAAACTGAATTTTCACACATTGCTAAAGCTCCTCTTACTACAACTCCTTCCATTATTTCGGCGTTTTTTCCAATGTAGATTGGTCCTGTTGTAGCATTTAAAGTGGCAAAAGTTAATTTAGCACCTTCTTCGATAAAAATATTCTCTCTTCCAACACAATTCACCGACTCTGGTATGGGTTGTGAAGTTCTTCCTTCTGTAAGAAGTTTAAAATCTTGACGAATTGCTTCATCATTCTTAGAGAAAATATCCCAAGTATTTTTAATTTGGATGATATCCTCTTCAAACTCAATCTGATTATACTCATCAAAGTCAACTTCCTCCTGATCTTGAGATGTATAAAAAGCAATTACATCTTCACCTTTAAAAATGGCTTCATTCTTTTTTAACCCTTTTACCATTTCAACCAATTCAGGAATCGGTAAAAACGAAGCATTTAGCATTACATTCTCTTCCATTTCTACCATTGGAAACTTTTCTTCTAAATACTCCTCAGTTATAGTGGTTGTTGTTAAACCTAAATACTTTTCCCATTTTTCTCGAATTGTTAAAATTCCAACTCTAATATCAGCGACAGGTCTTGTGAAAGTAAATGGTAATAGAGATGTTCTTACATCTCCATCAAATAAAATATAGTTCATTTTTATTTTTTTTGAAGCATCACAAACATACAACAAAAAACCGATTACCATGACAGTAATCGGTTCTTGAAATCTATTTTTGAATGTTATCTTTTTACAATCATTTTGCTTCCTATTTTTCCCTCCGCACTTACTTTTATGAAATATACTCCACTTCCAAATTCATCTAAAGCAAACTCATTATTACTAAACAATGTAGCAACTTCCTTTTTCAATAATCTACCAGATAAATCGTAAAAGCTTATATCTGCATTCTCTACAGAGGTTGGTAATTGAATTTTTACATTGTTAGAAATAGGATTCGGAGAAACCACAAAATCTAAAGTTTCAAACTTTTTAGTGCTTAATGTTACTCCAAGCGTAGTTGCACCTCTATTAGAACCGCCATGATAAGCATAAGTTGTTGAACTTCCAAAAGCCCAAATAACATCTATACTTCCCGCAGAATTACTAAAAACAAAGTCGCTGGCGTCACCTGAATTATTTGGTCGTGTTGCGACGATAGTTCTGATATTTCCTGAGACCGTGTTTGATACTAAATTCCAATCTTGACTCGAATCTGCCGGAGGTAGCTGATTACCTACTGTTGTAGCATCTGTAATAGTAGTTCCATCAGTTCTAAAAACATCTGTATTGCTAAACATATTGGTAGCTCCATTATCGAAACCTATCGCAAACCAGGCATTTGAAGGACCATTTAAAGTTAATGTAGTAGTTGTTCCGTCTATCTCTAAATTCACACTTAAGTTATCTTTCAGAGTCTGAGTTCCTGTTGAAAATACTTGTGCAGACAGACAGTAACTTGCCAACACAAAAACCAAGAGTAGTTTTGTTTTCATAATATAATTAGATTTTAAATAAGGTTAGTATTCTTTTATCACTTTTTAATTTGGCATAATCTTTAGCCGTGTTTCCTCTATTATCTTTTAAATCGAATTTTGCTCCTGACTTTATTAAAAACTCAACAATTTCATAAGAGTTGAAAACCACAGCATAGTGCAAAGCCGTCTTTCCATTTGCATCAGAAATATCCATATCAGCATTATGTTGCACTAAATACTCAACCAATTCCTTATTACTTTTTACTGTTGCAGCCATTAATGCAGTTCCATAACCATTATTTGTATTAATGTTTTTGGTGTTTTCTACGATGTATTTTGCAACTTCATTATTACTATTATAACAAGCAAGTGTTAGCGCATTATAACCCGCTTCATTCGGCATGTCAATTGCAAGTGGATGAATCTTTAATAATTCTTTTAATTCTTGAAGAGATCCGCTGCGCGCAATATCAAATATTTCATTCGCTTTATTTTCTTGTGTCATTCCTGAAACGGAAACAAACAATAATAGTAGTGCCATTTTTTTTGGAGTCATAATTTTCGATTTAAGCATTTGTAACTCCTTCAAAGAAAGACAGATTATGAATTTAGTACATAACTAAATAGAGTGAAAAGGGAAAAAATAGTGCTGAAAAGGAAAAATAAACCTTTAAAAAACGTGGAAAAACCATAATTGCACTCAATATTTTAAACTAACGATTTAACTTGAAACACTTTTAAATCGTAATTTTGTTACTATGAAAAAAATACTTGCTTACATATTATTAGGGATTTTTTTAATTGCTAGCGCCTATTATGCAATTGTGTATTATGGAACTTATAGTGAAGGAGAAAGATCTGGCGAACTGATTAAATTTAGTAGAAAAGGACTAGTAATTAAAACATGGGAAGGAGAAATTAGTCAGGGTATTTCTGGAGCGCAAATTTTCAAGTTCTCGGTTGAAGATAAAGAAAAAAGCGTAATAGAAAACCTGCAGAAATTTCAGGGACGATATGTAAAATTAAGTTATATAGAACGCTTTGACAAGTTATTTTGGTTAGGAGATACTAAATACTTTATAACGAAAGTAGAAGAAGAAAACTCACCTCATTTTGGTGGACTAAGATCTAAAAAAGATGATGAATAAATACAAACCTGTTGAAGACACTAGAATAACCATTTCGGAATTAATGCTCCCATCACATGCAAATTTTAGCGGTAAAATTCATGGAGGATATATTTTAAACCTCATGGATCAAATTGCCTTTGCTTGTGCAGCCAAATATTCTGGCACATATTGTGTAACTGCATCTGTTGATACTGTTGATTTTTTAAACCCAATCGAAGTTGGAGAATTGGTAACTATGAAAGCTTCTATAAATTACGTAGGAAGGACTTCGATGGTTGTAGGTATTCGAGTAGAATCTCAAAACATACAAACAGGTAAAGTAAATCATTGTAACTCTTCTTATTTCACAATGGTTGCTAAAAATGATGAAGGCAAAAGTGTTCCTGTTCCAGGATTATTGATTAAAAATGATTTAGAAATTCGTCGCTTTTTAAAAGCTATTAAAAGAATTGAAATGAAAGAAACGAGACAACAAGAGTTTGATCATGAAAATTTCATTCCTGACACTTATTTAAAAGATCTTGAAAATTATAATGTTAAGATTGAACTAAATGACTGAAATTATTGATTTAAGTCAGGAGATATACGAAGGAATGCCTGTATATAAAAGTTTGCCTCAGGTTACCATGACAGTTCATAACACACACGAACAATGGGACAATGAAGAAAATCCTCAAACTAAGACTCCCGCTGTTTATAAATTAGAAATGGGTGAACATACTGGAACCCATGTCGATGCGATCAATCATATGGCAAAGGAATATAAAGGTCAATCTATTGATACAATGCCTTTATCTATGTTTTACACGGAAGGAATCTGTATTGATTTATCTTACAAGGGTTTTCAAGAATTAATAACTATCGAAGATGTTAAAGATGCACTTTTAAAAGATAATTTAGAGATCAAAAAAGGAGATACTATTCTATTATATACTGATCATTATAGGAAAGCATTTAGAACAGAGAATTGGGGTAAAGGGCCTGGGATTACGGCTAAATGTGCTCGTTGGTTAGGAAATGAAAAGATAGCAGCTTTCGGTGTTGAAACTATGTCTCCTGGTGTTCCTAAAATATCAAACAAAGAGGTACATCATATTTGTGGAGAACTTGGATTTACACATTATGAAAACATGATTAATTTATATAAATTGATTGGTCGTGGCAGATTTCGTTTTATCGGTTTACCCTTAAAAATAAGAGGAGGAACAGGTTCTCCGGTAAGAGCTGTTGCAATTTTTGAATAAAAAAAGCCGAAGAGATTATCTTCGGCTATATTATCTTTTTAAACATTGTTCTACCAGCGAATAACAACAGATCCCCACGTGAATCCACTTCCAAAAGCTGCTAAAACAACTAAATCATTATCTTTAATTTTTCCTTCTTCCCAAGCTTCAGTTAAAGCTATAATAATAGATGCTGCAGTCGTATTACCATAACGCATAATATTGTTGTAGACTTTCTCATTTGGTAATTGGAATTTTTTCTGAATAAATTGAGCAATTCTTAAATTCGCTTGATGCGGAATTAACATATCTATATCATCCTTTTCCAATCCGTTGGCTTGTAATCCTTCAACAATTGCTTCCGAAAAACGAACAACAGCATGCTTAAATACAAACTGCCCATTCATATGAGGGAAATAAGAAGTATCATCAGGATCATTAGCCTCAATAATTTCTGGAACCCAGCGATTTGTTGATGGACCTATTAACGCCAATTCTTCTGCGTGTTTTCCTTCTGAATGTAAGTGAGAAGATAAAATTCCTTTTCCTTTCTCTTCACATCTTGAAAGTACAGCGGCTCCTGCTCCATCTCCAAAAATTACAGTAACTCCTCTACCTCTTGTTGATCTCTCTAATCCTCCAGAGTGATTTTCAGATCCAATGACCAATATATTCTTGTACATACCAGTTTTTATAAACTGGTCAGCAACAGATAATGAATATATAAAACCAGAACATTGATTACGAACATCTAACGCTCCAATTGTTGGCATGTCTAACATATCTTGTATTTGTACTCCTCCTCCAGGAAAATACATATCAGGACTCAATGTTGCAAAAACAATAAAGTCAATATCGTCTTTAGTTAATCCTGCTCTTTCTATCGCTATTCGGGCAGCCTTAGCTCCCATCACAGCAGTAGTGTCTTCTGTTTTAGGATCAATCCAACGACGTTCTTTGATTCCAGTTCTTTCCTGAATCCACTCGTCACTAGTTTCCATCCACTGGGTCAAATCATCATTTGTAACCACATTATCTGGGACATAATAACCTAAACCAGTAATTTTTGAACTATACATAATATATATTGGTTATAATTTAGTTGTTTTCAAATTATCAGCCTGTAAAAGTATGAATTTTATCATTTTTGTACAAAAATGGATGCTATTAATATTTAGGTAATGTCATGATGTCATTCATATAATAACTAAAAGAACTGGAGGTTCTGTAAAAGTCTGATTAACAACTAAATTCTAACTCATTTTAAAAAAAGGGGGAAAATATTTTTTAAATCTTACCTAAAAATACTTACCTTTTAAGAGTACAAATTACGGATTAACCAATCTAACAACCCTGAAAATAACCACTTTACCTAACCGTGCTACATGAAATATAAAAGAGGCCTCCAAATTACTTTTTTGATTTTAGCAGCAGAAATTATCTACGCTTTACCTTTTGTACTAATAAGAATATTTCGACCTACTTTTTTAAGTGCATTTGAAATAACAAACAAAGACATTGGGTTTTGTTATACACTTTACGGAATCACTGCGATGATTTCTTACTTTTTAGGAGGTTTAATTGCCGATCGTTTTCCCTCTAAATATTTAATGGGAATTGCTTTATTCCTAACGAGTATTGGTGGATTTATATGGGTGATGCACCCTTCCTTAACAACATTATACGTATTGTATATATATTGGGGTTTCACAACAATAATGCTTTTTTGGTCGCCATTAGTTAAAGCTACTAGATTATGGGGAGGTAAAAAACAAATATATGCTTTTGGGTTACTTGAAGGAGGAAGAGGATTTGTTGCTGCAATTATTGGCACAATAGGTGTTTCAATTATTTCTTCTATATCTGAAGTAGATAATTATTCTAAAATTGTAGTTCAAAATGCGATGAATCAAGTATATCTAATTACCTCAATACTCACTATGTTTATCGCTTTTTTAGTTATGTTCCTACCAAATTTTGGAAAACCTTCTAAAATAAATACTAAGAGTAGTAGTCGTAAAAACATTTCAAAAACTTTGGGTTTTCCTATTGTTTGGATTTTAATGATAATTATTTTAACGTCATACGTAGGATATAGAGTAGCTGATGTTTTTACTCAATATGCAAGCGAAATTTATGGATATAACTCTAAAGAATCTGCTCAACTAGGAACTTACTTCTCTTATATGAGGCCCTTTGTTTGTTTGTTTGTCGTTTTACTCGCAAAAAACGCAAATCCTTCAAAATGGTTAATTATAGGATTTTCAATAATGACTTTAGGTAGTTTAATCTTTGTATTAAATATAGACTTCTTTTACTTTTCGCTTTTACTTCCACTAATTAGTTCTCTGATAGGAGCATACACATTAAGAGTTCTCTATTTCACTGTATTAGAAGAGGCTAAAATCCCAATAACAATGACTGGTACAGTTGTAGGAATTGTGTCTGTCATTGGATTCTCACCTGATATTTTTTTAGGTCCAATTGAAGGATATTATTTGGATGAAGTTGGAGGTGTTTTAGGTTACCAATATCTATTTATTTTCTTCTTAGTTAGTTCATTAATAGGTTTACTCGCGTCAATTGTATTTAACAATTCGGTTAAATCTAAAAACAGACTTCTGCCATCCTGACATATTTTAATATTTGGTATTTTTTTTGACTAGTCAAGTGCGTAAACATTGACTAAAAATCAAAATATAATATTATGAGTAAAGGAAGTATTAATGTATCGGTAGAAAATATTTTTCCATTAATTAAAAAATTCTTGTATTCCGATCACGAAATATTTCTTCGTGAGTTAATTTCAAATGCTACGGACGCTACAACTAAATTGAAGCACTTAATTTCTATCGGAGAAGCCAATGTAGAATATGGTAATCCTCAAATAGAAATTAAAATTGACAAAGAAAACAAAACACTTCATATTACAGACCAAGGTCTGGGTATGACAGCTGATGAAGTAGAAAAGTACATCAACCAAATTGCTTTTTCTGGAGCTGAAGAATTCTTAGAAAAATATAAGGACACTAATAACGAAACTGGCGTAATTGGTCACTTCGGATTAGGATTTTACTCAGCTTTTATGGTTGCCGATAAAGTTGAAATTATCACAAAATCATATAAAGAGGAACCAGCTGCTCATTGGACTTGTGATGGTTCTCCTGAATATACTTTAGAAGCGCACGATAAAACAGAGAGAGGAACTGAAATTATTTTACATATTTCAGAAGATGAAAAAGATTTCCTAGAAGAGTCTAAAATCTCTGGGTTATTAACTAAATACAATCGTTTCAATCAAATTCCTATTAAATTCGGAACGAAAACGGAAACGTTACCTCTTTCTGAAGATGCAGTTGAAGATGCAAAACCAGAAACTAAAGAAGTAGATAATATAATTAATAATACTACTCCAGCTTGGACTAAAAAACCAGCTGATTTAGAAGCTGAAGATTATAAAATGTTCTACAGAGAATTGTATCCAATGCAATTTGAGGAGCCTTTATTCCATATCCATTTAAATGTTGACTATCCATTTAACTTAACTGGGATTTTATATTTCCCTCGTTTAACGCAAAATATGGATATCCAAAAGGATAAAATTCAATTATACCAAAACCAAGTATTCGTTACTGACAACGTAGAAGGAATCGTTCCTGATTTCTTACAAATGCTAAAAGGTGTAATTGATTCTCCAGATATTCCTTTAAACGTTTCTCGTTCGTATTTACAGGCTGATGGAGCTGTGAAGAAAATCTCAGGTTATATCACTAAAAAAGTAGCAGATAAACTTTCTTCTTTGTTCAAAAAAGATCGTGAAGATTTTGAGCAAAAATGGAATGATATCAAAGTTATTATTGAATATGGAATGTTATCTGAAGAGAAATTCTTCGATAAAGCTAAAAAGTTCGCTTTATATCCTACTGTAAATGATACGTTCTTTACGTTTGATGAACTAGTTGAAAAAACAAAAGATGCTCAGACAGATAAAGATGGAAATCATGTAATTCTTTATGCAGCAAACAAAGATGCACAACACAGTTACATTGAAGAAGCTAAAGCAAAAGGATATGAAGTATTGTTGCTAGATTCTCCTATTGTTCCGCATTTAATGCAAAAGTTAGAAATGGAATCTGGTGATGCTAAAGTCCAGTTTAAACGTGTTGATGCTGATCATATTGATAATTTAATTAAGAAAGACGACACTGTAATTTCTAAACTTTCTGACGAAGAAAAAGAGAAATTAAAGCCTGTTATTGAGGGAGCTGTAAACAACTCTAGCTATACGGTGCAACTAGAAGCTATGGATTCTTCTAGTTCTCCATTTTTAATTACCGTTCCTGAATTTATGCGTAGAATGAAAGAAATGCAAGCTACTG
Source organism: Tenacibaculum sp. MEBiC06402 (assembly GCF_049239625.1). Classification (NCBI taxonomy): domain Bacteria; kingdom Pseudomonadati; phylum Bacteroidota; class Flavobacteriia; order Flavobacteriales; family Flavobacteriaceae; genus Tenacibaculum; species Tenacibaculum sp. MEBiC06402. Next base: position 290,194 of record NZ_JBMKKT010000104.1, read on the forward strand.
GTGGCGGAATGATGGGAATGGGTAATATGCCAGAAATGTACAATCTTGTTGTAAATACAAATCACGAATTAGTTTCTGATATTTTAAATGCTGATGAAGACAAACAAAAGCAATTAATTTCTCAAGCTTTTGATTTAGCGAAATTATCTCAGAATTTATTACACGGTGAAGAGTTAACAAACTTCATTAAACGTTCTTATGATTTGATTAAATAATAAGTTTATAAAATATTTTATAAAACCTCTTTGTGAAAACAGAGAGGTTTTAGTTTTTACATACCACGAGGTTCTTTTTGGTATATTTGCTTAAAATCAATAAAAACATATGAAAAAAATCTTTTTAACTATTGTAGCTGCAGCTACATTATTAACTTCTTGTAAAAAAGAAGAACCTAAAAAAGAAGTTGAAACCAATCAAGAATTTGAAAAGTTATTGGTCGATTATAACGAAGGAAAACTTAAACTAAATCCTTTAAACGCAACTTTTGCAGGTGATAATCGATTTAACGATCAGTTTCCAAACTTTTTGTCTGATGAATACACATTAGAATCAAAGGATTTTTTCACAAACTATAAAGCTAAACTTGAAAATTTCTCTGATGACCAGTTAACTGAAAGTCAGCAAATGAGTAAAGCTGTTTTAGCTTGGGACTGCGATATGGCATTGGCGCAAGGAAGTTTTAAAAACGATCAGTTATTGCCAATCAACCAAATGTGGACTTTAAACTTGACTATGGGACAATTAGCAAGTGGAAGTAGCGCACAACCTTTTAATACAGTAAAAGATTATGAAAACTGGTTAAGTAGATTAGATAAATTTAATACTTGGTTACAGTCAGCTAAATCAAGAATGGAACAAGGAATAAAAGAAGGTTATGTATTACCTAAATCTTTAATTAAAAAAGTAATTCCACAGTTTCAAGGATTAGCTGAAACTAAATTGGAAGATCATTTATTCTTTTCGCCAGTGAAAAAGTTTCCAGCAGATTTTTCTGATGTTGATAAAAAAGAGTTAGTTCAGAAATACACAGCAATTCTAGACAATAAGCTAATTCCTTCTTTCAAGGATTTATACGAATTTTTAAAGTCTGATTACTTAGAAGCAGGATTAGAAGCTAGTGGTATAGATGCAATTCCTCAAGGAAAAGAATACTACCAGCATGCTATTAAGAATTATACTACAACAAATATGACTGCAGATGAAATTCACGAACTAGGATTAAAAGAAGTCGCTCGTATTTTATCTGAAATGGAAAAAGTAAAAAAAGAAGTTGGCTTTGAAGGTGATTTAAAAGCGTTCTTTGATTTCGTTAGAAATAACAAAGATTTAATGCCATATTCTGAACCTCAGCAAATCATTGATAACTTCAATGCTATTCACGAAAAAATGAAACCACAATTAGAAAAGTTATTTGGTAATAAGCCAAAAACTCCTTTTGTGGTTAAGCAAACTGAAAAATTTAGAGAAGCTTCTGCCAGTGCAGAATATAATCCTGGTTCTTTAGACGGAACTCGTCCAGGTGTATTCTACACTCCTATTCCAGATGCAACAAAATACAATGTTTTCTCGGACGAAGCATTATTTTTACATGAAGCAATTCCTGGACATCATTATCAAATTTCTTTAACTCAAGAAAACAACAATTTACCAGGCTTTAGAAAAACTCTTTGGTACAGTGCTTATGGTGAAGGTTGGGCTTTATATACAGAAAACTTAGGGAAAGAATTAGGTTTATATACTGATCCTTATCAATACTTTGGTATGTTAGGAATGGAGATGCACCGTGCAATTCGTTTGGTTGTTGATACAGGAATGCACGCAAAAGGCTGGAGTCGTGAAAAAGCTATTCAGTATTCATTAGATAATGAAGCAGAAAGCGAAGCTAGCATTATTTCAGAAATTGAGCGTTATATGGCTAATCCTGGTCAGGCTTTATCTTATAAAATTGGACAGTTGAAAATTAGAGAACTTCGTAAAAAAGCGAAAGACGCCTTAGCTGATAAATTTGATATCCGTGAATTTCATAATCAAGTATTAGAAACAGGTTGTATTCCTTTAGCTTTACTTGAAAACAAAATCGATAAATGGATTGCCGATAATAAATAATCGTAATCTACTTTAGAAATCAAAAGTCGACATTCATAAATTGAATTAAAGACTTCAGCAAAATTTCAATATTGCATTAACTCAATCAAATCATATTTGTAGTGTTAATGCAATATTTTTATTATGAAAACTACTATTAAACTACTTTCTTATATCTTATTACTTGTCGTTTCTGTGGCTTGTAGTGAAAACGAAGCAGAGGAAAATTTAGAAAATGAAATTCCTATTGATGATGTAATCATTGATAAGAAATTACAATCAAGCGAAAGAATTGCACGTGGAAGAATAAGACGAATTCGTCTGAGAAAAATGAGAGTAAATCAACGATTAGATTTGGGATATCAAATTATCACAGACATTCCTAACAATGAAAACACCGCTGAAGTTGCTTCAATCGATATGAAAATTAGTTACGGAGACACAAAAAATGCAACTACCATTTTTGTAAAACAAACTTCTAAAAACAATCAAAAAGGAAAAGTAAGAAAATACATTAGTGAGGAATTCGATTTACCTTTTTCATTTTTAGGTAAAACTATCACGGTTACATCTATTGATAGAGACATCAAAGGAAATCAAATAGGAAAACCTTACACTGAAAAAATAGAAGTTAATGGAACACCAGTAAATGAATTTGTAAGTATTACTCAACCTGAGTTAAAATTTAACAAAGACGGCGAAAACTTTACAATGAAAGTTGCCTTAAAAGGAGACCCAAAATATCCTTATTTAAAACTAGAAATGAAGGAAATTATGATTTCATCTAAAGTGATTCCTGATGATGGAGGTTCTGAAACTGAAGAAGCTGAAATTAGATTGACTTACCAAGGACAAAATGAAGATGGTTTGTTCATATTTGAAAATAACGAAGTAAGATTTATCGAAAGTGATAATGTTGTGGATATGGAATACGTAATCACTACTACCCTTTCAAAAATTGATGGCGAGGAGTTGGACTATGCAGAATTCAGAATTACAGGCTTAGAGTAAAAAACTAAAGACATAATTTTATAAACCACTTTGTTAATCTGCAAAGTGGTTTTTTTGTACTTTTAATTCGACCAAATAATTCATAATGAAAAAAATTATAGGACTTTTATTACTGCCCGCTATATCTTGGGGTCAAGCCAATACTGAAATCCATTTGTTTGATATTACATCCAAAAATGGAAAATTCGAAGTAGTCAATGGAAAAAACATCTCAAATAATGAAGGTTATGATAGTCAACCTCATTTTTATAATGATAACTTAGTTTTATTTGCCTCTTCAAGAAATGGACAAACCGATATTGCCAAGTATACTATTGAAAACGACAAATTATATTATATAAGTAACACTCCACAAGGTGGTGAATATTCTCCTCAAAAAATTCCAAATTCTAAAAATGTATCTGCTGTTAGATTAGATAACGATGGAAAACAACGTTTTTATGAGTATGATTTTAAAACAGGAAAAAATATTGAATTGATAAAGGATGTAGTAGTGGCATATCCTATGTGGTATGATAAAAATACCGTTATAAGCTCTGCAATAGTAAATGATAGTTTACACTTATTTATTAGTGATCTAAAACGAAAAACTAACACATTAATCACTAAAGAAGTTGGACGCTCTTTTCATAAAATTCCAAATTCAAATTTAGTGAGTTTTATGAAAAAAAACGGAAAAGACTGGGAGGTTTGGTCGTTAAATCCAACTTCCAAAGAAATTAAATTCATTACAAAAACCGGAAGTGTTCAAGATATTTGTTGGTTACCTAATGGAAGCATTTTAATTCCCGACAAAAATGCTATATATCAATTCAACCCTACAAAAGATAAAAATTGGTCTTTATTTCATCGGTTTAAAGATGAAAACATCAATAATATATCTAGAATAACTGTAAATAGTAATTCTACAAAACTAGCGATTACAGCAGAAGTTTCACCTAGACTTTTAGCGGAAGAACAATTACAAGGTTATAATAATAGAGACATAGAAGCTTTTTTAAAACCGTATGCTAAAAATGTAAAAGTGTACACTTTTCCTAATAAATTGAATTATGAAGGTGTTGATGAAATGCGAAAGCGCTATGCTTCATTTTTTGAAAGAACACCTGATTTACATTGCAAAATAGTAAGTAGAATTGTAAAAGGTAATAGAGTAATTGACGAAGAATTAGTAACTGTCAACGGAAATAGTTTTAAAGCTGTTGCTATTTATGAAATTACAAACGGAAAAATAAGTAGTGTATACTTTTTAAGATAAAGCAAAAAGCACCAAAGCCATTTAAGTTTTGGTGCTTTTTAAAATTATATAATTATTCCTATTACTTAAGAATTCAACCTCTTATCAAATCTTGTTTTAAATAAATATATCTGTATAAATATTAATAGTGTGAAGAAAAAACAAGCCGTCAGCATCGTATTTGAAACAGAGATATTTTGAAACAAATCGGGAAATTCAAACTTTGGATTGTATTTAAACCTTTCGGGCATTTTCCATGTTGCTAAAATCGATTTACCCTTTGAAACGTAAAAAATACAAATAGTTAATATTGAAAAAAGTAAAACCCAAACCTTTTTAGATATCAATGGAGTAGGTTTAAAAACTAAACTTTTATCAGTTTGACCGATTATGTCCATAACGCTAGAAGTAAAATCTAATGAAGGTGATTCTTGTTCTACGTCTTTAATGTACTTTTTTGCAAACGCATCTAACTCTTCAATATGCTTATTTTCTCCCATAATGATTAATTAATTCAGGTTCTACATTCTTTTCTACTATACTTAATAATCTTTTTCTCGCTCGATGCAATTTTACTTTTAAATTTGATTCCGAAAAATCTGTAATTTCGATTATTTCTTTCAAACTTAACTCATCGTAATAGAACATCCATAAAATTGTTCGTTCCTCTTCAGGTAATTTATCTAGACAGGTCTTCATTAAAATAGCCCTTTCTTTTCTTGAAATATCCTCCAAGATATTGTCTGTACTATTAATTTGGTTAATTGTAATCTCATCAATTGTATCACTTCTATACTTCTCTTTATTCAATTTTAAAGAATCTAAACAATTACGGTACGCAATTCTATATAACCAAGTGGAAAACTTTGAATCTCCTTTAAACTTCGATAAGTTTTTAAAAGCTTTTATAAAAGTATCTTGAGACACTTCCTCCGCTTCTTCTCTACTCTTCAACATCTTCATTGCCAAACTAAACACCATTACCTTATACTTTTCAACCAAATAAGAGAAAGCATTAGTATCGCCTTTAATAGTTTTTTCTATGTAAGTTTGATCGTTGATAGTTGTCATTTTATACTATGACAGCATATTCTTTTAAAAGGTTACAAAAAAGTCTAAAAAATATTTTTTCAAAAAAATTGTAACCTTTTTCAAAAGCTGTCTGTCATACTTGCAAACACATTAAAAATAATATTAAAAAACAATAATATGGAAGTAGCAATTGTATTTATGTTCTTATTCGCAGTAATTTTCGGAATTTTTTACCTTTTTTATTCAACTAGAAATAAAGAGAGATTAGCTTTAATAGAAAAGGGAGTTGATGCGAAAATTTTTATGCAGGGAGAGAAAAAGAAATCAACCTTAACTGGAAGAATGATTGTTCTTAATTTTTCATTACTATTAATGGGAATTGGTTTAGGTGTATTCTTAGCACTATTACTAACGACCTATACAAGATTAGATGAAGAAGCTGTTTATCCTGCTATGATATTTTTAGTTGGAGGTTTAGGATTATTCTCTGGATTCTTTCTTACCAAAAAGTTAGAACAAGAAAACTAAATTTTTTATCAATATAGATTTAAAACCACTTCCTTTAAGAAGTGGTTTTCTTATTTTTGAAAAAAACTCAGTACTTTTAATCAAACTTAATATTTCATGAGCGATAATTTCAAGAATAAAAAATTTCAAGAATTATTAGATCGTTTACAACAGGATAGTTGGCAATTAGAACTCATTATTTCGGGTTTCGCGATTTTTGGTTTGTTTACAGCCCTACCTGAAATAAAATTGTCATTAAGTATATCTGAAAATGAAAAACAGATTATCAATTTTGTTATTTCTATTGTAGCTCTTATAGCTTGTTATATTCTTATTTTTAACCTTCTATTTCACGTAACTTTGAGAGGGTTATGGATTGGAGCACTTGGACTTCGCTATGTTTCTGGTGATATTGATTTTGAAACACTTAATTATCATGATCGATTTAAAAACTTCTTGAAAAAAAAGATAGTTTCATTTGATAAATACGTGGCTATTTTAGAAAACTATTGTAGTGTTCTATTCGCTGTTTCTTTTTTACTAATTTTTTATGTTATTTCAATAACGATAATTATAGTCGTTACAATCTCTACGATTGCGTTCTTTATTGAGAACGAAAGCATTCCAAAAACGCTTAGAATAGTACTTGGAACTGTAATTATTTTCACCCTAGTATTTGGATCTTTCCTAGTTTTCATCGACTTTGTTACACAAGGTTATTTAAAAAAGAAAAAGTGGTTATCTAAAATATACTTTCCGTTTTATTGGATTTTCAGCTTTATTACATTGTCTTTCTTATACCGACCTTTAGTTTATAACTTCTTAGATAATAAGTTTACTAAAAGAATCAGTTTTCTATTAATTCCTGTTTATATACTTATTACTTTTATAAGTTCTGTGAAATATCAAACATCTAATTATCTTGATAAAACAAAATTGAACTCCAATATTTATTTAAGTAATAAAGTATATGAAGACTTATTAATAAAGGATGAGGATTTGGTTAAAGATGCAAGTATTCAATCTAAGGTTATTACTGGTCCTTATATTAATCTTTTCAAAGTTTTTAGTGAAAATGTTGAAAACAGAATTTACAATTATCATCCATCGTTAAAACCTGAACAAGATAACAGGGGTTTTAGTACAGGTATAAATTTTACCTCCAGTGGAAGTTATAGAATGCCTTCAAAAAAGAGAGATAGTTTATCTCGGAAATATGTTGAGGTTGTGAATGAAATGTATGAAATACAAATAGATTCTACAAAATTTGATGCTGAATTTTTAATTGGGAAGAACAAGAAAAACCAGACAGGTTTTCAAACTTTTATCCCAACAAAAAACCTTGAAGACGGTAAGCATACTTTGAAATTAAAAAGGAAGTTCATTCGCAAAAAAGATACATTTAAAAAAATAGATATTACAATTCCGTTTTGGTACTTTAAAGATTAACTTTGAAAAGTACTTGAATTAATTCCATCATAATAACATCAATCAAATTCTTCCATATGAAACCTTTTAATATTTTTTCGCTTTTCATTTCGATTACATTTGCATTAAACAGTTTCGGACAAACCGATCCTAAAATCTATGATATAATAGATGGCATTTCTGCAAACAGAATTGAAAAAGACATAACTAAACTTGCTAATTTTGGAACTCGTCACACATTAAGTGACACGATATCAAATACAAGAGGTATTGGGGCAGCAAGACGCTGGATTAAAAAAGAGTTTGAGCAAATATCAAAAGAATGTGGTAATTGTCTAGAGGTTTTTTATCAAAAGGATTTAGTAAAGAAAGGTGCAAATCAGCGTATTACTAAAGATGTTTGGGTGGTAAATATTGTTGCTATTCAGCGAGGAACAAAAAATCCTAATAGCTTTATTATTATGAGTGGAGATATTGATTCAAGAATATCTGACCCAAATGATTTTACAAATGATGCTCCTGGAGCAAATGATAATGCAACAGGAATGGCTGGTTCTCTTGAAGCAGCTAGAGTTTTAAGTAAATATAAATTTGACAACAGTATAATTTACGTTGGTTTATCAGGTGAAGAACAAGGATTATTTGGAGGAAAAGGTTTAGCTAATTATGCTAAAGAAAAAGGCTGGAACATTATTGGAATCATGAATAACGACATGATTGGAAATATCAAAGGAGTTGATGGAGTTATTGATAATAGAACTTTTCGAATTTTTTCTGAGCCAGTTCCTCCAATAGAAACAGAAAGACAACGCAGGGCAAGACGTTTTTATGGTGGTGAAGTAGATGGTATTTCTCGACAATTAGCTCGTTATATTCATAAAACTACCCAAACATACATGCCTGAAATGAATCCGAAAATGATTTACAGATTAGACCGTTTTGGTCGTGGTGGTCATCATCGCCCTTTTAATGATGCTGGTTTTGCGGGAATTAGAATTATGGAAGCACATGAAAATTATACGCAACAGCACCAAGATATTAGAACTGAAAATGGCATTGAGTATGGTGATAAATTAAAATTTGTAAATTTTGATTATGCAAAAAAATTAACGGCTGTTAATGCTATTAACCTAGCAAGTATTGCCTCTGCTCCTTTGGCTCCAAAAAATGTTGGCATAGGCGGAATAGTTGAAGCTTCAGCTAAATTTTCATGGGATAAAGTTGATGGAGCAAAAGGGTATAAGATTTACTGGCGCGACACAACTTCACCTACATGGGATCACTTTAAATATGTTGAAAATGTAACTGAATTTACTTTAGATGGTATTGTAATAGATAATTTTTTCTTCGGAGTCAGTGCTGTTGGTGAAGATGGACATGAAAGTATTGTTAGTTTTCCTTCCAAAATTATTAGATAATTATATTGGACAAACCAACCCTATATTTTGAAAGAGATGTTGAATGGTATGATTGGTTAATTTCTAATCATGAAAAATATAATGGAGTTTATTTAATTTTTTATAAAAAAGAAATCAATATTCCATCTATGACTTGGGCTGAAGCGGTAAAAGTTGCTTTATGCTTTGGATGGATTGACTCTACTGTTAAAAGTTTGGGAAATGGTAAACGACAGCAATATTTTTGCCCAAGAAATCCCAAAAGCGCATGGAGTAAACTAAATAAAACTTACATTGACGAACTACTTTCTCAAAATTTAATACAAGAAAGTGGTTTGAAAGCCATTTCAAACGCAAAAGAAAACGGTAGTTGGTCTGAATTGGATGATGTAGAAAATTTAGTTATTCCAAAAGATTTACAATTAGAATTTAATAAAAATCCAGAGGCATTTAATAATTACAAAAATTTTGCTCCAACTTACCGCAAAAGTTACTTGTATTGGTTGCATAGTGCCAAAAGAGAAGCTACACGAACGAAAAGAATTAATGAAATAATTCTTCTTTGTAAAGCAAATAAAAAGATGCGCGACTAAATTTATTTATAGAAACGTTAACATCTTCCCTAACAAAATCTTAATAAATTCACACTTTATTAATCAATAACTAAAATTTGTGAACATGTTTACCTACAGACCAAGAGTGGTTTTAACAACGTTCTTGGCGCTTTTTATGTTGAGTATTACAGATATAAATGCGCAAAGAAGAAAAAAGAAGAAAGACAAAGACAGCAAGGCTAAAACTGAAATGCCTAAGAAGAAAGAAAAGCCTAAAAAAACTATTGCTGATTTAACTAAAAAAAGTAATAAAATTGAGGGGCTTTTTACTATTTACCAAGACTCTATTTCAGGAGACGTAAAATTATTAGTAAAAAAAGATCAGTTGAATAAAGACTTCATTTACTTTTCTCAAATCGCCGATGGTGTAACAGAAGCGAATGCATTTAGAGGTTCTTATAGAGGTTCAACTGTATTTCACATTAACAAGCATTTTAATAAAATAGAATTCGTTGCTCCAAATACTTCTTTTTATTTTGATAAAAACAATGCAATCTCAAGATCTGCGGAGGCAAACACAAGTGATGCATTAATTGAAAGTTCAAAAATTTTGGCTACTGACGAAGAAAAAGGTGAATATTTGATAGATGCCAACGGTTTATTTTTATCAGAAGCACTTACAAGAGTAAAACAACCAAGTTTTCCTGGAAGGTCTCCTTTTGCTTTTAAATTGGGACGATTTGACAAAAAGAAATCAAAAATTAACAGTATAAAGAACTACCCAGAGAATACAAATATTAAAACGGAATATGTATTTAATAATCCAACTATTTTAGGAGGTGGTTCTAGAGCTATTAAAGATGGTAGATATGTTTCTATTAAGGTGTTCCATACATTCATGAATATGCCAGAAAACGGCTATGAAGTTCGCTTTGATGACCCTAGAGTTGGTTTCTTTACTACTCAAGTAAACGATATGACGAGTACTGAAACTATTAATTATAGAGATTTAGTTCATAGATGGAGATTAGTAAAAAAAGATCCTTCTGCTGCTGTATCTGAACCTGTTACTCCAATAACTTGGTGGATTGAGAACTCTACACCACTTGAATGGAGACAAATTATAACAGAGGGAGTTTTAGCATGGAATGAGGCATTTGAAAAAGCTGGATTTAAAAACGCAATGGTAGTAAAAGTACAACCGGATGATGCCGATTGGGACGCTGGTGATGTCCGTTACAATGTATTACGTTGGACTTCTTCTCCTAATCCTCCTTTCGGTGGTTACGGCCCAAGTTTTGTAAATCCTAGAACAGGGGAAATTTTAGGTGCAGATATTATGTTAGAATATGTGCATTTTACAAATAGAGTAAAACTGGATAGAATAATTAGCAGTGTTTCTAGTTTTGAAAATGAAGAAGAGACAATGAAGCATGCTTTCTTAAATCAAGACAATCATTTATTTTGCTCTGCTGGACATTTAATGCATGAAAACACAATGTTCGGAAAAACTGTTTTGGCAGCAACTGGAGCTACTGATATGGAAATGGAAGGAATGAAGAAAGAAGCGATGAAATCATTGATTATGCACGAAGTTGGACATACTTTAGGTTTAAATCACAACATGAAAGCAAGTCAATTATTTAGTCCTGCTGAATTAGCCGATGCAAACTTAATCAAAGGAAAATGTTTAACCGGTTCTGTAATGGATTATGCAGGAATAAACTTAACATTAGATAGAACTAAGCAAGGTCAATATTACGACATGGCTGTTGGACCTTATGATATTTGGGCTATTCAGTTCGGATATACTCCTTTTAACAATAAATCTGAAATGGATGCTCTATTGGCTCAATCTACAAAACCAGAATTAATTTTCGGTAATGATGCTGATGACATGCGTTCTCCTGGTAAAGCAATAGATCCTAGAGTAATGACTGGTGATTTATCCAATGATCAAATCGGATATTCAATCGATAGATTCAAATTGGTGAATAACATGATGAGAAAATTAAAATCTAGTTTAACTAGAAATGGTGAATCCTATGAAGAATTACGCAATGCATATTATGTTTTAAACGGACAATCAGCAAGAGCTGGAGATGTGATATCTAGATTTATTGGTGGTGTTTATGTAGATAGAGCAATGCAAGGACAACAGGGAGAAACACAGCCTTATACTCCTGTGAGTTACACAGATCAAAAAAGAGCTATGAATGCCTTAAAAACGTATGTTTTTGCTCCAAATGCTTTTAAAGCTCCGAAAGACTTATACAATTATTTAGCGAGACAAAGAAGAGGATATAACTTCTTCGGAGGTCCAGAAGATCCAAAGATTCATGCTCAGGTTTTAGGATATCAAAGAAGAGTATTACGTCATATTTTGCATCCTAATACATTACAAAGAATTTCTGACTCTGAATTATATGGAAATAAGTATAAATTATCAGAATTTATGACCGATTTAAATAATGCTATTTTCAAAAATGACATTTATAGTTCTGTAAACTCTTTCCGCCAAAACTTACAAACGGAATACACAAAAATGCTTTTAAGCATGGTTGATGGTAAAGGAAAAAACAGATTCACCAATGCTTCTAAAGCTATGGCATTGTATAATCTTAAAAAGATTAAAACTTGGGTTAGCAATGGAACTGGTGATGTTATGACAAAAGCACATAAAAACCAATTAAAAACTTTAATCACAAACACTTTAAAGGATGTGAAATAAGTTTTTTTACTATAAATAACTCGAAAACCGTAACAACATTTCGTTACGGTTTTTTTATTTTTATACTATGGCTATAATTTTACTTACTGGAGGTACTGGTCTTATTGGTCAAACCTTAGAAAAACAATTACAGAAAAACAATCATAAAGTTAGAATTTTGACCCGAACCCCTAAATTAAAGAATCATTTTAAGTGGGATATTAAAGCTGGTTTTATAGATAAAAAAGCTTTTGAAAATCTAGATTTCATCATTCATTTAGCGGGAGCAGGAATAGCTGATAAACGATGGACTGATGAAAGAAAAAAAGTATTAATTAACAGTAGAGTTGATTCTTCAAACTTATTATTTTCTAAGATTAAAGAATTAAAAGTTCCTTTAAAGGGATTTATTAGTGCTTCTGGTATTGGTTATTATGGAGCTTTAACTTCTTCAAAAATTTACACTGAAGAAGATGAACCTGCTAATGATTTCATCTCTAAAATATGTATTGAGTGGGAGGCTTCCGCTCAACAGTTTAATAAACTTAACGTTCCGGTTACTATTTTAAGAACTGGTGTTGTTTTAAGTAAGGATGGCGGCGCTTTAAAAAAGATGAATACTCCTTTATTTTTATCAGCATTAGGGAGTGGTAAACAATTTGTTCCTTGGATTCATATTACAGATTTATGTAATTTATATGTTAAAGCTATTGAAGACGATAGTTTTACGGGTATCTACAATGCTGTTGCTCCAGAACATAAAACAAATAAAGATTTTACTAAAGTTTTAGGAAAGGTTGTAAAAAAACCGGTACTTCCTATCAATGCTCCTAGTATTATTTTGAAATTAGTTTTAGGCGAATTGGCTGCCATTGTATTGGAAGGCAGCAGAATTTCTTCAGAAAAGTTAAAACCTATTTATAATTTTGAATTTTCCGAACTTAAGAATGCTTTAAAGGAAATTTACAACTAAAAAAAGGATCTAGTTAATCTAGATCCTTTTTTTAGTTATGTTCTTTTCTTAAAGTTAAATCTTGCTGACTTTAATATCTGTAGTGCTCTTCATTTTCTGACCCATTGTCTCAAACTCCATGTTTAACTTTGTATTAGTAGTCACTCCCGTTTTTCTATCAATACTTAGAGAACCCCAAATTTTAGCATCTGGTAAAGACGACATTTTTCCCTTAATTGAGGCTTTAACTTCAGATTTTGTAATCACAGTTATCGTATATGTTAACTCCATTTCAACATTATTACTTTTTTGAGTTTTCACCCAAGAGTAACCTACACTAACAGCTTCTTCAGGAAAAACAACAGCATTCATTTGATCCTGCATTTTTAAAGCTCCTTCATTTTTTGGCTCTAGTTTAATTATTTTTGATTTCCCTAAATCATCAATATTAACATAAAACGTGGTTTTCAACATTGGAGACATTGTTGCTGCAAATTGTTTCGCCATAGGGGTTAACTCAGCCTCATTCATGTTTGAATTATAACTTACTTTTTGACCACCTTGATCTACATCAGTCGCCACATAGACAAAATTTGATTTTGTGTCATGAGAATTCCCTTTTTTCTCACCTACCAACATATTCATTTTCATCTCAACATCCATCTTCATTAATCCCATATCTTGATTAAGAACTAGATGTGTTTGATAGGTATCTCCTTTTTTATATTTTACTCTTAATTTTACTTTTTCTTGTCCATATGTAATTGTTGAAGCCAACAATAATAATGCAATTGCTATTTTTTTCATCTTTATTAATTTAAGTTCTGACAAATATAAAACAAAAGGCTCAAGATTTACTTGAGCCTTTTTATATTCTATATCTTAATCTTATTCAAGATTAAAAATCTTGATTTACATCCCAAGCTTCAATAATATCTTTAAACGTTTTAATAAACATTCCTCCTAAGGCTCCGTTTACAACTCTATGATCATAAGAGTGAGAAACAATCATTTTGTGACGGATTCCTATTAAATCACCTTCAGGAGTTTCAATAACTGCAGGCTTTTTAATTATAGCTCCTAAAGCTAAAATTGCCACCTGAGGCTGATTAATAATTGGAGTACCTGTAATACTACCAAAACTACCAACATTTGTTACTGTGTAAGTCCCGTCTTGAATTTCATCCGGCTTTAGCTTATTTGCTCTAGCTCTTTGAGCTAAATCATTAACTTGCTTAGTCATACCTACTAAACTTAATTGATCAGCATTTTTTATTACCGGTACAATTAAATTTCCATCAGGTAAAGCCGCGGCCATTCCTAAATTTATATTTCCTCTTTTAATTATTTTATCTCCATCAACAGAAATATTGATTAATGGATGTTTTTTAATAGTTTGAGCAACAGCCTGCATAAAGATTGGAGTAAAAGTTAATTTATCACCTTCTCTTTGTTGGAAACCATTTTTAACCTTGTTTCTCCAGTTTACAACATTTGTAACATCAACCTCAATAAACGATTGAACATGAGCCGAAGTTTGAACAGAAGCAACCATATGTTTAGAAATCAGTTTACCCATTCTACTCATTTCAATGATTTCATCTTTTCCTGATATAGAAACCGGAGCTGATTCAACTTTTTTAGGTTTTTCAAGATTCGCCTGAACAGGTGTACTAGCTGGTTTAGTTTCCTTTCCTCTATTTTCTAAATATTCTAAAATATCACTTTTAGTTACTCTACCCTCTTTACCTGTTCCTTTTATATTTTCAAGCTCTTCAACAGAAATTCCTTCTGTTTTTGCAATACTCTTTACTAACGGTGAATAAAAACGATCACTTCCTGAAGTATCTAATGCTGTTACTGTTTCTTTAACTTCTGCAATAGAATTTTCAATTTCTTTAGCAGCAGCTGGTGTTTCAACCGAAACTTCCTTTACTGTCTCTTGAGATGCTGTTGCACCCTCTTCTCCTTCAGTTTCGATAATAGCGATTGTTTGACCAACTTGCACTACATCATCTTTTTGAAATAAAATCTCAACAAGTTTTCCTTCAACCTCACTAGGTACTTCACTATCTACTTTATCGGTAGCTACTTCCACAACGGTATCATCCATTTCAACCATATCCCCTACTTCTTTAATCCAAGAAGTAATCGTTGCTTCTGCAACGCTCTCACCCATTTTAGGAAGTTTTAATTCAAATCTTGCCATAATACTGATTGATTTCTTTTGTTGTGCAAAAATAGTAAATTTAATTCATTTATTTATTATGAAATCAATCGTGAAATTATGTTTTTTTTACGAAAACCGCAAAAAACACTATTTAGAGCATGGTTTTTTTATGTATTGCTCAAGAAAAACTCATTTTTTAATCACTTAAAATACAACTATTTGCGTGCATCTAGATTGTTTATCTCATTCATCTTTAGAATATTATTGAAATCTTTTTAAACTAAAGCTAATTTAAATCTACCCAAGTCATGAACTCCAGAAAGACATCATTCCATCTTCTAATAATTTTTCCATCTTTTGATTTTTCATTAAAACTATGATCCAAATGAGGGTAAACTTTAAATGTTAAATTCTCTTTTTCTTTTCTAATAAACTCAACAGGAATCAAATATGTAGACTCTACAGGAACCGATGTATCTTTTGCTCCCATAGCAACAAACAAAGGAATATTAATCTTTAATAAATTCTCAAGTGGCGGCTCGGAAAAGTTCGCCCATCTTTTATATGGATGTCCATACCAAATTTTATCCGTAGCATTTGAGTTACTCATAATGTCACTATACTTTTCTAATAGAACATTAATTTCTTCTATTCCTTCTTCTTCTATTAATTTTCCCTCTAAAACTTCCTTTCTAATAAACAATGGAAAATCATAAAGTTGTGAATTTCCACTACCTGACCAAAATCCAATATGGGTAATTTGCTTGTTTATAGTTCCCAATTTGGCTACTACATCACTTCCTTCAGAATGACCTATCACTACAATTTTCTTTGGATTAGTTATATGTTTCAAAGCGATATCATTAATTACTTTATCCACTTGTTGAGCTCTATAAGCCAAAGATAAATTATCAAAGTACTCCTCTGATGGTTCAAATTCATTTACTTGATCATAACAAAAATCAATTCCTTTTTTCGATATAATGACAAAGGCATAGTCATTTGGAATAGTATTAAATTCAAACGGAATCATTCTTGATTTAAATCTTTTACCGTCTTTTACAAAAAATTCATAAAACGGTTTAGCACTTGAACCATGAATAAAGACTAAAATATTTTTTTTACTCTTTATCCCTCTAGGAGCGTAAACGTGTTACTTAATAGTATCTTTTTGTTCAATCAGTTTGTAATGCTGATACATACTGTATCGATCACACTGTCCATTTAATTTAAAACCAAATAAGAAGCATATAACGAAAACCCACAATTTTATGGAAATATTATCTTTCATTTTCTCTTTTAACTTCTTCTAAATTCTTAATTGATCTTTCCAATTCCCTTTTCGCTCTCTCCAATCTTTCTTCAGCACGAGCTACAGAATTTCCGTTTCTACTTGCAAAACTATGCCTTTTGTGGGCTGAAATATATTCCTGCAAATCTTCTCCAAGCCTTTTGATTCTTCGATTAAATTTACCTGTAGATAGTTCTTTATCAACAAAAATTGAAAGTCTATTTTTACTTAGTGTACATTCAAATAAAATATCTCCTTCCTGCAAAATTTCCCACTCTAATCGGTTATTTCTGTTTTTCAATTGAATTCCATCTAAAGTATTTTTTAATATATTTTCGATTCCTTTTCTTTTGGAATGATGAAATTTAGAACGAAACTTATAACTAGAATTAGCATCGGAAACACTAGTAGAACTGCTCACTCGTGAAGATGAAGAAGTAACTACTTCTGTATGTGAAGATCCGGAAGTATTTGGCGGAGTTGGTGGAGTTGGAACTCTTGGTGTTTGTGCACAAGCTGATAAATTGATTAATAATAATGCGAATGTTGTTTTAATTAATTTCATGGTATTTATTTTTAAAATTCATACCTCAAAATTACCTTACAATCAACCCTCTAACTAATAATATCAATCCATTAACCTTGTATTAACCGTTAAGAATCTTTTATTCACTTTACTATTGACGAATCTTAAATTCTAGTCCTATTCCTCGTGAACTTTCTATTGAAATATTAGCATCTTTTTTAAAGTACTTTCGGAGTCTGCTGATGAAAACATCCATACTTCTTCCGGAAAAATAATCTTCATTCTTCCATACTTCTTTAAGAATCTCTTCTCTCTTGAGCATTTGATTTTTATGCTCAACTAAGAAGTTTATTAAGCATGCTTCCTTTTCTGTTAACTGCTGGATTTCTTCATCATAAATTAATTCCAACCTTCTTTGGTTAAAAGTATAAGTTCCGATTTGAATAGATTCTTCCCGTATAACTGTAGTAACGGAATTCGTTGATCTTTTTATAATGTTCTTCAACCGGAGCACCAATTCATCCGCATCAAATGGTTTTACGATATAATCATCAGCTCCTAGCTTTAATCCCTTTATTTTATCTTCCTTCAGCTTTCTCGCTGTTAAAAAAACGAAAGGAACTTCCGGGCTTATATTTATAATTTCTTCCGCTAAAGTAAAACCATCTTTTTTTGGCATCATAACATCTAAAACACAAATATCGAATACTCCATTTTCAAAGACATTTAAAGCTTCTTCTCCGTCTTTTACCCAACTAACGCGATAACCAGACATTTGTAGATATTGTTGTAATAAATTCCCAAAATCTGGATCATCTTCTGCTAATAAAATGTGATACTTTTCCATACCTATGATTTATTGACTGTAAGTTCTATAATGAACTTAGTTCCTTTTCCTTTTTCACTTTCAACTTTAATTGAACCATTATGTGCAAGAATTACCTGACGACTATAATACAAACCTAAACCTAAACCTTTTACGTTATGAACATCTTTATTTTCTGCGCGATAAAACTTATTAAATATTAATTTTTGATTTTTTTTATCGATTCCTATTCCGTTGTCTTGTATTTCTAAAATCCAATTATCATTTATAATACTTGTTCTAACTATAATCCTCGACGCTCCATATTTCACAGCATTTTCAAGTATATTGATAATTGCTGTAGTAATGTAAAACTTATCTAATTTTAGTAAATAATTTTCTGCAGATAGGTGACTCTCCAATACTACTTCTTTTTCATGGGTGATTTTAAAATCATTAATAATTTCGGTTATAAAAGAAATACTTTTTACATCTTCTCTTTTCAAATCAAGATCCTGATATCCCAGACTATTATTCAAAACCTGATCAATAATATTTTGTAATCTTACATTCTGTCGCTCAATAGTTTCAAGGGTATTTTCAACAACCGAAGACTTTTCCTCTTGTTTTCTCAAAATTTTAGTAGCTAATGAAAGTGTAGATAAAGGAGTTTTTAATTCATGGGTTATATTATTGATAAAATCTGTTTTAACATCCGAAATTTTCTTTTGAGTAATTAAGTTTTTAATCGAATAATAAAACAACCCGATAACAAATAGAAAAATACAAAATGAAAAAATCAATAGGCTTCTCATTTCCATTAAGACAATGCTCTTCCACTCATCGATGTTTATATAATTCGAGGTCTCAAAAACTAAATGATAACTGATTTTTTTTCGAACTCCACCTTCAATCTCTTCAAAGGTTCTATCGGTTTCCCAAGTTGACGTTCCCAGATGTAACTCTGTGTTACTTTTAAATTGATGTCCTACTAATTTTAGAGGATTCTGTTTATTTCTAGTATAAATAGTGTCCGTTTGTAAACTATCAAGAATAACTAAGTTTTTAAGCTCACGATGATATTTTAAGCTATACCCAATCTTCTCAAAATCAACCTCTTTCTCATATTCTTCAATAAATTTTGGATTTAAAGAATCTGAAATCACTATAAGTCTGTCTAGGAGTTTTTCTTTAGAAATCCTTTTTAAATTATATCTATCAAGATCTTTCACAAAGGTGTCAGAAATTGCATCAAAAATAGAATCAATAGGTGAGCCATAGCTTCCTATTTTACTTACTTGACTACTCGCCTTATCTATAAAAGCTTCTTTTCTTAGCGAATAGGTGTTTTTTATCAGCTCCGCTTGAATATATGACAAGGCTACCAAACCTAAAATTGAAGCCAAAATAAGTAACATGATTTTTCTAGACATCTTTCAAAAATATACGTAGTTTTTGATTTTTAACAAAATCCTCTTTCCATTAACCTATCATTAACATAAAAATTATTCTCTCCTCTAATTATTGATTTTAATATATTTGACTAAAGGAAAACTGAAACTTGGAAAATAAAAATACGAAACGAAAATTCTTCTTATTATTTACAGGACTTTCTGGAGCTGGAAAATCTACAATAGCGAATGCTTTACAAGCAAAGCTAGATAAACATAATGTAGCTACATATCTTTTGGATGGAGACATTTTAAGAAATGGTATTAATAAAGATTTATCATTTTCCCCTGAAGACAGAAGGGAAAATTTACGAAGAATGGCTGAAATTGCATCCTTATTTCTAGATAAAGAATTTATTGTTTTATCAGCTTTTATTGCACCATACAGAGAAAGCAGAAATATGATACGGGAGATTATAGGTAAAGAAAATTACTTAGAAGTTTTTGTGAATACCAGCATAGAAACTTGTATCGAAAGAGATGTAAAAGGATTATATGAAAAAGCACGAAAAGGTGAAATTTTAAATATGACGGGAATTGATGCGCCATACGAAATTCCTGAAAAGCCCTTTATAGAAATTAAGGAAGGGAATTCTCTAGAAGAAACTGTAGACTTAATCTTTAATACGATTAAAGATAAACTATAAGAATAAGTTCTCCTTAGATAAAAATTGACTATGATTTTTGAAAAACTACGTTTTAGACTAAAATGGAGAGCATATCAAGGAACTGTTCTTGATAACTTTGATAAGCATATTGAGGATAATCATTTTCACATTGTAGCTCCGCCTGGTTCTGGTAAAACAATATTAGGAATTGAAATTATAAAGCGACTTCAGAAGAGAACATTGGTTTTGGCACCAACATTAACTATTAGAAATCAATGGGAAAACCGGTTACAAACATTTTTTACTGAAAATCAAAATTTCAAAAAGTTCTCTTTCAATTTAAAAGAACCTTCTGATATTACATTCTCTACATATCAAGCATTACATACCTTTTATAAAACTTTTGAAAACGAGGAAAACTATTATAATTTCTTCAAAGAACATGGAATTGAAGTATTACTTTTAGATGAAGCACATCATTTAAAAAATGCTTGGTGGAACTGTTTATATAGCCTAAAAGAGCAACATTTACAAACCGTTGTTGCATTAACGGCAACACCTCCTTATGATAGTGATAAAACTGAAATAATAAAATACTTTAAACTTTGTGGAGAAATTGATGATGAAATTGTGATTCCTGATTTGATAAAAGAGAAAAATTTGGCTCCGCATCAAGACTTAATTTACTTATCTAAACCTGAGTCTGATGAATCTATTTATATCACTAATTTCAAAGAAAATATTAAAGAGTTTGTCTATTCTTTGTTTCATAATTCTGAGTTTATTGATTTAATTCAAAATCACCGCTTTTATAAATTTACCTCAAGTTATCTCGAAGAAGTTTATAAACATCCCGACTTTTTCTCTTCCATCATAATCTTCTTAAACGCACTACAAATTGAAATCCCAACAGATAAACTAGAACTTTTAGGATTTGATGAAAAGGAAGAAGCCGTTTTTCCTGAAGCTTCTTATGAATGGATTCAGACTCTATTACAAGGTGTTTTAGTTACGGATAGAGAAAATCTAGAGGATTATGAAGACTATTTAGTTTCACTTGAAAAAGAGTTACGAAAATTATCCGCTTTTAGCAGAAAAAAGGTTCATCTTAATGGAAACGAACATTTATATAAATCATTAAGTAACAGTCCGAGTAAACTAAAAAGCATAAAAGATATTGTTCGACAAGAGCAAAAGAATTTACAAGAAGATTTACGTTGTGTAATTCTTACAGATTACATTAGAAAAGAGTATTTAACGACTCCGACAAGTGAAATTGATACAATAGATAAAATTGGAGTGATTCCAATTTTTCTTCAATTAAAAAATCAAGTTTTCTATCCCAAAGCATTGGCGGTTTTATCTGGATCTATTGTGATAATTCATCAAGATTTAATTCAACAAATAGAAAAAATAGATCATCTTGACAATTACAAATTTTCTTATTTGGAATCAGATAACAACTATGTTTTTGTTACTAGTACTTCATCTTCTTCAAAAAGCATTGTAGAAGTTATAACTAAATTATTTGAATTAGGTCATATAAAAGTGCTTATAGGAACTAAATCACTATTAGGCGAAGGTTGGGACGCTCCATCTATTAACAGTTTAATTTTAGCTTCTTTTGTTGGATCATTTGTAACCTCTAATCAAATGCGCGGACGTGCAATTCGTATAAATCCCAAAAAACCGAACAAAGTTGGTTTAATATGGCATTTAGCTTGTGTTGACCCAACTGACCATTCAGGAGGAAAAGATTTTGAATTACTCTCGAGAAGATTCAATTCTTTTTTAGGAGTTTCTAATGATTCTGATGTGGTCATTCAAAATGGACTTTCTCGACTAAATCTACCAGAAAAAATATTTGTAAATGATGTAGAAAGTTTAAATCGAAATACCATATTACAATCCGAAAAAAGAGAAAAAATTTCATCTAAATGGAACAATTCTATCTTTAATGGTAAGAAAATATATGATGAAATATCACTGGTAAATCCAAAGAAAAAGGCAACAAAATCGACCAAATTAGATTATCTAAATGCGCTGTTCTACAGTTTTGGTGAAACTTCTTTGGTTATTGGAATGCTTATAATTTACCTTTCATTACTTTTTATAATAGATGAACCAAAAATTTTACAAATCCTTTATTTTTCAATTACGAGTATTATTATTTGGGCCATTTTTAGCATTCATAAAAACACACAGAGTTATCTAAAGTATGGCTTGTATGATATACGAGTTCATAAAATAGCACAAGCTATAGTTGATACAATGGTAGATTTAAAAATTGTAACTACTCCCAAAAGTAAGCTAAGATTAAAAACTAGATTAAAAGGAAGAGGCGAAGTAGGAATTACAATTTATGGAGCTAATCGATATGAAAGTAAGACTTTCGTTAATATTTTAAATGAAATATTGCTACCTATAGATAACCCAAAATATCTTTTAAGAGAATATAAAAAATCTTGGATTTCAAATAAATTTAAAAAACACAAATACACTGTGGTTCCTGAACTATTTGCCAAAAATAAAAAGCAAGCCAATCTTTTTCTAGAGAATTGGAATAAAAGAGTTGGAATGGCTAATATTATTTATACCCGAACATTAGATGGTAGAAAACAATTATTAAAAGCACGTTTACAAAAAATTAAAACGCGTAATAAAACGATTGTAAAGAAAAATGTAATTTGGCGATAAGTAGTATATGTTCTAAACCCAAGCTCTAGGGTTTGCCAAAACCTCGACTAATTTAGCTTCTTCTGTTCCTTCTTCTGGAATATGATTATATTTCCATTGTACTGTTGGAGGTAAACTCATTAAAATACTCTCGATTCGACCATTTGTTTTTAAACCAAATAAAGTTCCTCGATCGTGAACCAAATTAAATTCTACGTAACGTCCTCTTCGAACTTCTTGCCAATCCTTATGCTCCTTTGCGTAGCGAGTCTCTTTTCTTCTCTCGACAATAGGCACGTAGCTATTCAAAAAACTATTTCCTACTTCAGTTACAAAGTCGAATCTATCTTGCATTGAAAACTCTTCTGTTTCTTTTAAATAGTCAAAAAATAAACCACCTACTCCTCTAGCTTCATTTCTATGAGTATTCCAGAAATAGTTGTCACAAGTTTCTTTGTACTTTGGATAAAACTCTTTATGATGTTTGTCGCAAGCTTCTTTACACACCGAATGAAAATGAATGGCATCTTCGTCAAACAAGTAATATGGTGTTAAATCTTGACCTCCACCAAACCATTGAGTAACAACCTCACCTTTTTCATTATACATTTCAAAGTAACGCCAATTTGCATGAACGGTCGGTACAAATGGATTAACAGGATGCAATACTAGACTTAACCCACAGGCAAAAAAGTTTCCTGTTTCTACTTTAAATTGCTTCCTGAGAACTTCAGGTAATTCTCCATGAACGGCAGAAATATTTACCCCTCCTTTTTCAAATACATTACCATTTTCTATAACTCTTGTCCTTCCACCTCCACCTTCCGGTCTATCCCATAAATCTTCTTGAAAAATAGCCTTCTCATCTATCTTTTCTAACTTGTTAGTAATGGTATCTTGTAATTGTTGGATGTAAGCGTAAAATTGATCTTTCATTCGTTATGGATTGTTCAACAAAAGTAATTATAATCCCTTTTTTTACTTAATTTTTTTCATAGTTTCTGTTGTTGCAGATGTAACAGAAAATGGTAACACTAGGATTACACCAACAACAGGAATTAATAAAAATAACATAAAGACGATTCCGTTTCCTATTGCTGTTCCTCTATGTCTTTTTACAAAAGTTATACTGTCTTTATAGCTGTAATGACGTTCCAATGTATAGTCCATATTACCAAAACCTGCATAATACGCTTGTGTTAAAAACAATAAAATTGAAGAAAAAATTCCAATCAATGGAATAAGCCCTAAAATTAAAATTAGCACAGTTAATGCTAACTCTCTCACAACATTTCTAATACTAATTCTAATTCCTCTTGATAGCGACCCAGAAAAAGTCAATTTTCTATGCTCATGTTCCTTTCCATAAAAATGTTCTTCTATTTTCATAGAAACAGGCCCCATAAATGGTGATGACAATGCTAAAACGATATGCTTATAAAGAATAAAACCTAACGCTACAATAGCCACACCGCTTAAAAAATTACCAATAGAAGTAAAGGTTTCTTTACCAAATTCCCATGGCCAAATCTTCGCTACATAATGTCCCAAATCATCTGACAAAAAATAAGTAATGGAACCTATAATTACTGCTGTTATAGCACTAATAAGAATTGGAATAAAGAAGTACTTCCAAAGTTTAAGTTTATTTATAATGCCAAATGCATCAAAATATGCTTTAATCGCGTTTATGGTTGATTGTATCATAGCTAAAAAATAAAACCTCTTTCAAATGTAAGAAAGAGGTTTGATATAATTAAAAGTTTTTCTTTGTTTAATTTAATGCCTGTTTGATAAATTCTTCTAGTTCTGAAGCATTTGTTTCATTCGCTTGTTCTCGCGTAACAGTTTTTGAAGGAATAGCAGCTCCTCTCTTCACATCAACAAACTTTTTCGTCTTATCAATTAAATAAGCCGTTGGATAATCTAGTTTGTGAACAAATCCACTAATATCAAGATTTCCCTTTTCTACTTTATCTAACTCTCCTGCAGGAACAAGGTTTACTCTTGAATCAACTTTATCTTTAAATCGTCCTATCTTTTCTTTTTTATCCCAAAAAATCATTATGAACTCAACATCTTTGTGATAGATATCAACAATCTCATTAATAGCTGGAATTTGACCAATACACGGTGCAGACCAACCTGCAGCAGCCAGTATTACGATAGGTTTTTTAATATTCTTTGTGCTTATTGTTTTACCTTCATCAGTAGTAAAATCATAGTTCAACAAGTAACTATCTTTAATACATTTATCAATTAATTCTTCTGAAGACATACCTGCACAACTATTTACTGCCTGATTATAGTATTTTTTTTGTGCAAATACGCTTGTAGCTAGAACAATTAACAGAAATGATACTAATCTTTTCATGGGAATTATTGTTTTATTTTTTATTTATTCAACTTTGTACTCTTTAACAGCATCAATAAATGCTTTGGCGTTTTCAACTGGTATATTCGGTAAAATACCGTGCCCTAAGTTAACAATATATTTGTCCTTTCCAAAATTGTTGATCATTTCAGTGACCATTTTTTTAATTTCGGCTGGTGGAGAAAGTAATCTAGACGGATCAAAATTACCTTGTAACGTTACATTTCCACCGGTTAAATATCTTGCATTTCTTGGAGAACATGTCCAGTCAACTCCTAAAGCTGATGCGTTCGATTTAGCCATTTCCTGTAAAGCAAACCAACATCCTTTACCAAATGCTATAACGGGTGCATCATTTTTTAATGCCTCAATGATTCTGTTGATGTATTGCCATGAAAATTCTTGATAATCTGTTGGTGATAGCATTCCGCCCCAAGAATCAAAAATTTGAACAGCATTAACACCTGCTTTTACCTTTGCTTTTAAATAAGCAATTGTGGTATCCGTAATCTTCATTAACAATTGGTGTGCCAAAACTGGTTGAGTAAAACAAAATTCTTTTGCTTTATCAAAATTTTTCGACCCTTGCCCCTGCACCATATAACATAAAATTGTCCATGGAGAACCCGCAAAACCAATTAATGGAATCTCATCATTCAACTTTTCTTTTGTCGCCTTAATAGCATCCATTACATAACCTAATTCCTCATTAACATCAGGAATTATGACCTTATCTAATGATTTTTTGTCACGAATTGGATTTGGTAAATAAGGGCCAAAATTTGGCTTCATTTCAACCTCAACATTCATTGCTTGAGGAACGACTAAAATATCTGAGAATAAAATTGCAGCATCCATTCCGTATCTTCGAATTGGTTGTACCGTAATTTCGGAAGCTAATTCAGGAGTACGACAACGCGTAAAGAAATCGTATTTTTCACGTATTTCCATAAACTCAGGTAAATATCTACCTGCTTGTCTCATCATCCATACTGGTGGTCTATCAACTGTTTCTCCTTTTAAGGCTCTTAAGAATAAATCGTTCTTTATCATTTTATTTCGTTACAAAAATTATCTTTTTGTTTGTTTTATTAATTACTACTATATCTATCGGTTGCGTAATTGCCGTTGCAACCATATCCGTTGGACTAGGACCTTTTTTGGTAACATTAATTACTAATTGGTCACTTTCTTCTTGAGCCTTACTAAGCTTAATCGAAAAACCACTAGTACTCCTTACACGATCAACTGCAACAATTACATTATTTTTTGAAAAATCAATAGTTGAGTTAAACTGTCCTGACACATTATTTACACTATTCAACTTGCTCAGAAATGATTCCCAAGCTTCTGTGGATTTCATTATTAAAGTTCCTTCTTTCAAACCTTCCTCTCCTGCTCCATGTAAAGTTCCTTGATACAAATCAATAAAAGTATTTTGATTTGACTGACCTACTGTTTTATTTGAACAAGACAATATTATTACACTAAAAAATAAGGATATTGCAAACTTCATAACCTAGGCTTCCATATTAGAAACAGCTTTCATTGACTTATCAATAGCCTTCTTCGTTTTTTCTAAATCTTTCGAACTTAATGCACTTGATAAAAACCAAGCTTCAAATTGCGATGGTGGTAAGAATACTCCATTTTTAATCATTTCCCAGAAAAACACGGCAAACTTCTTCGTATCTGACGATTGTGCGTCCTCAAAATTTGTTACGTGTTTATTCGTAAAAAACGGATTAATCATTGAACCAAATCTATTTACTGAAAGCTCAACTCCATATTTTTTAGCTGATGCTAAAAGACATTCTTCTAACTCAGCAGCTATTTTATTGAAGAATTCATAAGGATTCTGTTTCTTTAATTCTGTTAAAGTTGAAATACCAGCAGCCATTGCAATTGGATTTCCGCTTAATGTTCCTGCTTGATACATTCCTCCTAACGGAGCTACATTTTCCATAATCTCATTACGAGCTCCATAAGCTCCTACAGGGAAACCTCCACCAATCACTTTACCTAAACAAGTAATATCTGCCTCAACTCCTAGTAACTCTTGAGCTCCACCAAATTTAGAACGGAACCCTGTCATTACCTCATCTACAATTAATAATGCTCCTTTCGATTCTAAATACGCTTTTAACTCAGTTAAAAATCCATCTTGTGGAATAACAACTCCCATATTACCAGCAATAGGTTCTAGAATAACACCAGCAATATCATCGTGATTTTCAAAATGTGCTTTCACACTATCTAAATCATTATAATTTGCTATTAATGTATTTTTTACCGCTCCTTCTGGAACTCCTTTACTTCCTGGTAAGCTTAACGTTGCTAAACCTGATCCGGCCGCAACTAATAATGAATCTTGATGACCGTGGTAACAACCAGCAAATTTTATAATTTTATCCTTTCCTGTGTAAGCTCTTGCCAAACGAATTCCACTTAAAACAGCTTCTGTTCCAGAGTTTACAAAACGAACTTTATCCATTCCAGGAAACGCATCACATACAATTTTCGCTAGCTTAATCTCATTTGCTGTAGAAGCTCCAAAAGAATATCCATTTTTTAAAGCTTTTGTAATCGCTTTTTGAACTTTCTTGTGGCGGTGACCTAAAATCATTGGTCCGTATGATAACACTAAATCTATATACGAATTACCATCAACATCTTTGATTTTACTTCCTTTGGCTTTTTCAATAAATAAAGGATTTCCTCCAACTGAAGCAAATGCTCTAACTGGAGAATTTACAGCTCCAACTAAGTTTACTAATCCTTTGTTATATAATTTATGTGATTTTTTAAATTCCATTTTAATATTTTCAATGTCATTCCTGCGAAGGCAGGAATCTTAATTTTAAAAACTATATTGTCAATAACTCCTTCCAATCAGGATTATTTTTAACTATTAAATTTACCTTCCATTCTCTCTTCCATTTTTTCAAATTCTTTTCTCTCCTAATTGCTTCCTCTATACTCTGAAATTCCTCATAGTATATCAATTTGTTTAAATTGTATCTTGAAGAAAAGCCTTTTATTAATTTATTTTTATGCTCAAAAACCCTTCTCTCCAAATCGTTTGTCACTCCAACATATAAAACTCCATCTTTTTTATTAGTTATTATGTAAACATAATATTTATGCTGAGTTTTATACATGTTTTTCTCTTTCATTAAAGCTAAGAGATTCCTGCCTTCGCAGGAATGACAAATTATCTACTTTTTCTTTTCTCGAAACATTAAATAATCATCTATTTTATCATCGTTAACTTTCCAGTTTACACCTTTATTTTCATAAAGAAACACCAAAGCTCCTAATTCAATTAAATCATGAGACATTAATTCAACATCTTCTTTCGCAGCCACAATATACTCACCTTTCCATTTAATTTCATATCCTTTATCTAAAATTAAATGATAAATTGGTGGTACAATATTTCCTGCTACTGCAATCGAATTCATTTATTTTTGAGCTAAAATTTTAGCCGCCTCTTTTGCAAAATAAGTAATAATTATATCTGCTCCCGCTCTTTTCATTGACAACAAACTTTCCATCATAACACGTTCTCCATCGATCCAACCTTTCTCTGCAGCAGCTTTCACCATTGCATATTCTCCACTAACATTATAACAAGCAATTGGACGATCAAAATTATTTTTCAGATCACGAATAATATCTAGATATGATAAGGCCGGTTTTACCATTAAAATATCTGCTCCTTCTTCATCATCAAAAGTAGCTTCTCTTTGTGCTTCATCTCTATTGGAAGGATCCATTTGATATGTTCTTCTGTCTCCAAATGATGGAGCTGAATCTGCAGCATCTCTAAAAGGTCCATAAAAAGCTGATGCATATTTTACCGAATATCCCATAATTGGTAAGTTTGGATATCCTGCTTGATCTAAACTTTCTCTGATCATTGCAATAGTTCCATCCATCATTCCTGAAGGAGCAACCATATCTACTCCGGCTTTTGCATGAGAAATAACTTGCTTCGCTAAATTAACTAATGTTGCATCATTATCTACGTCATGATCACATAAAACACCACAATGTCCATGTGAAGTGTATTCACAAAAACAAACATCAGTAATTACATATAATTGAGGATAATTCTTTTTAATAAAACGAACGGCTTGCTGCATAATCCCATTATCATTCCAAGTTTCGGTTCCGATTTCATCTTTATTCGTTGGAATTCCGAATAATAAAACAGCAGGAATATTTAATGATACCACTTCATCTAATTCCTTTGAAATCGTATCAAGAGAAAACCTTTTAATTCCAGGCATTGAAGGAATTTCTTTTTCTATTCCTTCTCCTTCCTCAATAAATAGTGGATATATAAAATCGTCGACTGAAAGTTTATTTTCTCTCACCAATCGACGAACATTTTCTGTTTTTCTAAGTCTGCGTGTTCTAAACATAACTTATTCTTTTACAAAATGCGTATTTACTAACTCTATAACACTTTCAACAGTTGGTAATTTTGCAACTTTTACTTCTGTAAAATATTTAGAAGCCTCTTTTGCTGTAGTATCACCAATGCAAAAAGCGATTTTATCAGCATTATTTTCTTTCATGTAACTTTCAACAGTTGATGGACTATAGAATAAAACTCCATTTACTTTATCATCAACTTTAGTTGGACTATACATCGTTTTATACGCTTCAACTTCGTTAACTGAAATATTATTTTGAGCTAATTTGGTAGGTAAAGTATCCAATCGTAAATCACTGCAGAAATAAGTTACTTCTTGTCCTGAAATATTCTCAGCTAAGTACTGAGAAAGTTTGTCTGCATTTCTTGCAGAAAAAGCAACTTTACCAATTTTTTGCTCGATTAATTTCTTTGTTCTTCTTCCTACGCAGTATATATTTTTAAACTGTAATTCATTAGCAGTAAAATTATGTAACAGTGATTCAACTCCATTTTTACTAGTAATTATTACATTCTGAATTTCTTTTTTAACAACTTTAGGAGCTATACGGTTAAAGCGAATTTTAATAAAATCGCTATCCTCTACTTTAACAGTTGTTGGAAGTAATTTCTTCTGAGCTTCAGATAATGTTCTTGTAGAGAAAATCGAAAACTCTTTTTCAACTCCAAGATCATTCATCATTATCAGCTTACCTCCTCTTTCGATAATGTAATTAGCACAATCTTTTGCAACATACTTATGTCTACCAATTGGTACTTTTTTACTTACCTCAATTTTCTTTTTACCGTCTCTACTTAATAAAACTCCTTTGAAAACAAGTTCTTTATCAACTTCATTTATGTAAGCTAAAGCTCCAATTGGTGCAGTACATCCACCTTCTAAACGGTTTAAAAACTCTCTCTCTATCGTTGTACAAGTTTCTGTATCAACATCGTTTAATTGATTACAAGCATCTACAGAAAAATCATCTTCCGCTAACGCTGTAACCATAATAGCTCCTTGTGCTGGAGCAGGAATCATCCAAGAAAGATTAACAGCTCCTTTAGGTCTTTTTCCAATACGCTCTAATCCTGCCGCAGCAAAAATAGCTCCGTTCCACTCATTATCTTTAACCTTTTGTAAACGCGTATTTACATTTCCTCTTAAATCTTCAACTTTATGAGTAGGATAACGATTTAACCATTGTGCTCTTCTACGTAGACTACTTGTTGCAATAACTCCTTCGGCTTGCGCCATGAATTCCTCATTATCTTTCAACACAAGAATATCATTGTAATTCGCACGCTTTAAAACCGCCGCTTGAATAATTCCTTCCGGTAAAACTGTAGGAACGTCCTTCATAGAATGTACAGCGATATCAATGTCTCCATTTAACATTGCTATATCTAAATTCTTCGTAAAAATTCCTGTAATTCCTAATTCGTAAAGAGGTTTATCTAGAACGATATCTCCTGTTGATTTGATTGGAACTATTTCTGTATTGTATTCTAGTTCTTCTAATAGACTTTGAACTTTTTTAGCTTGCCATAAAGCTAACTCACTATCGCGAGTTCCGATTCTAATGATTTTCTGCATCAATTGTTTCTAAATTTGTGCCAAACACTTTTGCCATTACTTGTATACTCTGGTTCACAGATGTTTCTTCTGTTTTTAAGTGTTTTACAAATTGTGTAGTTATTTTTTGAATGAATCGTGATGTAATTGCCTCTGCTTGATCTACATCAAAATTATTAATCTTCTTTTTGTGAAAGTTTATCTCATCTCTTTTTATTGCTTCAAGAGATTGTTTTAAAGCAGTTATTGCTGGAGTAAAACGGCGGTGATTTAACCATTCATTAAACTCTTGCTTGTGCTCGTCTATAATTTGTTTTGCATAAGGAATTTCTTCTTTACGCTTTGCTAATGTTTCATCAGTAACTTTTGAAAGTTCATCAACATTTACCAATTTAACATTTTCTAAATTTTTAATACTTGGATCTACATTCGCAGGAACTGATAAATCTAATATTAAAAGATTACGATCCAACGGAATGTTTTCTAAAGTAACAGTTGCTTTATCTGCTCCTGTAGAAACAATTAAAACATCTGCATTATCAATTTCACTCGTTAAATCCTCAATTTTAGCTTTCTTAATTGATGGATGCTCTTTAATGAACTCATCAACTTTCTGCTCCGTTCTGTTTATTAAAGTTACTTGTTTGTTTTGCGTGTACTCTGCTAGGTTTTTACAGGTGTGTTTACCCATTTTCCCTAAACCATAAACTAAAATATTTTTAGAATTATAGTCGTCAAGATTATCGATTAAATATTGAACTGCTGCATAAGAAACAGAAGTAGTACCCGAACTTAACATCGTTTCGTTCTTAACTCGCTTACTTGCCTGCATTACATTATTCAATAATCTTTCCATGTAAGCATTTGTAGTTCCTTGCTCTTTTGCAATTTTAAAAGCAGTTCTAAGTTGACCTACAATTTCATAATCACCTAAAATTTGACTATCTAACCCAGTTCCTATATTAAATAAATGCTGAATTGCCTCTTGATTTTTATGTACGTAAGAAATTTTAGCAAACTCTTCAACAGAACCATTTGAATGTTTGCATAACATACTAATCAACTGAAAAGGATGTTCTGCAAAACCAATTATCTCTGTTCTATTACATGTTGATAATACAAAAACACCATCAAAATCATTTGACTTAGCTTCATTTAACAAGGCTATTTTATTTTCAGCAGATAAAGAAAACTTACCACGAGTTTCTGCATCCGCTTTAATATAGCTCACTCCAATACTATAAAAGTTCTTATGTTTAGTAACTTCCAATATTCTTTTTTTACATAAAACCTCGACAAAAATATAAAGTTAGTTTATATAAAAATATCGCTAGAAGAACTTAAAATGTCGATTTTGGTTTTTCTTCGTCATTTTTTCAGGAAACAGTTGATTTTCTTTATTTTTGTACTAAAATCAAGGAATACAAGATTTATTATCTAGAACTATTCTAAATAAAAGAATCCAATTATTAAATATTTAGAGTCTTGAAAAATATCGCTGAAAGCACTTTTATTGAAACCAATTTAGAAAACGGTTTTTTATTGTTGGAATTCTCGAACGACACCATGGAAACCCAACGTTTTGAACGAGATATCGATAACTCTTTCATACAGTTACATTTTTGTGTTCACGGAAATGCTAAGTTTCATTTCAATAATGGCAACTATACTTTTGATGTTTTAGAAGAGCACTCTATCTTGTTATATAACCCACAACAAAATCTACCTTTAAATTTAGAAATACAACCAAAAAGTTCATTAGTTTCATTACTTGTTTCAATTAAGAAATTTCACTCTTTATTTTCGAAAGAAGCTGGCTATATTTCTTTCTTAAGCGATGAAAACAAGAATAGAAAGTATTACGATAACGCAACCATAAAACCAACTGTATTAATAGTTTTAAAACAAATTATTAATGCAAATGTGAATAGTTCGTTACGTGATTTATATATCAAAGGAAAGATATACGAATTATTAAGTCTGTACTTCCAAAAAGATGAATCTATCGAAGGAGATTATTGTCCGTTTCTAGTTGATGAACGTGACGTTTCTAAAATTAGAAAAGCTAAAGACATTATTATTTCTCGCATGGCAGAACCTCCTACTCTGCAGGAATTATCGAACGAAACGGGTTTAAACTTAAAAAAACTGAAAGAAGGTTTCAAACAAGTTTACGGTGATACTGTTTATAGTTTTTTATTCGATTACAAAATGGAACACGCCCGTAAATTACTAGAAAGTAATCAGTATAACGTAAATGAAGTTGGACTTCAAGTAGGATACAGTACAGCAAGTCATTTTATAGCCGCCTTTAAAAAGAAATTTGGAACCACTCCCAAACAATACGTTTTATCTTTAAATAGTTAAATGAAACAACTTACACACTACGAAATAGAAAACAACGAAACTAAATTCCCAATCACAATTGTTTGTGATGCAATCCGTACTCCAGAAAACATTGGAATGTGCTTTAGAATTGCCGAAAGTTTTGGTGTTCAAAAAATATATTTACACGAAAGTTCTCCTTCCATGGACAACAGAATTGTAAAAAAAACTGCTCGAAATACTTTAAATCAAATTGAATCAGAACAATACAATGATTTCAACAACTTGATGAGTACATTAAAAGAAGAAGGCAACACCATAATTGGTATTGAAATTACTGATAAGAGTATAACAATTCAAGATTTTGATTTTAAAAATCATGAAAAATTGGTATTACTTTTAGGTAGCGAAAGAAACGGAATAGAAAACATCGATTTAGTTGACGCAACTGTATCTATTCCAATGTACGGACGTAATTCTAGCATGAATGTAATTCATAGTTTAGCGATTACATTATACGAAACAACGAATCAGTTAAAATCGAAGTTAGAAGTTAGAAGTTAGAAGTAAGAAGTTAGAAGTTAGAAGTTAGAAGTTAGAAGTTAGAAGTTAGAAGTTAGAAGTTCTAAAAACATAGATTAACAG